>AP017424.1:4157500-4480430 GCA_002355495.1 Streptomyces laurentii
GGGAGGCCACGATAGTCCCCGGGGAGCCGTCAACCAGGCTTTGATCCGGGGGTTTCCGAATGGGGAAACCCGGCAGTCGTCATGGGCTGTCACCCATGCCTGAACACATAGGGCATGTGGAGGGAACGAGGGGAAGTGAAACATCTCAGTACCCTCAGGAAGAGAAAACAACCGTGATTCCGGGAGTAGTGGCGAGCGAAACCGGATGAGGCCAAACCGTATGCGTGTGATACCCGGCAGGGGTTGCGCATGCGGGGTTGTGGGATCTCTTTTCTGTCGTCTGCCGGCGACAGGACGAGTCAGAAACCGTTGGTGTAGTCGAAGGACATGCGAAAGGTCCGGCGTAGAGGGTAAGACCCCCGTAGACGAAACATCAACGGCTCGTTTAAGAGACACCCAAGTAGCACGGGGCCCGAGAAATCCCGTGTGAATCTGGCGGGACCACCCGCTAAGCCTAAATATTCCCTGGTGACCGATAGCGGATAGTACCGTGAGGGAATGGTGAAAAGTACCGCGGGAGCGGAGTGAAATAGTACCTGAAACCGTGTGCCTACAAGCCGTGGGAGCGTCGGATGCAGCTTGCTGTATCTCGTGACTGCGTGCCTTTTGAAGAATGAGCCTGCGAGTTTGCGGTGTGTTGCGAGGTTAACCCGTGTGGGGAAGCCGTAGCGAAAGCGAGTCCGAATAGGGCGCAGTGTCTAATTAGATACGTAGTAGCACGCTCAAGACCCGAAGCGGAGTGATCTAGCCATGGGCAGGTTGAAGCGGAGGTAAGACTTCGTGGAGGACCGAACCCACCAGGGTTGAAAACCTGGGGGATGACCTGTGGTTAGGGGTGAAAGGCCAATCAAACTCCGTGATAGCTGGTTCTCCCCGAAATGCATTTAGGTGCAGCGTCGTGTGTTTCTTGCCGGAGGTAGAGCACTGGATAGGCGATGGGCCCTACCGGGTTACTGACCTTAGCCAAACTCCGAATGCCGGTAAGTGAGAGCACGGCAGTGAGACTGTGGGGGATAAGCTCCATGGTCGAGAGGGAAACAGCCCAGAGCATCGACTAAGGCCCCTAAGCGTACGCTAAGTGGGAAAGGATGTGGAGTCGCAGAGACAACCAGGAGGTTGGCTTAGAAGCAGCCACCCTTGAAAGAGTGCGTAATAGCTCACTGGTCAAGTGATTCCGCGCCGACAATGTAGCGGGGCTCAAGCGTACCGCCGAAGTCGTGTCATTGCAGCAATAAGCCCCAACGGGTGCTGTGATGGGTAGGGGAGCGTCGTGTGCCGGGTGAAGCAGCCGCGGAAGCGAGTTGTGGACGGTTCACGAGTGAGAATGCAGGCATGAGTAGCGATACACACGTGAGAAACGTGTGCGCCGATTGACTAAGGGTTCCTGGGTCAAGCTGATCTGCCCAGGGTAAGTCGGGACCTAAGGCGAGGCCGACAGGCGTAGTCGATGGACAACCGGTTGATATTCCGGTACCCGCTTTGAAACGCCCAATATCGAGCCCATTAATGCTAAGGCCGTGAAGCCGTTCCGGACCCTTCGGGGAATGGAAAGTGGTGGAGCCGCCGACCCAAGGTGGTAGTAGGTAAGCGATGGGGTGACGCAGGAAGGTAGTCCAGCCCGGGCGGTGGTTGTCCCGGGGTAAGGGTGTAGGCCGTGTGGTAGGCAAATCCGTCACACGTTAAGGCTGAGACCTGATGCCGAGCCGATTGTGGTGAAGTGGATGATCCTATGCTGTCGAGAAAAGCCTCTAGCGAGTTTCATGGCGGCCCGTACCCTAAACCGACTCAGGTGGTCAGGTAGAGAATACCGAGGCGTTCGGGTGAACTATGGTTAAGGAACTCGGCAAAATGCCCCCGTAACTTCGGGAGAAGGGGGGCCACGCCTGGTGAGGGGACTTGCTTCCCAAGCTGGGGGTGGCCGCAGAGACCAGCGAGAAGCGACTGTTTACTAAAAACACAGGTCCGTGCGAAGCCGTAAGGCGATGTATACGGACTGACGCCTGCCCGGTGCTGGAACGTTAAGGGGACCGGTTAGCTCTGTTTCGACAGGGCGAAGCTGAGAACTTAAGCGCCAGTAAACGGCGGTGGTAACTATAACCATCCTAAGGTAGCGAAATTCCTTGTCGGGTAAGTTCCGACCTGCACGAATGGCGTAACGACTTCTCGACTGTCTCAACCATAGGCCCGGTGAAATTGCACTACGAGTAAAGATGCTCGTTTCGCGCAGCAGGACGGAAAGACCCCGGGACCTTTACTACAGTTTGATATTGGTGTTCGGTTCGGCTTGTGTAGGATAGGTGGGAGACTTTGAAGCAGCCACGCCAGTGGTTGTGGAGTCGCCGTTGAAATACCACTCTGGTCGTGCTGGATGTCTAACCTCGGTCCGTGATCCGGATCAGGGACAGTGTCTGATGGGTAGTTTAACTGGGGCGGTTGCCTCCCAAAGGGTAACGGAGGCGCCCAAAGGTTCCCTCAGCCTGGTTGGCAATCAGGTGTTGAGTGTAAGTGCACAAGGGAGCTTGACTGTGAGACCGACGGGTCGAGCAGGGACGAAAGTCGGGACTAGTGATCCGGCGGTGGCTTGTGGAAGCGCCGTCGCTCAACGGATAAAAGGTACCCCGGGGATAACAGGCTGATCTTCCCCAAGAGTCCATATCGACGGGATGGTTTGGCACCTCGATGTCGGCTCGTCGCATCCTGGGGCTGGAGTCGGTCCCAAGGGTTGGGCTGTTCGCCCATTAAAGCGGTACGCGAGCTGGGTTTAGAACGTCGTGAGACAGTTCGGTCCCTATCCGCTGTGCGCGTAGGAATATTGAGAAGGGCTGTCCCTAGTACGAGAGGACCGGGACGGACGAACCTCTGGTGTGCCAGTTGTCCTGCCAAGGGCATGGCTGGTTGGCTACGTTCGGGAGGGATAACCGCTGAAAGCATCTAAGCGGGAAGCCTGCTTCGAGATGAGTATTCCCACCTCCTTGAGAGGGTAAGGCTCCCAGTAGACGACTGGGTTGATAGGCCGGATGTGGAAGCCCAGTAATGGGTGGAGCTGACCGGTACTAATAGGCCGAGGGCTTGTCCTCAGTTGCTCGCGTCCACTGTGTTTGTTCTGAAGTAACGAACTCGCCTTTTCTGGCTGGAGTTCCAACTTCATAGTGTTTCGGTGGTCATAGCGTTAGGGAAACGCCCGGTTACATTCCGAACCCGGAAGCTAAGCCTTTCAGCGCCGATGGTACTGCAGGGGGGACCCTGTGGGAGAGTAGGACACCGCCGAACAATTTTTAGCCTCAACCCCCGGACTTTGTCCGGGGGTTGAGGCATTTTTGCGTTCATTTCCAGGACAGGAGCGGAACTCACCGGTGGTCCGGGGACACCAGGCCCGTGTCGTAGCCCAGGATGACGGCCTGGACGCGGTCGCGGGAGCCGGTCTTGGAGAGGACACGGGAGACATGGGTCTTCACCGTGGATTCGGCCAGATGGAGACGGCCGGCGATCTCGGCGTTCGTCCAGCCCTGGGCGATGACCGTGAGGATCTCCCTCTCCCGGTCCGTGAGAGAGGACAGCCGGGGGTTGTTCTCAGCACGGGGCGCCGGAGCCGACGCGGGCATGCGGTGGAGATAGGTGTCCAGGAGGCGGCGGGTCAGGCTGGGCGCCACCACCGCGTCGCCCGCGGCGACCGCGCGGACGCCCGCGAGGAGTTCCTCGGGCTGCGCGTCCTTCACCAGAAAGCCGCTGGCGCCGGCGCGCAGGCCCTCGTACGCGTACTCGTCCAGGTCGAAGGTCGTCACGATCAGGACGCGGGTCGCGGCGCCCGCGGCGATGATGCGGCGGGTCGCCTCGATGCCGTCCAGGCCCGGCATCCGGATGTCCATCAGGACCACGTCCGGGCGGTGGTGGCCGACGAGACGCACCGCCTCGATGCCGTCGCCGGCCTCGCCGGCGACCGTCATGTCGTCCTGGCTCTCCAGAAGCATCCGGAAACCGAACCGCTGCATCGGCTGGTCGTCGGCGATGAGAACGCTCGTCACGAGGGGGAGTCCTCCCGGGGAAGTCGCAGTCGTACCCGCCAGCCCGTGCCGTCCGGCAGCGGGCCGCATACGAGTGTGCCGTCGTAGAGCGCCGCGCGCTCGCGCATTCCGGCGATCCCCTGGCCCTGGCCCGCGGTGGGGGCGGGGGAGGCAGGCGCGGGGGTGGTGCTGGTGATCGTGGCGACCGTGGCCGCGGGAGCGTGGGCGAGGGTCACGGTGGTCCGTGCGTCCGGGCCCGCGTGCTTCAGGGCGTTCGTCAGCGCCTCCTGCACGATCCGGTAGACCGTCAGTTGGGCGCCGGGGGTCAGGGTGGGGGCGGCGGAGATCTCCGACTCGACCGGGAGGCCGGCCGCGCGGACGCCGTCGATCAGGGCCGGCAGGTCCGCCAGACCCGGCTGAGGGCTCCGTACCGCCTCCGGATCCAGGGCGCGCAGCACCCGGCGCAGCTCCGCGAGCGCCTGACGGCTCGTGGTGGCGATGGCGTCGAGCGCCTGGGCCGCCTGCTCGGGGCGCTTCGCCGCCGCGTACCGGCCGCCGTCCGCGAGACCCGTGATCACCGACAGGTTGTGGCCGATGATGTCGTGCATCTCGCGGGCGATCCGGTCCCGTTCGGCCGCCGCCGCCCGCTCGACCTCCTGCACCCGCTCCTCCCGGCGCGAGCGCACCGTGATGCCGGCCAGCGAGGCCAGGGCGAACGCCCACAGGTACGGGACGACCAGCAGGTCCCAGCCGCCCTCGCCGGTGGAGCCGTACCCCGTGGGAAACCGGATCGAGGCCACGGCCAGCGGCGGAGCGAGGAGCGCGGCGGCCGACAGCAGGGCGCGGGGCGGGCGCGTCAGCGCGATGTGGAAGACCGGGAACAGCTGCATGTAGCCGGCCTGGAGAAGCGCGCCCGAGGCACCGCTGACCAGCGCCGCGACCGCCATCGCCGCGAGGACGGCCATCGGGTGCCGGCGGCGCCAGTAGAGAGGCAGGACGAGCGCGAGGTCGAGCACCACGACCAGCCATGTGGGCACCGTCGCATCCGCGGACGTCGTCCGCCAGCCGCCGCCGGTCGCGTCCACGAGAGCGGAGACCGTCCACATCGCCGTCACCGTCGCGTCCCACACGCCCGGGCGCGCGGTGTCGAACGCCCGGACGCGGGCCAGCAGACGCCGTACGTACCGGCTGGCCGCTGTCGTCTCCACCGTCGTCCGCGTCGTCACCCGCCCACGCTAGGGCGCGGCGGGCCGAGGTGTCGTCGTACCTGGGTACCACGAAACCCCCTTGTCAGAGGGGGTGCTCGTGATGAAGATCCTGACATGGACTATGCAATTCGTGTCATCCGAGCCGACGAGTGGGAGAAGGCGCGCGAGCTCCGGCTCGAGGCCCTCCAGGACCCCGTCGCCCACCTCGCCTTCCTGGAGACCTACGAGGACGCCGTCGCGCGGCCCGACGCGTTCTGGCAGGAACGGACCGCGGGCGCCGGCGAGAGCGGCAACGGGCGCGTGCGCCAGTTCGTGGCGGAGACGCCCGAAGGGCGCTGGCTCGGGACCGTCTCGGTGCTCGTGGAGCGGCCCGACGACGAAGGCGGGGTCGCGTTCGGAGAGGCGCCGACCGTCGACCAGACGCACGTGGTGGGGGTGTTCGTGCGGGAGGAGGCGCGCGGGAGCGGGGTGATCGACGCGCTGTTCCGGGCGGCGGTGGAGTGGTCGTGGGGGGTGTCCGGGGTGCGGCCGATCGAGCGGGTGCGGCTGTACGTGCACGAGGAGAACAAGCGGGCGGAAGCGTTCTACCGGCGGTTCGGGTTCGTGTGGACCGGGGTGCGGGTGCTGATGCCGGGGAGCGCGACGGACTACGACCGGGAGTACGAGTTGGTGCGGGCGGGGTAGCCGGGGCGGGGTAGCCGGGGCGGGGCGCGGCGCTCTCCGCCAGGGCGGTCAGGGGGTGGGGAGCGGGGAGGGCCAGCGGGCTTGGGCCTGGGCCGGGGACCGCATCAGGGCCAGGGTGGGGAGGCCCTGGGACGGGCCGTCCGTGAGGAGGTCGGGGAGGCCGGGGAGAGGGGCCACCGCGGCGATGTCGTCGAGGACGAGGCTCAGCGGCGGGTCGAGGCGGGCGTCGGGGGAGCGGGTGGCCTGGTGGCGGGCGTGGTCGGTCACGGCGGTCACCAGGGCGGTGAGGAGCGGCATCGCGCCCGGGTGGGTGCGGGGGTCCTCGATCGGTTCGCCGACGACGTAGAGCGTGCCCTGCTCGGGGAGGAGCGCGGCGAGCGCGACCGAGTCGGCGCGGTTCGCCGTGCAGGCGTTCCTGATGTGGATCAGGGACAGGGAGGTCAGGGCACGGGCCGTCAGTTCCTGGGCGGTGCGGCGGCGTTCGGGGTGCGCGGTGAGCGCGGATTCGAGCAGGCCGGCGTGGCCCGAGGCGGCTTTCGGGTGGGTGCGGAGGATCCGTACCGGCTCGTGGGCGTCGCTGCCCTGAGCCCAGCGGTGGACCTGCTTGAACGGGCGGCCGTCTATGGCGGCGGCGTGCAGCCAGCAGCGCAGGAGCGTTTCGGCGGTGTCGGTCATGGCCGCGTCGATCCGGGCCTGCGGGCGTACCGGGGCGAGCAGCGCGGACGCGCGGCTCTGGGCCACGGCGGGGTCCTCGCAGCCCTCGGCGGGGTTCCAGCGGAGCCGGGCCGGGGTCTCGCACAGGTGGCCCGGGTCGTAGACGAGGACCGGGCCGAGCTTGCCGCGCGCGTCCTTCGTCTCCGCCCAGAGCGTGGGGTCGGACGTCACGACGAGGGCCGCGCCCTCGGCGTCCCGTACCGCCTGGAGGGCGACCTCGCGGCGCTCCGCCGCCGACCCGTACACGATGCGGGTGGGGGGAGGGGCGGGCGTGGCGGCCGGGGCCGGGGTCGGTTCGGGGGCGGGGGCTGCTCGTCGGCCGGGGTGCGGGGGCCGGGGGAGTGTCGCGAGGCGGGGCGGGCTCGGGGTGGCGCTGGGCGGGGGCGGGCTCCGTCGGAACGGCTTCCGTGGGAACGGGGGCCGGCTTCTCGTACGGCTTCGCGTACGCCTTCTCGTACCCGGCCGTCTTCCGGTTCGCGCGGATCGCGCGCCAGCGGGCCAGAGTGCCGAGGACGAACACCGCCAGGACGACCAGGATCAGCGCCTCGCCGATGACCAGGCCCCAGAACAGGCCGTAGCCGGAGAACTGGTCCCGCGGGGTGTCCGGCCAGGCCGCCGGCAGGTCCGTCGGGGAGGAGAGGAGCGACGGCAGGGCCAGCGGCGTACGGGCGAAGGTGACGCCGTCCGGCCAGCCGCCGTGGGAGAACAGGCCGGACAGGCCGGTCGCCGTCCAGACGAGGAAGGCGATGCCGAAGAGGAGGGTGAACAGCCCGACGATGAAGCCGTCGGGGATGCCGCCGCCCCCCTGGCGGGATCCGGGATCCGTTCGGTTCGTGCTCACGGGATTACGCCACCGTCGATTGGGAGGGGTCCTTCATCTGCTGCTCGATGAGGATCGCGCGCTGTTCCCGCTCCCACTCCAGCTCCGGGTCGGGGTCGGACGACTCGGTCATGGCACGGTCGGTGTAGACGAGCGGGCGTTCGCGTTCGGTGATGAGGTGTTTGACCACCTGCACGTTGCCGTTGACGTCCCAGACGGCGATGCCGGGGGTGAGGGTCGGGATGATCTCGACGGCCCAGCGGGGCAGGCCGAGGACACGGCCGGTGTTGCGGGCCTCGTCGGCTTTCTGGGCGTAGATGGTGCGGGTGGAGGCCATTTTGAGGATGGCCGCGGCTTCCTTGGCCGCCGCGCCGTCGACGACGTCGGAGAGGTGGTGGACGACGGCGACGAAGGACAGGCCGAGGCGGCGGCCGAACTTCAGCAGGCGCTGGAACAGCTGGGCCACGAAGGGGCTGTTGATGATGTGCCAGGCCTCCTCGACGAGGAAGATGCGCTTCTTCCGGTCGGGGCGGATCCAGGTGTGCTCCAGCCACACGCCGACGATCGCCATGAGGATGGGCATGGCGATGGAGTTGCGGTCGATGTGGGAGAGGTCGAAGACGATCAGCGGGGCGTCGAGGTCGATGCCGACGGTCGTCGGGCCGTCGAACATGCCGCGCAGGTCGCCGTCGACGAGCCGGTCGAGGACGAGGGCGACGTCGAGACCCCAGGCCCGTACGTCGTCGAGGGCGACGTTCATCGCCTCCGCCGACTCCGGCTCGGGGTGGCGCAGGCGTTCGACGATGTCGGTGAGGATCGGCTGGCGGTCGACGGCGTGCTCGTTGACGTACGCGTGGGCGACCTTGAGCGCGAAGCCGGAGCGCTCGTCGAGGCCGTGGCCCATCGCGACCTCGATGATGGTGCGCAGGAGCGCGAGCTGGCCCGTGGTGGTGATGGACGGGTCGAGCGGGTTGAGGCGGATGCCGGAGTCGTTCGCGACCATCGGGTCCAGGCGGATGGGAGTTATCCCCAGCTCCTGCGCGATGAGGTTCCACTCGCCGACGCCGTCCTCGCCCTGGGCGTCGAGGACGACGACCTGGCGGTCGCGGAAGCGGAGCTGGCGCAGCACGTACGTCTTCTCCAGCGCCGACTTGCCGTTGCCGGACTCGCCGAGGACCAGCCAGTGGGGCGCGGGGAGCTGCTGACCGTACAGCTGGAAGGGGTCGTAGATGTACCCCTTGCCGCTGTACACCTCGCGGCCGATGATCACGCCGGAGTCGCCGAGGCCGGGCGCGGCGGTCGGCAGGTAGACGGCCTGGGCCTGCCCGGTGGAGGTACGGACGGGCAGACGGGTCGTCTCCACCTTCCCGAAGAGGAAGGCGGTGAAGGCTTCGGTGAGGACGGACAGCGGATCTCGCATCGGTCTGTGCCCCTTCGGCCCTAGCGGCGGATGCCGGTCGCGAACGGCAAGGTGTTCACAAAGGCGCGGTGGTGCTCGCGGTCGCACCATTCCAGTTTCAGGTACGACTTGCCGGCGGACGCCCTGATCGTGCGCTTGTCGCGGGCCAGGGCCTCGGGCGAGCGCGAGGACACCGTGATGTAGCCGACGAGGTTGACGCCGGCCGCGCCGCTGGCGAGATCCTCGCCGCGCTGGTCGAGGCGGCCGTGGGCGGCGATGTCGCGGGGGTCGACGGTGCGGTTCATCTTGGCCTGGCGGGAGGCGTCGGCCTCGTCGTTGGTCTTCTCGGTGAGCATGCGCTCGATGGCCACCTCGGTGGGCTCCAGGTCCATGGTGACGGCGACCGTGCGGATCACGTCGGGGGTGTGGACGAGGAGCGGGGCGAGGAAGTTGACGCCGACGGGGGTCATCGGCCACTCCTTGATCCAGGCGGTGGCATGGCACCAGGGCTCGCGGGTGGCGGACTCGCGGGTCTTGGCCTGGAGGTACGTCGGTTCGACGGCGTCGAGTTCGGCGGGCCAGGCGTTGCGCTTCGACATGGCCTGGATGTGGTCGATCGGGTGGTCCGGGTCGTACATCGAGTGCACGAGCGACGCGAGCCGGGACTGGCCGAGCGGCTGGCGGACGCGGATGTCGGCCTCGGCGAGGCGGGCGCAGATGTCGGTCAGCTCGCGGGCCATGACGACGGCGAGGCCGCCGTCGCGGTCCAGCCGGCGGGCGCCGGAGGCGTGGCGGGCGGCGCGGGCCATGGCGTTGGCCTCGGCGGCGAGTTCGCGCGTGTAGTGCATGCACGCGACGAGGTAGGCGCGGTGCTGCTCGCTGGAGGTCGAGACCATGGACTGCAGCTGGTCGTACGACTCCTGGAGCCAGCCCGGGGCCTGGTGGTCGCCGCGCTGGGCGACGTCCTTGGCGTGCGCGTCGGGGTCGGCGGGCAGCGTACGGGCGAGCATCTGGAGGCGGGTGACGAAGCCGTCGCCGTTGGCGACGTGCTTGAGGAGCGTGCCGAAGCGGTCGACGAGGGCTTCCTGGTCCTCGGAGTCGCGCAGGCCGACGCCGGGGCCCTCGATCTCGATGGCGGCGGTGACGGTGCGGCGGTCCGCGTGCAGCAGGACCGCGATCTCGTCGGGGCCGAAGGGCGCCGACAGCCAGCTGACGCCGCCGATGCCGGGCGGCGGGCCGATCTCGACCTCGCGGCCGTCCAGGCGGGTGCCGGCCTCGGTGGCGGTGGAGCGATACGCGGTGCTGCGCTTCAGCATGCGCTTGTAGCTGCGGTTGATCTCGAACCACTTGTAGAAGGTGCGGTGCTTGTACGGGACGTAGACCGCGGCGAGCGCGAGCACCGGGAAACCCGTGAGCAGCCCGATGCGCAGGGGCAGGAGGGGGACGAGGAGTCCGCTCATCATGCCGAGGAAGGCACCGACGATGATGAGCGCGATCTCGCCGGTCTCGCGGTTCTTGCCGACGATCGCGTTCGGACGGGCACGGCCGATGAGATACGTGCGGCGGGGCGAGACCGGTTGGGACTGGGTCGTCAACGCCCTGCACCTCCTGGATTGTTGCGGTTACTGCTGGTGCTGCCGCTGTTGCCGCGGCTGGAGTGAGGGGTGCCCGTGGTGGGGCCGCCGCTGCGGGGGGCCGGGGTCGCTCCGCCGCCCGTACCGCCGCCGGAGGTGCCGCGGCTGCTGTGGGCGGCGACGCCGCCCGAGAGCGGGTTGGCGGGGCGGGGGGCGCTCTTGGCCGGGGCCTGGCCGCCGCCGTCGCCGCGGCTGCTGTGGGTCTTGATGCCCTGGGAGACGAGGGACGCGGGGGAGGAGATGACGGCGGCCGCGGCGTTCTCGCCAGCGCGGTGCAGACGGTTGTTCCGGGAGGCCACGATCTCGTCGCCGAAGCCGGGGACGAAGCGGTAGATCATCGCCGAGGCGAAGATCGCGAGCAGGATGATGGCCAGGCCGGAGACCACGGCGGAGAACGAGTCGGGGCCGGTGCCGGACGACAGTGCGCCCGCGAGGCCCAGCACGATGACGATCACCGGCTTGACCAGGATCACCGCGATCATGATGCCCGCCCAGCGGCGGACGTGGCCCCACATGTTCTTGTCGACGAGCCCGGAGTAGACGACGACGCCGAGCAGCGCGCCGACATAGAGGAGGACGGCCCGCAGGACGAGTTCGAGGTAGAGCACGCCGGCGGCGAGGATCGTGACGAGCGAGACGATGATCAGCATGATGGGCCCGCCACCGATGCTGTCGCCCTTCTCCAGGGCCTGTTTGAAGCCGCCGAAGAAGGCGTCGTTCTGCTGTCCGGTGCCGGAGGCGATGACCTCGGTGATCGCGTCAGCGGCGTTGACGACCGTGTACAGGATCAGCGGCGTGAAGGCGCAGGCCAGGACGGTCAGCCAGAGGAAGCCGATCGCCTCGGAGATGGCGGTGGTGAGCGGCACGCCGCGCATGGCGCGCTTGGCGACGGCCAGCAGCCAGAGGAGGAGGGTGAGGAAGGTGGCGGCGGCGAAGACGATCGCGTAGCGGGCGAGGAAGTCGCCGTTGGTGAAGTCGACGGCCGCGGTCTCCTTCACGGCACCGGAGAGGGTGTCGACGACCCAGGCGGCGGCTTTGGCGCAGCCGCTGGCGAGGGAGGAGAGGGGGTCGACGGTCGAGGTGGGGTCGTCGATCCGGGGGGCGTTAGTGCCAGGCCGGCCGTTCTCGCAGTATTCGCGGGCGGGGCCACGGATCAGATCGCAGGGGTTGTTGCTCGCGCTCGGACTGGGTGTGGCGGAGGGAGTGGCCGTCGCGGACGGCGTTCCGGGAGTCCCGGTCGCGGGCGGGGTGGGGTCGGCGACGGCACGGGTGGCGAAGAGTACGAGAGCGGTCTGGGCCGCGGTCAGTGCGCCGGTGACGCCAAGGCCGCGGGACAGGTTCTTACCGGGCATAGGTGAAGCCTCCGAACGTGCCGACGGCGTCCGCCATGTCCTCGGCGGTGGAGGCCGTCTGGTCACGGCCCGCGGGAACGGGGCCGTCCTTTTGGCTGAAGCCGGTCACCTTCCAGTCGCCGCCGGTCCAGCGCAGCTCGAACGTGTTGGTGTACCAGGACTCCGTGACCGGGCTCTGGGATCCCTCTCCGGCCATGCCGAACAGGGACGAGTACCAGACCGACACCGTGGCGCGGTCGCTCGCGTACTTGTCGATCTTCGCTCCCGCTGGCAGCACGCGGGAAACGAACGTCAGGCCTGAAGGCGCGCTGCCGTCCTCGTTGAGGCCGATCCGGCTCAGGAACCCCTTGTCGCCGTACACCTTGTCGAGCGCACCCTCTTGCGCGGCGACCGCATCGGTCGCGTACACGGCGCGCACGATCGCGCTGCGGGACGAGGCGACGAACATGTCCGCCGAACCCAGCGCCACCGCGTAGTTCGCCGCCGCGCTCTGTGCCCCCTGCTCGTCGTGGGCGAAGCCGGCCGCGATCGTGCCGTTCTTGCCGGTGACGGGGCGGGTGCCGGTGGCCGCGGTCGGGGCGGCGGAGCCGGCGGGGGCGTCGTTGCCGCCGCCGCGGGGGGCCGCGGAGCCGGCGGGGGTGTCGTTGCCGCGGTTCGCGAAGGCGATCGCGGCGATCAGGAGGACCACCACGCCCACCGCCACGGCGAGGGAGCGGGTGCTCCGGGTGGTGGGGCGGCGGGGGGCGCCGTACGGGTCGCCGGTGTTGCCCTCGGGGAGACGGGTGCGGGTCTGGCCGTCGTGCTCGTCGCCGAGGCTCATGCCGGGTACGCCCCTTCAGCACAGGTGTACGGGTACGGCAAAGCCGGCCGTGCCGCTTGCCGTGTGGGCGTTGCGTGGTGACTGGACATCAGGGAACGCGACCTCGTTGGTGAGAAACGGGTTAGACGGCCATCCCGTACACGATGGTGAAGAGCGTTCCCAGAGACCCGATGATGAAGACTCCGGTCAGACCGGCCACGATCAGGCCCTTGCCCTGTTCGGCGCTGAACGTGTCGCGCAGGGCGGTGGCGCCGATACGCTGTTTGGCCGCTCCCCAGATGGCGATGCCGAGACAGAGCAGAATGGCCACGGCCATCACGACCTCGATCATCACCTTGGCTTCGGCGCCCAGGCTCCCGAAAGGCCCCCAGTTCGGGGCGATTCCACCGATAATGGTGTTGATGTCGCCCTTTTCGGCCGCCAGGTACATGTAACTCACCGCCCCTATTGGGTAGTTCGTCGCCCCTGCCTGATGGCATGGGTCGTCGCCCTATCTTCGCTGATGAAACCGCTCGCGTGTGACGGCTTGGCGGCTCTCTTTACCCGATCCCCGCAGGCATGTCCGATCTGACCGTCTTGACCTGTGGCGGTGTGGCCGGTTTCCGTACGAAGAAGCCTATGGTCACTCTGTGTATCACGGGGCGTGACTGTGGGCAATGATTGTCGTTACGGCACCTTTGGGGGCGCTGCTCGACGTCGCGTCAGGGAGCCCTCGACGCAAGCCGGTCGGCGGGGCGAGGCCAGTGACTCCGAGAGAGTGGGGCGCCCCGGGCGGGCGTACTCACTCCTGTGGGTGAAAGTGATGATCTTTGCTCTTGCGGTTCTTTCCTTGCGGCTGTTGCTGCAGGAAGCAACTGATGTGCTCTTCTTCGAGTTTGCGCTCGTGTGGCCGAGGGCTCCCGCTGTTAGCGTCCGTCGAGACTGATGGAAAGAACAGAGAATCAGGGGCGAGGGACGTATGGGTTCGGGTGCGCGCTCGGCGCCATGGCAGGAGTCGATGCATCCGGTCGGACCGGGAGTGGACGATGCGTCAGCCGCACCGATGGCCCTGTCATCGGTGGGAATGGGAAGCGGAGGCACGCCGACGGGCGCCGATCTCCGGCACAGCGGTGGGCCGTGGATGAAGGCGGCCGGGGTCGCGGAATCCCTGCTGGCCGGTATGGGGACCGCCAAGAGCCGACTGACCACGGCGCATGACGGAACGACAGCCGGGTTGCATGGGCTGACGTGTGCGGCCGCCTTGAAGGCCCTTCTCGCTTCCTGGGAGGAGCGGGTCGGTGCGGTGAAGGCCGAGTGTGACTCCCTCGCTCCCGCGCTGCGCCGTGTCGCCAAGGAACAGCACGAGCGGGACGCCCGGGTGAAGTCGTCCATCGACGGCCTCCAGGTCTCCTCGAAGAACGCGCCCGTGGACGCGGCGGGGCGATGACGGCCGGATGTGCCGGGCCTGGGGCAGGCGGTGCGGAGGGGACCGGAGGGGGGAAGCGCGTGGTCAGCGGGATCAGCATGCAGGAGGCGGCGGAGAGGGCCGACGCGCTTCTGTGGGGCGGCGTCTCGGCCCTGCTTCCTCCGCTCGGAGGTCCAGGACCCGAAGACATCTGCCCCTGGCACGCCTTTCGAGGGGCCCGTCGTCCCCGACCCCGGGGTGCGGTCTTCGTTCTGGTCCTCGGATGGCGGTGTTCCGTCCGGTTCGTCCACCCCCTGAGAGTGGGGGTGCCCGCCTAGACTGGGGGCCGGTGCGTACTGGCCGGAGCCGAGGGGTGGTTGACGGTGCGTAAGGTGCGGGCGGCGTGGCTGGTGGGCGGTGGGGTGACAGGGGTCTGCCTGCTGTTCGTCCTGCTGATCGTCGTCGGGACGTACTCCGCCGCCGCCGGAGCGTTCGGCGGGGCAGGCAAGAGCGGGAGCGTGGGGCTCGCGAAGGGGGCCGTGCCCGCGGCGTACCAGGGGCTCGTGCAGCAGTGGGGGAATCTGTGCCCCGCCATCAATCCCGCCCTGCTCGCCGCCCAGCTCTACCAGGAGAGCGGCTGGAACCCGAAGATCGTCTCGCCCGCCGACGCCCGCGGCATCGCCCAGTTCATCCCCGGCACCTGGGCCGGGCACGGCATAGACGGCGACGGGGACGGCGACCGGGACATCTGGGACCCGAAGGACGCGATCCCGTCGGCCGCCTCGTACGACTGCGAGCTCGCCGGCTACGTGAAGGACGTGCCGGGCGACGTCACCAACAACATGCTCGCCGCGTACAACGCCGGTGCCTACCGCGTCATCAAGTCCGGCGGCGTGCCCGGGATCAGCGAGACGCAGAACTACGTGCGGATCATCCGGTCCCTGGAGAAGAGCTTCGCCCGCCCCATCGGTCGCGTCGAGCCGTCCAAGCAGGCCGCCTCCGCCATCTACTACGCGCAGCAGAAGCTCGGTACGCCGTATCTGTGGGGTGGTACGGGTACGGCCGCGCAGAACGGGCGGTTCGACTGCTCGGGGCTGACCCAGGCGGCGTACGACAGCGTGGGGATCGGCCTGCCGCGGGTGGCCAACGACCAGTACAACGCCGGACCGCACCCGAGCCGGAACGAGCTGCTGCCGGGCGATCTGGTGTTCTTCTCGGACGACCTCACCAATTCGCGGGCCATCCGGCACGTCGGCATCTACGTCGGCGGCGGGTACATGATCGACGCCCCGCGCACCGGCGCCGTCATCCGTTTCGACCGGATCGACACCCCGGACTACTTCGGCGCGACCCGGGTCACCAAGGAAGGCGCGGCCGCGCTGCCCACCCACCTGCCGCGGTCGTGACGGGGCCCGGAGCGTGTACCGGAGGGGACGCTCCGTGAGGTCGTGGCCCCGGGCTGCGGCGGCCCGTCACCGTTCGATAACGTCCCAGCGATCTTGGGGCCGGAGCGGAACGCTCCCCTCGGCCGGATCGTTTCCCGATCCGACCAGCCCGACCACGGGGGTTGGACACCACCACACATCAAGGGGCCGCAGCACATGGCCGGACTCGCATCGGACGGTTCGAACCCCGATGTCAGCCTCCTCTACGACATCAACGGGCTGGCCAAGGCCGCCCCACCGTGGTTCGACCGCGTCATGGAGTTCACCGGCGAGTACGGCACCGTGCTCGGCCTCGTCCTCGTGGTGCTCGGCTGCTGGTGGAGCGTCCGCCGGCGCGGCACCGCGGCCGACTCGGTGGCCGGCGTCACCGCGCTGCTCTGGGCACCGCTGGCCGCCGGCATCGCGCTCCTCGTCAACATCCCGATCCGCGGCTTCGTCCAGCGTCCCCGGCCGTTCAACGACCACCCCGGCCTCGACGTCCTGGTCAAGGGCAAGACCGACTTCTCGTTCGTGAGCGACCACGCCACCCTCACCATGGCCCTCGCCATCGGCGTCTTCATCGCCCACCGCCGCTTTGGGTTCGCCGCCATCGGCCTCGCCCTCGCCGCGGGCTTCTGCCGCGTCTACATGGGCGTCCACTACCCGACCGACGTCGTCGGCGGCCTCGCGCTCGGCACCGCCGTCGCGCTGCTGCTCGCCCCGGTCGCGCTCGCGCTGCTCACGCCGGTCGTAGCGGCTGTCGCGCGCAGCCCGCGCGGCGCCCGGCTGGTCCGCTCCCGGCGGGCCGACGACGGGCCCGCGGTCGCCGGGGCGATCGGTCTGCCCGAGGCCCGGCTGGGCGCCGACGACCGCGATCTCGCCGCCTGATTCCTATCCCTCGGAGGCCGCCAGGTGCTCCGTCGCGTCCGTACGGGCGCGGTCGCGGGAGCGGCGGGCCGGGCCGGACCAGCCGCAGACGCAGCGGGCGAGTGCGAACGCGCCGCGTTCCGTCGTCTCCGCCCGGTGCGTCACCGACGGGCGGGTGTCCGTCGTGTGGATGTCCGTCGGGTACGTGTCCGTCGGGTACGTGTCCGTCAGGGGCGCGGTGGGCCGCGGGGCGTGAGGCGGGGCCTGGTCATGCACGTCCCCCACGGTACTGCGCGTGACGGCGCGTGCGGACCGTCGTTATCCGGTCGGGTGGGTTTCGGACGGACAAGCGGCAGGCGTTGGGGGTTGGCAGGCGATGGTGGTGCGGAAGGGACGCACGGGCGGCGGGGCGCGGGCCGCCGCCCTGGCGCTGGCCGGTGCCGTGGCGGTGGCGGCCGGCGGCTGCGCGGCCCCCGCGGACGACGAGGCGCCCGGCGGCGATCCGGGGCGGACCGTACGCGGCGCGGTCGAGGAGCTGACCCGGGCCGGATCGTCCAAGACCAGCACCTCGATGGAGATGGCGTCCGGCGGCACCCGCGTGACCATCCGCGGCGAGGGCGACTACGACTTCCGCCGCCGTACGGGCCGCCTCCGGGTGGTGCTGCCGCGGGGCGCCGACGGGCAGAGCCCGCAGCGGCCGATCACCGAACTGCTCGTCCCCGGCGCGCTCTACATGAAGGACCGGGGCGCGGGCGTCCCCGCCGACAAGTGGGTACGGGTCGACACCACCGCGCTTGAGGACGGCAACCTGGTCACCGGCGGGGCCACCGATCCGGCCGCCGCGGCCGAGCTGCTGCGCGGCGCCCGCGACGTCACGTATGTGGACGAGGTCGACCTCGCCGGGGTGACGGTCCGGCACTACCGGGGGATCACGCGCATCGGGGACGCCGCCCGGCTGTCCTCGCCGCCGGTGCGCGGGGCGCTCACGGCGGCGGCGAAAGGGTTCGCCACGGACCTGGTGTCGTTCGACGCGTATCTGGACGGCGCGGGGCGGCTGCGCAAGGTCCGCCACCAGTTCAGCTTCCGGAACCAGGGCCGGACGGTCGAGGTCGCCTCGACCACGCTGTTGTACGGCTTCGGCGCGCCGGTCGCGGTGACGCTGCCGGACCGGAAGGACATCTACACAGGGAAGATCGAGGCGTAGCGCGGGCGGACGGCGGCGGGGGAAGGGGCGGGTGGGTTCTCGCCCGGGCCATCGCAAATGGTCCGGACGTGTCATGCGCGGCGCGCGGGGCGCTTTCTACGCTGGAGGGTGAAGCCGTACGCCGTACGACGGCCGGAAGGCACGCCCCGGAACCGCAGGCCCGGACAGCAGCTCGACAGCACGTCGACAGGAAGGTGTACGCGCATGGTCCCGCCGCCCGGAACCGCGACCGCCGCCGCGCCCCCGCCCCCTCCCGTGTCCCTCCCGTGTCCCCTCCCGTGTCCCTGGTTCTGCCGTCGGCTTTCGCGCCCGGTGATCCGGAGTACGTCGCCCTGGCCGAGATAGAGCTGTGCGGCGAGCTGATCATCGCGGCCTCCGCCGCGGACGGGGAGGAGCGGCTGAGCGCCGACCGGATCGACGAGGTACTGCGGGTCGGCGCCCACGGCTGCCGCTGACCACGAGATCGGCACGGACCGGCCAGGGGACGGCGGCGGGTGCGGCTCAGGTGCGCAGCATGCGGGCGATGGCCTTGGTGGCCTCCTCGACCTTGTCCTCGATCTCGGTGCCGCCCTTCTGCGCCGCCTCCGCGACGCAGTGCCGCAGGTGCTCCTCCAGGAGCTGGAGGGCGAAGGACTGCAGGGCCTTCGTGGAGGCCGAGACCTGGGTGAGGATGTCGATGCAGTACGTGTCCTCGCTGACCATCCGCTGCAGGCCGCGGATCTGGCCCTCGACGCGGCGCAGCCGCTTCAGGTGCTCGTCCTTCTGATTGTGGTAGCCGTGCACCGCGTGGTCGTGGCCCTCGCCGGCCTCGGGCGCGGGGGCGGATCCGGCCTTGGATCCGGTCACGGCCGGCGCCGCGGAGGCGTGCGCGACCGCCGCGTCGACCGCGGTCTCGGGGGTGAGCTGGCCGGCCTCGGTGGTCGTCATCGGGTCCTCCCGTTGTCCAGAAAGAGTGGTTATACCCCTCGTGGGTATAGGGTACCGACCTCCGCGAAATCGGGGCGGGGGCCCGTGGTAGATCACTGTGCCTGATGGGCGACACTGAAAGGACGCCGGTTAGCCGTGGCCGGATGATGCGCCTAGCATCAGCCTGACCGAACCCAGCACTTTGAGGATTCCACGTGCGATTTCGTCTGACCCCCAGGGAGACGAGCTTCTACGACATGTTCGCCGCATCCGCGGACAACATCGTCACGGGCGCGAAACTCCTGATGGAACTGCTCGGAGCGGAATCCTCCGCCCGGGCCGAGATCGCGGAACGGATGCGGGCAGCGGAGCACGCCGGCGACGACGCGACCCACGCCATCTTCCACCAGCTGAACTCTTCCTTCATCACGCCGTTCGACCGCGAGGACATCTACACCCTCGCCTCCTCCCTCGACGACATCATGGACTTCATGGAGGAGGCCGTCGACCTGGTCGTCCTCTACAACGTCGAGGAACTGCCCAAGGGCGTCGAGCAGCAGATCGAGGTGCTGTCGCGGGCGGCCGAGCTGACCGCCGAGGCCATGCCGAACCTGCGGACCATGGCCAACCTCACCGAGTACTGGATCGAGGTCAACCGGCTGGAGAACCAGGCGGACCAGATCCACCGCAAGCTGCTCGCCCACCTCTTCAACGGCAAGTACGACGCCATCGAGGTGCTCAAGCTCAAGCAGATCGTGGATGTCCTCGAAGAGGCCGCGGACGCCTTCGAGCGCGTGGCGAACACGGTGGAGACCATCGCCGTCAAGGAGTCCTGAGCTCCGTGGACACCTTTGCGCTGATCGTGACCATCGGTGTCGCGCTCGGCTTCACGTACACGAACGGTTTCCACGACTCGGCGAACGCCATCGCCACCTCGGTGTCGACCCGGGCGCTGACTCCGCGGGCCGCGCTCGCGATGGCCGCCGTGATGAACCTCGCCGGCGCCTTCATAGGCCAGGGCGTCGCGCACACCGTCAGCAAGGGCCTGATCGCCACTCCGACCGGCGACAAGGGGATGGGAATCCTCTTCGCCGCGCTGCTCGGCGCGATCGTCTGGAACCTCGTCACCTGGTACTTCGGTCTTCCCTCGTCCTCCTCGCACGCCCTGTTCGGCGGCATGGTGGGCGCGGCGCTCGCGGGCGGCACGGAGGTCATCTGGTCCGGTGTGCTCGAGAAGATCGTCATCCCGATGTTCCTGTCCCCGCTGGTCGGCCTCGTCGTCGGCTATCTGGTGATGACGCTGATCATGTGGCTGTTCCGCAAGAGCAACCCGCACAAGGCCAAGCGCGGCTTCCGGATCGCGCAGACCGTGTCGGCGGCGGGCATGGCGCTCGGCCACGGCCTCCAGGACGCCCAGAAGACGATGGGCATCGTGGTGATGGCCCTGGTCATCGGCGATGTGCAGAGCGCCGACGCGCCGATCCCGGTGTGGGTGAAGATCGTCTGTGCCGTGATGCTGTCGCTCGGTACGTACGCGGGCGGCTGGCGGATCATGCGGACCCTCGGCCGCAAGATCATCGAGCTGGACCCGCCGCAGGGCTTCGCCGCCGAGACGACCGGCGCGTCGATCATGTTCGCCACGGCGTTCCTCTTCAAGGCGCCGATCTCCACGACCCATGTCATCACCTCCGCGATCATGGGTGTGGGCGCCACCAAGCGTGTGAACGCGGTGCGCTGGGGCGTCGCCAAGAACATCATCCTCGGCTGGTTCATCACCATGCCGGCCGCCGCGATCGTCGCCGCGGCGAGCTTCTACGTGGTCAAGCTGTTCTTCGGCTGACCTTCGCGGACCCACCCGAATGTGGCCGGGCCCGGCTCCCCTCGCGAGGGGAGCCGGGCCCGGTTCGTCGTACGGCGGCACCGCCATGCAGCACCGTACGGCGTGATTGCCCGGCACGTGGTCACCGCGGCCGGGGGCGTGGTGCTTGCTCCCGGTGGTGGGTGTTCACGGGCGGGACGTTCAAGGGTCCCCGCCGTGGGGACGGCGGTCTATCCGAAACGGCCGGAGATGTAGTCCTCGGTCGCCTGGACGCTCGGGTTGGAGAAGATGCGCTCGGTGTCGTCCAGCTCGACGAGCTTGCCCGGCTGGCCGACGCCCGCCAGGTTGAAGAACGCGGTCCGGTCCGAGACGCGGGCGGCCTGCTGCATGTTGTGCGTCACGATGACGATCGTGAAGCGCTCCTTCAGCTCGCCGATGAGGTCCTCGACGGCGAGCGTCGAGATCGGGTCGAGGGCCGAGCAGGGCTCGTCCATCAGCAGCACCTCGGGCTCGACCGCGATGGCGCGGGCGATGCACAGACGCTGCTGCTGACCGCCGGAGAGGCCGGCGCCCGGCTTGTTCAGGCGGTCCTTGACCTCGTTCCAGAGGTTGGCGCCCTGGAGCGAGCGCTCGACGATGTCGTCCAGCTCGGATTTCCGGAACCCGCCGTTGAGGCGCAGGCCCGCCGCCACGTTGTCGAAGATCGACATGGTGGGGAAGGGGTTGGGGCGCTGGAAGACCATGCCGACGGTACGGCGTACCGCGACCGGGTCGACGCCGGCGCCGTACAGGTTCTCGTCGTCCAGCATCACCTTGCCCTCGACGCGGCCGCCGGGGGTGACCTCGTGCATGCGGTTCAGGGTGCGCAGGAAGGTGGACTTGCCGCAGCCGGAGGGGCCGATGAAGGCCGTCACGGAGCGGGGCTCGACGGTCATCGAGATGTCGTCGATCGCCTTGTGGTTGCCGTAGTAGGCGGAGAGGCCGCTGACGTCGATTCGCTTGGCCATATCAGTTCACATCCAGAGTGCCGCGTCAGCGGCCGGTCTTCGGGGACTTCCAGCGGGCGATGCCGCGGGCCACCAGGTTGAGGATCATGACGAAGGCGATCAGGACGAGCGCGGCGCCCCAGGCACGGGCGACGGCGGCGTCGGTGCCGACCGCGTACTGCTCGTACACGTAGAGCGGCAGGGAGGACTGGGCGCCTTCGAAGGGGTTCGGGTTGATCAGCTTCGTACCGAACACGAGGAGCAGGACGGGGGCCGTCTCACCGGTGATGCGGGCGATCGCGAGCATGACGCCCGTGGTGATGCCGCCGATCGCGGTGGGCAGGACCACCTTCAGGATCGTGCGCCACTTGGGGACGCCGAGGGCCAGGGAGGCCTCGCGCAGCTCGTTCGGGACGAGCTTCAGCATCTCCTCGGTGGAGCGGACGACGACCGGCATCATCAGGATCGCGAGGGCCATCGCGCCGGCGAAACCGGAGGGGCCGAAGCCCAGGAGCAGGTTCCAGGTGGCGAGGATGAACAGACCCGCGACGATCGACGGGATGCCCGTCATGACGTCGACGAAGAAGGTGACGGCCTTGGCGAGCGTGCCGCCGCCGTACTCGACCAGGTAGACCGCGGTGAGCAGACCGATCGGGGCGGCGATCGCGGTCGCGATGCCGACCTGCTCGATGGTGCCGAGCAGCGCGTGGTAGATGCCGCCGCCGGGCTCGGTGTCGAGGACACCGTTCATCGAGTGGGAGAGGAAGTAGCCGTCGACGACCTGCGCGCCCTCGCTGAGGGTGACCCAGGCGAGGGAGAGGAGTGGGACGACGGCGAGGACGAAGCTGACCCAGACGAGGCTGGTGGCGACGCGGTCCTTGGCCTGCCGGGCGCCTTCGACCTTGGTGGTGACGGCGAACGTGACGAGGACGAAGAACAGCGCGGAGAGCAGGCCCCACTGGACCTTGCTGTGCCAGCCGGCGGCGAGGCCGAGGCCGCAGCCGGCGGCGATGGAGCCGGCCGCGACGGCCGCGGGGGTCCAGCGCGGGAGGCGGGCCTGGGCGAGGGGCGGCTTCGGGGCCGCGGCGGTGCCGACCGGGCGTTCCTGTATGGCGTGGCTCATGAGTTCGCCCCCGAGTACTCCTTGCGGCGCGCGATGATCATGCGGGCGGCGCCGTTGACCAGCAAGGTGATGACGAAGAGGACGAGACCCGAGGCGATCAGGGCGTCCCGGCCGTAGCCGTCGGCCTCGTTGAACTTCGCGGCGATGTTCTGGGCGAAGGTGCCGCCGCCCGGGTCGAGCAGATGACCCGAGATGAGGAAGCTCGGGGAGAGGACGACGGCGACGGCCATCGTCTCGCCGAGCGCGCGGCCGAGCCCGAGCATCGAGGCGGAGATGATGCCGGAGCGGCCGAAGGGCAGCACCGCCATGCGGACGACCTCCCAGCGGGTGGCGCCGAGCGCGAGCGCGGCCTCCTCGTGCATCTTCGGGACCTGGAGGAAGACCTCGCGGGTCACGTTGGTGATGATCGGGAGGATCATGATGGCCAGCAGGATGCCGACGGTGAACAGGTTGCGGGCGAGGCCGTCGCTGGACCTGTCGAAGATGTACGTCCAGCCCAGGTACTGGTCCAGCCAGGAGTTCAGGCCGGCCAGGTACGGGACGAGGAAGATCGCGCCCCACAGGCCGTAGATGATGCTGGGCACCGCGGCGAGCAGGTCGACCACGTACGCCAGCGGCTTGGCCAGCTTGCGCGGGGCGTAGTGCGAGATGAAGAGCGCGATGCCGATGGCGACCGGCAGGGCGATGGCCATGGCGATGACCGACGAGACGATCGTGCCGAAGGCGAGGACGGCGATGCCGAAGACCGGCGGGGTGCCGGCCGGGTTCCACTCGAAGGTGGTGAAGAAGTTGGCGCTGTCCTGCGAGATGGCCTGGGCGGCGCGGTAGGTCAGGAAGACCGCGATCGCGGCCATGATCACGAGGAGCGTGATGCCGGAGCCGCGGGACAGACCGATGAAGATACGGTCGCCGGCGCGGCCGGTGGACGTGGAGGGCCGGCGGCGCTCTCCTATGTCGGGTGTTTCGGGTGTGGTCGTAGCCATCTGAATTCTCCGGTCTGCGGAGCCGGTACGCGTCTCACGCGGGTGGGCGCGGCGTTCGGGCTCCTGGCGGCGGTGCACCGGATGCCGGGGGCGGCCTCTGCTGGTCTCCGTGGAGGCGGGAGAGGCCGCCCCCGGCGTGGGGTCAGGACAGGGTCGGGACGATCTCGCGGACCTTGGCCGCGATCTCGGCCGGGAGCGGGGCGTAGCCGGCGTCGGAGAGGATCTTCTGACCCTCCTCGCTGGCGGTGTAGTTGAGGAAGGCCTTCAGGGTCGGCAGGGTGTCGGCCTTGTTGCCCTTGTCGCAGGCGATCTCGTACGTGACGAGGAGGATCGGGTACGCGCCCTCGGCCTTCGTCGTGTAGTCGAGGGACAGGGCGAGGTCGTTGCCGGTGCCCTTGATCTTCGCGGCGGCGATGGCCTTGGAGGCGGTCTCGGCGTTGACCGGGACCGGGGCGGAGGCGCCGGTGTTGATGCTGACCGTGCTGAGCTTGTTGGCGGTCGCGTAGGAGAGCTCGACGTAGCCGATGGAGCCCTCGGCGCCCTTCAGCGCGGTGGCGACACCGGAGTTGCCGTTGGCGGCCTGGCCGTTGGGGGCGGGCCACGACTTCGTCTTCGGGTCGTACTTCCAGTCGGCCGGGGCGGTGGTGCTCAGGTACTTGCCCAGGTTCTGGGTGGTGCCCGACTCGTCCGAGCGGTGGAAGGGCTGGATGGTGCTGTCCGGGAGCTTGGCGCCCGGGTTGAGCTTGGCGATCGCCTGGTCGTTCCACTTGGTGATCTTCGTGTCGAAGATCTTCGCCAGGGTGGGGGCGTCGAGGACCAGGTTGTCCACGCCGTTCAGCTTGTACGCGATGGCGATCGGACCGCCGACCATCGGGAGGTCGATGCCCTTGCCGCCCTTGCAGATCTTCTGCGAGGCGGCGACCTCCTCCTCCTTCAGCGCGGAGTCGGAGCCGGCGAGGGCGACCTGGCCCTGGTTGAACTTGGTGATGCCGGCGCCGGAGCCGATGCCCTGGTAGTTGACCTCGACACCCGCGCAGGCGGCCTGGAAGTTCTTGACCCACAGGTCCATCGCGTTCTTCTGCGCGCTGGAGCCCGCGGCGAGCAGCTGGCCCTTGGCGTCGTCGCACTTGATGTTCGACGCGGCGGCGGAGGTCTTGCCGCCCTTCTTGGTGGGCTCGCTGTTGTTGTCCGAACCACACGCCGAGAGGACGAGCACGCCGGAGACGACGAGGGCACCGATCGCGGAGGCGCGAAGCCCGTTCTTGCGCGAAAGCTTCACTTTCGGGTGTTCCTTCCAGAAGCCGCCGTGCCGTGGACCTTGGTGTCCTGAACGTATCCGTGGCGGCGTGGGTCGGGTGGTGGGGTGCGGTTCCGGTTTGGGGCCGGGCACCTCGTACGGCCGAAATTAGGCAGAACAGGTGAAGCGGCCCATGGAAGAGAGTGAACGGCAAGTGAACCGTGCCGGAAGGTGAGGTGCGGCGATGTGGATCAAGGTGCCGTGCCGCCGACCGTACGCCACCGGGTGTCGCCGTACGCCACCGTGCGCCGCCGGGTGCCCCACGTACCGCGCATGCCGGGTGCCCCGGGCATGACAGTGCCGCCGGGCCCGCGAGGGGCACCGGCGGCACGGGGGGTGGGTCGGATCAGCTCGGGACGGCGTCCACGTGGATCACCCGGGCGTTGAGGTCGCACCAGACGGTGGAGGTGCCGCCCGAGACGGCGCGGTTGCCGAAGTGCCGGTACTGGTATCCGTTGTCGGTCCGCTCGCAGTCGACGTACGCGGTGAACGCGCCGCCGGTGCAGGTGACCGAGGCGCCCTTGTGGCCGGCGCTGCCGGTGACCAGCCGGGCCGAGCAGCTGAGGTCGGCCGCGGTGGCCGGGAACGCGGTGGCCGACAGGCCGCCGACGGCGAGACCCAGGGCGAGGACGGCTCCGGCGGCACGCTGGCGGATGTGCATGGAAAACCTCCCGTTGTACGACGAGGTGACCGCAATCGTCACCAAGAGGAACGTAGGGGGCGTTCTTCCGTTACGTCAGCAAACCCGGGGAAAGTTGGCGAGTGGACGCCATGACCTGCTGGTCAGCCGGCCGATGCGGTACGCAGCGCCTCGTCCAGCAGGGCACGGTCGCGCGGCTGGGTGAGGCGGGCGCGGGCGGCGGCCGGCGGCAGCCAGACGACCGTGTCGACCTCCCGGTCCGGTGCGAACGTGCCGCCGAGGGCCCGGGCCACCCAGTAGGTGACCTCCTTCGGCTGCCCGTTCACCAGGTAGCGCACGACGGGCAGGCGGGCGCCAAGGGCGCAGGACTGGCCCGTCTCCTCCAGCACCTCGCGCCGCGCGCACGCCGCCAGCGTCTCGTTCCGCTTCCGCTTCCCCTTCGGCAGCGACCAGTCGTCGTATTTCGGCCGGTGGACGAGCGCGACCTCGACGCCCTCGCCCCCGCCCCCGCCCTCCCCGTTCCGGGCCCGCCGCCACAGCACCGCGCCCGCGGCCAGGATCACGGGGCCGGTGGCGCTCACCGCACCGGCGCCGTCGTCCGGGACCAGGCGCGCTGGAAGGCGAAGCGGGCGGCCTCGACCTCGTGGCGCTGGTCGGCGTGCAGGACCCCGAGGGCGTACGCCGTCGCCGGGGCGATCCGCGGGGTACGGGCCGCCGCGGAGGCCGCGGCGGCGGCTTCGGCGGCGTCGCGGTGCCGGTCCAGGGCGCGGGCCGCCTCGTACAGGACCGGATCGGGTACGCCGTCGCCGCGCAGCACCTCGGCGGCGTACCGGTGCAGCCGGAGCAGGCCGCGGGTCTGGTGCCAGGGCGCGTCCTGCGACTCGCCGGCGGTCAGGCCGAGGGCGGCGGCGTTGTACGGGGCGGCGGCCCGGGCCAGCGGGAGGACGCCGACCGCGTCGCGCAGCCGGCGTTCGACGACGGCGGCGGGCGCGTCCAGGACCTCGTCGGCGCGGGCGGCGCCGGCCGGGCCGAGCGGCACCTCGGAGGCGAGCAGCGCGACGGCGTCGGCGACGGCGTGGAAGCGGGCGGAGCCGAGCGCCTGGAGGGCGGCGGAGTGGGCGCGGGTCCGGGCGAGGGTGAGCTGGCGTTCCAGGAGGGCGCCGGCCCGGGCGGCGCCGACGGTGAGCCCCCGGCTGCCCTCCGGGTCCCCGCCGGCGCGGGCGGCGGGGACGGCCGCCGTCGCCGCCGTACCGCCGCCCGCCAGCCGGGCCAGCGCGTCGGCCAGCCGGACGAGCCGGGAGGTGCAGGCGTGTTCCAGGGCGAGGGTGCCGGAGAGCCAGGCCAGCTCGGCGCGCAGCTGGTCGGCCCAGGCGGGGTCGAGCAGGGGGCGGTAGGTGTGCAGGGTGCCGCTGATGCGGCGGGCGGCGGCCCGCAGGGTGCGGGCGGCCTCCTCGGCGCCCCCGGTGCCCGCGCCGCTCTCGGTGTGGAGCCGCAGTCCGCGCAGGAAGTCGGCGGAGCGGGCGTGCAGATAGGGGGCGAGGACCTCGCCTGCGGTGGCGTCCGGGGGAAGGTCCCTGGGGACATCCCGGGGGTCCCGGGGGCCCAGGGGGTCCGGGGCGACGCCCTGGGGGGAGTCCCGTACGACGTCCTGCGTGGGGTCAGGATTGGGCACGCCGGCGCCTCCGCGCGTCGATGAGCATCTCCTGGACGTGCCGGAGCGGACGGCCCTCGGGATCGGTCGCGTGCCGCGTCCAGTTTCCGTCGGCGCCCAGGTGCCAGGAGGTGGTGGTGTCGGACATCCCGGTCTCCAGGAGCCGGGTGAGGGCGGCCCGGTGGCCGGGGTCGGTGACCCGGACCAGGGCCTCGATACGGCGGTCGAGGTTGCGGTGCATCATGTCGGCGCTGCCGATCCAGACCTCGGGCTCGCCGCCGTTGCCGAAGGCGAAGATCCGGGAGTGCTCCAGGAAGCGGCCGAGGACCGAGCGGACCCGGATGTTCTCGGACAGGCCCTCGACGCCGGGGCGTACGGCGCAGATGCCGCGTACCCAGATGTCGACGGGCACGCCGGCCTGGGAGGCGCGGTAGCAGGCGTCGATGACGGCCTCGTCGACCATCGAGTTGACCTTGATCTTGACGTACGCGGGCCGTCCGGCGCGGTGGTGCGCGACCTCTTTGTCGATCCGGGAGACCAGGCCGTCGCGCAGCGACTTGGGCGCGACGAGCAGCCGCCGGTAGGTCTCGCGCCGCGAGTAGCCGGAGAGCCGGTTGAACAGGTCGGACAGGTCGGCCCCGACCTGCGGGTCGGCGGTGAGCAGGCCGAGGTCCTCGTACAGGCGTGCGGTCTTGGGGTGGTAGTTGCCGGTGCCGACGTGGCTGTAGCGGCGCAGGACCTCGCCTTCCTGGCGGACCACGAGCGACAGCTTGCAGTGCGTCTTCAGGCCGACGAGGCCGTAGACGACGTGACAGCCGGCCTCCTCCAGCTTGCGCGCCCACTTGATGTTGGCCTGCTCGTCGAAGCGGGCCTTGATCTCGACGAGGACGAGGACCTGCTTGCCGGACTCGGCGGCGTCGATGAGGGCGTCCACGATCGGCGAGTCGCCCGAAGTCCGGTACAGCGTCTGCTTGATGGCGAGGACGGCCGGGTCGGCCGCCGCCTGCTCCAGGAACGCCTGGACGGAGGTGGAGAAGGAGTCGTACGGGTGGTGCAGCAGCACGTCCCGCTCGCGTACGGCCGCGAAGATGTCGGGCGCGGACGCGGACTCGACCTCGGCGAGGTCGCGGTGGGTGCCGGCGACGAACGTGGGGTACTTGAGCTCGGGCCGGTCGAGCGAGGCGATGCCGAACAGGCCGGTGAGGTCGAGCGGTCCGGGCAGCGGGTAGACCTCGGAGTCGGAGATCTTCAGCTCGCGGACCAGCAGGTCGAGGACGTACGGGTCGATGGACTCCTCGACCTCCAGGCGCACCGGCGGGCCGAAGCGGCGCCGCATGAGTTCCTTCTCCAGGGCCTGGAGCAGGTTCTCGGCGTCGTCCTCCTCGACCTCCAGGTCCTCGTTGCGGGTGACCCGGAACATGTGGTGGGCCAGCACCTCCATCCCCGGGAACAGCTCTTCCAGGTGCGCGGCGATGACGTCCTCCAGCGGGACGTAGCGCTCGGGCGAGGCCTCCAGGAAACGGGAGAGCAGCGGCGGGACCTTGACGCGCGCGAAGTGGCGGTGGCCGGTGACCGGGTTGCGGACGACGACGGCGAGGTTGAGCGAGAGCCCGGAGATGTACGGGAAGGGGTGGGCCGGGTCGACGGCGAGCGGGGTGAGGACCGGGAAGATCTGCTGCCGGAACAGCGTGAAGAGGCGCGCCTGTTCCTTCTCGGTCAGCTCGGGCCAGCGGATGAGGTGGATGCCCTCGTCGGCGAGCGCCGGGGCCACGTCCTGCTGGAAGCAGGCGGCGTGCCGGGCCATGAGTTCGCGCGAGCGCGTCCAGATCAGGTCGAGCACCTCGCGCGGCTGGAGGCCGGAGGCGGAACGGGTGGCGACGCCGGTCGCGATGCGGCGCTTCAGGCCGGCGACGCGGACCATGAAGAACTCGTCGAGGTTCGAGGCGAAGATCGCGAGGAAGTTCGCTCGTTCGAGGAGCGGCGTCGCGGGGTCCTCGGCGAGTTCGAGGACGCGTTCGTTGAAGGCGAGCCAGCTGCGTTCACGGTCGAGGAAGCGCCCCTGGGGCAGCTCGCCGGCCTCGTCGTCCTCGTACGCGTCGGGGTCGGCGTCGAGGTCGGGGGCGAGATCGCTCACGGGGCCGCTGCGCACGGCGTGCGGCCGGTGCGCGGCTATGGAGCCCAGGGAAGGCTGGGCCGACGGAGCGGGCGCGTTCGTCGGAGTCGTGACCGGTACCTCGGCGGGCTGCTGGCTCATGACCCCATTCTTCCGCGTGAAGGGGTGGTCGGGCGCGTCGGAGCGGGCCGTGGGGGAGGGCAGCCTCCCCTTGGGGAGGGCGCGGGCGCGGACGGGCACGGTGCGCTTCATTGCGTGAGCGTCGCAAGCGCGTCTGAATGGCCGGTAACGGGGACGTGACGTGCGGGAATCGGGGGCCGGGCTCGTAGGGCGGAAAAAAGGGGGACGGGCCCGCTTCCGTGCGGGCCCGTCCCCCCTTCTCCGTCGGCCTGATCGCCTACGGCAACCGGGAGCGCAGGACACGGAAGGCGGCGAGGAGCGCGAGGGCGGCGAGGGCCAGCAGGATGCCGGTCTCGACGAGCTGGAGCGGCCAGAAGTGACTCTGCGGGTGGACGTCGGCGTAGTCGGTGACGCCGCCCCGCTGGGTTACGCACCCCCATTCCCAGTGGCAGTCCGCCAGGCTCACCTTGTCACCGGACGACGTGAGCATGCCCTGGTCCACGGACCAGGTGCGGGCGGCGCGGTTCTGGAGGGCCTGCCCGGTCAGGGTCTCGGTGGGCCACAGGAAGGCGCGGTAGTTGGTGAAGGCGGCGATGACGCCGCCGGTGAGCAGGGTGGAGGTGAGCAGGGCGGGCAGGGTGCGGCGGATCAGCAGGCCGGTCAGGGCGCCGACGGCGAGACCGAGTAGGACGGTCGCGACGGGGACGGGGCCCGGCAGGGCGGCGTAGATGGTGGGGTCGTTCCAGAAGGTGGGGAAGTCGTCGGCCGGGCCGCTCGCCCAGGACCACCGGAAGACCAGGTTGACGAGCACCACGAGCGCGACGGTGAACACGGCGGACGCGGCCAGCTTGGCGGCGAGCCAGCGGGCCGGGGAAGCGGACTGGGTCCAGGCCAGCCGGTACGTGCCGGTCTCCAGCTCGCGGGCGACGAGCGGGCCCGCCATGTAGCCGGAGACGACGGCGGGCAGGAGGAGGACGCCGAAGGCGATGTACTCGACCATGTGCCGGGCCTGCCACACCGCGTCGACGTAGTCGCCGGTGGACTGGAGGCAGTGGCGTGCCTCGCTGTTCACGGTGCAGCCGGTCGCCTTGAGGATGTCCTCGGCGCGACCGGACCAGTAGACGGAGGCGGCCAGGACGGCCACGGTGATCACGGTGAGCGCGAGCGCGGCCACGATGGTCCAGCGGTGCTGGCGGGCCGTCACCTTGGCGAAGACCAGGAGGGAAAGTTTCCTGGGCGAAGGGCCCTTGGCGGCCGGGGCGGGGCCGTATTCGCCGGGCTCGTCAGGGTCGGGGCGCTCATGCGGCGGCTCCTTCGGGCGTGGCGGAGGCCGCGCGGAGGTGGGCGAGGACGAGTTCTTCGAGGGACGGCTCGGAGCGCTGCCAGCCGTCCGGGACGGGCGCGCCCTCGGTGCGGACGAGCGCGGTGAACTGACGGCCCGTCGTCGCGGTGACGACCACGGTGTACGGGGAGAGGTCGGCGTCCTGGGCCGGGCCGGCGAGCACGGTGTGCGCGTCGAGCAGGTCGTCGACCGCGCCCGCGAGCCGGATCCGCCCGTCGTGCAGGAGCAGCAGGTGGTCGCAGGCGTCGGCGAGTTCGGCGAGGATGTGCGAGGACATGACGATGGTGGTGCCGTGCTCGGCGGCGTCGGCCATCAGCAGGCCCATCAGCTGGACGCGGGCGAGCGGGTCGAGGTCGGCCATCGGCTCGTCGAGGAGCAGGAGTTCGGGGCGCTTGCCGAGGGCGAGCGCGAGGGCGAGACGGGTGCGCTGGCCGCCGGAGAGCGAGCGGACCGTGGCGTTCGGCCGGAGACCCGGGTGGTCGGCGACGGCGAGTGCGGCGTCGGCGTCCCAGCGGCCGGGGTTGAGGGCGCGGCCCAGGTCCAGGGTCTCGCCGACGGTGAGCTGGGGGTAGAGCGGGCGGTCCTGGGCGACGTACGCCATCCGCTCCCGTTCCGGCGTGCTGATCGTGCCCTCGGTGGGGCGGAGCAGGCCGGCGGCGAGGGTGAGGAGGGTCGACTTGCCGGCGCCGTTGGGGCCGGCGAGGGCACAGACCCGGCCGGCGGGCAGGTCGAAGGAGCAGTCGCGCAGGGACCAGGGGCGGCTTCTCCCGCCGTACCGCAGCCCGAGTCCGTCCGCCGCCAGGGCGATCCCTCCGGTGCTGTGCCGGGTGTGCTCGGCGGTCACGCGTCCCCCTCGAAGTATTCGTTCAGTACGGATGTGAACAAGGCCGCCACGTCCTCCCGCTCCAGCCCCTCCGCGCGCGCCCGGCGGGCCCAGCCGGCGAGTTCGCCGCGCAGCGGCGAGTCGGCGGGGGCGGCGGTGCCGAGGGTGGCTCGGACGAAGGTGCCCAGGCCCCGGCGGGCCTCGACGAGGCCTTCGCGTTCGAGCTCGCGATAGGCCTTGAGGACCGTGTTGGGGTTGATGGCGGTGGCCTCGACGACCTCGCGGGCCGTGGGCAGCCGGTCGCCGGGGGCGAGGACGCCCATCCGGAGGGCCTGGCGGGTCTGTTGGACGATCTGGAGGTAGGTGGCGACCCCGCTGCGCCGGTCGATGCGGTAGGCGAGCACGCGCTTGCACCACCCTTTCACTAATCAAGTAGTGAAAGGGTGGTGGAAAACAGGGGGCGGTGTCAACCGCCCCCTGTGTGGGCCGAGTTCGGCTGCCCTGATCTGCCCCGGTTGGAGTGGATCAAGGTGGTGTCAGGTCAGGCCAGGTCAGGACTCCGCGCGGTACATCAGGTCCACCTCGTGCGTACGGAAGCCCAGCCGCTCGTAGACCGTCACCGCCGCCGTGTTGTCCGCGTCGACGTACAGCATCGCCGTCGGCAGCCCCTCGCCCGCCAGGTGCCGCAGGCCCGTCGCCGTCAGCGCCTTGCCGAGGCCGCCGCCCTGGGCGTCGGGCAGCACGCCGACCACGTACACCTCGCCCAGCTGCTCCTCGGCGTGCACCTTGGTCCAGTGGAAGCCGACCAGCCGGCCATCCTTCTCCGCCAGGAAGAAGCCCTTCGGGTCGAACCACGGCTCGGCCATCCGGTCGTCCAGGTCGCGCTGGGTCAGCGAGCCCTGCTCCGGGTGGTGCGCGAACGCGGTCGCGTTGACGGACAGCCAGGCCGTGTCGTCCGCGCCGGGCGAGAAGGTGCGGATGGTGACGCCCTCGGGCAGCACCGGATCGGGCAGGTCGAGCGGCACCAGCGGGCGGCGCAGCTGGCGCAGCTCGCGGAACAGGGTCAGGCCGAGCACCTGGGCCAGGTGCCGCGCGGCCGGCTTGCCGCCGTGCGCCCAGACCCGCAGCCGCTTGCCGGTCGCGTCGAGCAGCGCCAGGCCGAGTGCCCGGCCGTGCCCGCGGCCCCGGTGCGCGGGGTGCACGACCAGCTCGGCCGCGGGGGCCTCGACCGGGTCGGTCTCCTCCAGCTGCGCGTAGCCGTAGAGGTCAGGGCCGACCGTGAGCAGGAGGTGCCGGACGCCCTCGCGCCGTCCGTGGCGCAGGTAGAGCCGCCCCTGCTCCGACACGGCGTGGACGCCGTCGGCGCGGTCGGCGGCATCGAGCAGCTCCAGGGTGTCCCGGACCTGCTCGGGGCTCAGTTCTTCGTGGGTGGTGATCTGCCGACCGGGTTCGAGGGCCGGCGCCGCGTCAGACGTCATGGTGACGAGCCTACGGGGGGCGGGCGCGGGCCTGTGGGAGAAAGCCCCGAGACTGTCAGGTGCGAGGCGACCCGGGAGAGGCGGCCCGTGAGATGAATGGCAACCACCTCGTAACCGGTTCCCCCCTGTTGCGCTACGCGCGTTGACCTTAGGCTGCGCGAGCAGCAGCGGATTCGTACAGAAAACTGGGGAAAGATGGCAGGGACTAGGAAGCAGAACAGGACCGGGCGGCGCATTCTCGCCGCCGGTGCGGGCCTCGCCACCGTCGGCGCGCTGGTCGCCGCGATGCCGGCCGGCGCGGCGCAGGACACCGCCGCCGGGCAGGGCGGCACCAACGGCAAGGGCTGGGGGCGGATGGTCGATGTCCAGCTGCTCTCCTTCAACGACCTGCACGGCAACCTGGAGCCCCCGGCCGGTTCGTCCGGCCAGGTCAGCCGGGTGAAGCCGGACGGCACCACGGAGAAGATCGACGCCGGCGGCGTCGAGTACCTGGCCACCCACCTGCGCCAGGCCCGCCAGGGGAACCGTTACTCCATCACCGCCGCCGCCGGTGACATGGTCGGCGCCTCGCCGCTGCTGTCCGGTCTCTTCCACGACGAGCCGACCATCGGCGCGCTCAACGGCATGGACCTGGACGTCACCTCGGTCGGCAACCACGAGTTCGACGAGGGCGCGGCCGAGCTGTCCCGCCTGCAGAACGGCGGCTGTCACCCGACCGCCGGCTGCTTCGACGGCGGCAAGAAGTTCGGCGGCGCCGACTTCCCGTACCTCGCCGCCAATGTGACGAGCGAGAAGACCGGCAAGCCGCTGCTCGACCCGACCTTCGTGTGGGAGAAGGACGGCGTCAAGATCGGCTTCATCGGCGTGACCCTGGAGGGCACCCCGAACGTCGTCACCGCCGAGGGCGTCAAGGGCCTCAAGTTCGGCGACGAGGTCGAGACGATCAACAAGTACGCGAAGATCCTGGAGCGGCAGGGCGTCAAGTCCATCGTCGCCCTGGTCCACGAGGGCGGTCTGCCGGCCTCCGCGAACTACGACTACGACTGCGACAGCCCGGTCGCGGGCGGCGGTGTCTCCGGCCCGATCACCGAGATCGCCAAGAACGTCGACCCGCAGGTCGACGCGCTGGTCACCGGTCACACCCACAACGCGTACGTGTGCACCATCCCCGACCCGGCGGGCAAGCCGCGCCTGGTCACCTCGGCGGCGTCGTTCGGCCGGCTCTACACCGACACCACGCTGACGTACGACCGCGCCACCAAGGACATCGTGCGCACCGCCGTCGACTCGGCGAACCACGCTGTCACCCGTGACGTGCCGAAGGCCCCGGACATGAGCCGCCTCATCGGCCAGTGGCAGGACCTGGCGGCCCCGATCGCCAACCGCCCGCAGGGCTGGATCGCCGCCGACATCAACGGCCGCGGCTCCACGGCGTACGAGAAGCCGCTCGGCGACGTGATCGCCGACGCGCAGCTGGCGGGCCTGGCCCCGGCCGGCAAGGGCGGCGCGCAGGTGGCCTTCATGAACCCGGGCGGCATCCGCGCCGACCTCGTCCACAAGGCGTCCGGCGCCGAGGGCGACGGTGTGGTGACCTATGGCGAGGCCTTCGCGGTGCAGCCGTTCACCAACATGATGAACGTGGTCGACCTGTCCGGCGCCGACCTGGTCGAGGCGCTGAAGCAGCAGGTCAGCGGCTCGAATCTGAACGCGGTCAAGATCCTCCAGGTCTCCAGGGGCCTGACCTACACGCTCGACATGACCAAGTCGGGCGCGGACCGTGTGGTGACCGGCAGCATCAAGCTGAACGGCGAGGCGATCGACCCGTCGAAGAGCTACCGCGTCGCGATGAACGAGTTCCTCGCGGGCGGCGGCGACGGCTTCGCGGCCCTCGCGAAGGGCACCAACAAGCTGGTCGGCGCCTCGGACCTGGACCTCTTCAACGAGTACCTGGCGGCGAACTCCTCCGCCACCGCGCCGCTCGCGGTGCCGGCGGCCGACCGCATCACGGTCGTCCGGTAGGCAGTTCGCGAGAGGCAGTTCGCGGGAAGCGGTAAGCGGTAAGCAGTAACGGTTCGAATCCGCCGCACCGCGCACACGTGCGTGAACGGCGGAAAGGGCGGTCTCCGTATCCACGGAGGCCGCCCTCTTTCGTGTGAGCTTTCGGGGAGCCCGTACGCGCCCGTACGCGCGCGTACGGGCGGGGAAAGGCGTTCAGCGGACCGCCTGGACGTTGTCGGCGGCCGTCGACCACTCGACGCCCGCCATGGGCCGGATGTGCGCGATGCGCACCACCCGCCCGTCGGCGTGCGGTTCGTGGGTGACGGCGAGCAGGAGGCCCTCCTTGCCGCTCGGAATGTCCCGTACCAGCGTGTTGACCAGCGGATGCTGCTCGTGGCCGGCGGCGTCGACCGGGTGGCCGGGCGCGCTCGGCAGACCGGCGGCGGCACGGTGCACGAACTTCTCCCACCCTCGCGCCGCTCGGTCGCGCAGTGCGCGGCTCGGCGCACAGGGGCAGGGATCGGCGGCGGTCATGGCGGCGTTCCTTTCCGAGGACATCCGTGGGGCGCGGATGGCTGATAGTCATTCAACGGGGGTACACCGACCTGGAGAGCGCCTCATGCTGGGCACGTCGTTGAATGCGTTGAACGCCAGGGAGCTGGGATGGGACGCACGCCGAACACGGCCCTCGTACGCGTGATGGCCGAGGCCGACTGGGGAAACGGGCAGCTCGCCCGCGCGGTGAACCGCGCCGGGGCCGAGGCCGGGCTGACGCTCAGCCATTCCGCCAGCACGGTCACCTACTGGCTGCGTGGCTCCCTGCCGAAGAAACCCGTCCGCCCGGTCGTCGCCGAGGCCCTGTCCCGGCGGCTCGGCCGTCCGGTGAGCTGCGCGGAGCTGGGGTTCGTCCCGTCCGACGGCGTGGCGGGAAGTGGTACGGGTGAGGGCGACGACCCGGCGGCCACCGGCACGCGCGGCCTCGCCGACCTGGCCCGGAAGGACATGGACCCCTCGCGGCGGGGCGTGCTCACCGCGGGCCTGTACTCGGCGGCCCTGACGGTGCCGGGGTTCGGCGACAGCGGCGCCCCGCCGGACCTCGCGGCGGAGGAGGTCACGGCCGGCCGTACGGTGCGGATCGGCTCCGGCGAGGTCGCCACCGTACGCACGATGACCCAGCACATCGCGATCATTTTGGACGACCTCGGCGGCGGCCACGCCCGCCCGATGGCCGCCGCCTTCCTGACGAACACCGTGCTGTCCTGGCTGCGGGCCGACGCCACGGCGGCGGTGCGCCGGGACATGCAGGCCGCCGCCTCCGACTTCGTCTATCTGACGGGGTGGATGGCGATGTACGAGCGGGCGCACGGCCTCGGACAGCGCTACTTCGTGCAGGCGCTGGAGCTGGCCCGGGACGCCCAGGACCACCTCACGTACTGCCGGACGCTGCGCGGGATGGCGCTCCAGGCGGCGAATCTGCGGTACGGGCGGCGGGCCCTGGAGTACGCGGACTCCGCCGCCGAGGCGGCCCCGGTCGCCGGGCCCCGTCTGGTGGCGTTCCTGCGCGGGCAGCAGGCGCACGGCGCGGCCCTGGTGAAGGACCGGCGGCAGGCGTTCGGGCGGCTGCGGGAGACGGAGGCGGCGCTGGCCCGGGCCGACGGCCGCAACGACGCCGTGGGCGGCTACGACCAGGCCGCGTACCACTTCCACGTCTCGCACGTGCTGTACGAGCTGGGCGACCTGCCCGGCTCGATCACCGCGCTCCAGCGGTCCAACCGGGTCCGGTCCCCGCACGAGCGGCAGGGCCGGGTGCACGCGCACGGGGTGCTCGCCGCGCGGCAGTGGGAGCGGGGGCACGTGGAGGCGGCGTGCGCGACCTGGGACCGGTTCCTGGACGACTACACCGCCCTGTCGACCGCGCGGGGCGACGAGCACTTCGCGGTGCTGCGCGGGCATGTCGCGGCGAAGCCCCGGAGCCGGGTGGTACGGACGCTGGGGGAGCGGGCGCGGGTGGTCGCGGAGCAGAAGAGCGCGGCCTGAGGCGGGACTTTCGAAACTTTCCCTGGCCCCGGCGGCCGCCGACGGGGGGTCAAGCCCGTTCCTGTGCCGCGCGGGCACGGTCGCACATGCGCAGCATCAGCTCTTCCGCCTCCTTCTCGGATCCGGCTCCGTCACGGACCGGTCCGTAGTGCATCTCGATGAACACGGTGCCGACCCGGGCCCGCCACATCAGATGGGGGCCGACCTGGCTCGGGTCGGCCATCTCGCCGTCCTTGACCCGGTAGCCGGCGGACGCGCTCTGGTCGCCCACAGCACGGCCGGGGACGGGGGTCTCCTTCCCGCCCCCGGGGTTCGACCCCCGCCGGGTCTCCGCGGCGAACCCCTCGGCCGCGGTCGCCGTGTCCGGGCAGGCGTACGTGTCGAACCGGACCTTCAGGTCGGTGTGCCCGTCGGCGTCCCGGGTCTGGGACTCGTACTCCGCCTGGGCGTTGACGCACGTGGTTCCGTCGCCCGTGAGGCCCGCGGGCTGTGTGGTCTCCCAGGGGCCCGGCAGGTCGGTCAGCCCCGGCAGCATCCGCTCCGCCTCGGCCGGGCTCAGCGCCCGTGTCCGGCCGTCCTTCCGGCCCTGGCTTCCCTCGTTTCCGTCGTTTCCCGGGGTGGTGCCGACCAGCTGCACCACGCCGTAGACGAGGAGGGCGGCCGTCACGACGAGCGCGGCCGCCAGGCCCAGCAGTCCGGCGGTCGTATTCGGTTTGTTGACGGTGATCGGGCCGAGCGAGATCTGACTTCCGCGCATTCTGGTGCCGCTGACCGTCACGACGTTCGTCATCCCGGTGTGGGTCGTCGACACGTTCAGGCGTGTCGCCAGGACCTGCCGGAAGGCGGGGTCCGCCCCCAGTTCCTCCTGGAGCACCCGCTCGGCCTCCCGCCGGGCGTCTTCGTCACCGGGCGCGGCCTCCAGTCCGGTCAGCGCCGCCTGTCCCCGCGGCGTTGCGGCCAGCCGCTCCCGCACGAGCCGGACGGCCGTGCCGGCGGCCTCCTGCCCGATGCTCGTCACCGCGCCCGTGAGCAGCGCGATCGCCAGAGCCGCGAGTTCCGTCTCCACACCAACCCCCCGTACATCCCGGATCGCTTCCGAAACCCGGTTGTTCCCTTCCTGGCGGGAGGAACACACCCCTCCGGTCCCTCTCCCGCCGGGCGAGGGACGGGGAGCCCGGCATGGTGGAGGAAGGTGAGACCTAGGACCGGCGCCCGATGGCATATGCCCGATCGCTGGCTACGCTCCAGCGCGACGGATTCCGCGTGACGGCGCAGCTCACCTGAGGAGTCGACAGGATGTCAGCGATCTCGACCGCGCATATGCGCATCGCCCGCCCCTCCCGTGACCTGGAGTCGGCACGCCGCTTCTGGGTCGCGGGGCTCGGGCTCGACGTGCTGTACGCGCACGAGGCGGACGGCGGCGAGCGGCAGCATTCGCTGCTGATGGTCGGCTGGCCGGACGCCGGGTGGCATCTGGAGCTGACCCGGGACCCCGCCGCCCCGCTCGAACCGACGCCGACCCCCGACGACCTGCTCGTCGTCTACCTGGCCGGGCCCGTGCCGGACGCGCTGGTCGAGCGGCTCCTGGCGCACGGCGGCACGCGGGTGCCCGCGCACAACCCGTACTGGGACACCTGGGGCGTCACCGTCCAGGACCCGGACGGCTACCGCCTCGTGCTCTGCACCCGCTCCTGGTCCCACTCCTGACGGCCCCCGGCCTCACACCTCCGGCGGCGGGGTCGGGGCGCCCGGGAAGCGGAGGGTGGCCACGGTGCCGCCGCCGTCCGCCGGGGTGAGGGCGACGGTGCCGCCGGCCTGCCCGACGGTCCGGGCGACGATCGACAGGCCGAGCCCCGAGCCGGGCAGGCTGCGGGCCGACGGGGAGCGCCAGAAACGGTCGAAGACGTGCGGGAGCTCGTCGGCCGGGATGCCCGGGCCGTGGTCCCGTACGGTCAGCTCGCCGCGCATCAGCCGGACCTCGACCGTGCCGCGCGGCGGCGAGAACTTCACCGCGTTGTCGAGGACGTTCACCAGGGCCCGTTCGAGCCCGGCGGGCTCCGCCCGTACGTACCAGGGCGCCAGGTCCGTCTCGAAGGTCAGCTCCGGTCCGCGCAGCCGGGCCCGGTCCAGGGCCGAGCGCAGGATGGTGTGCAGCGGCACCACCTCCAGCGGGCCGGGCGGGGCGGCCTCCGGCCGGGCCAGTTCCTGGAGGTCGCCGACCAGCGACGCCAGCTCCGTGAGCTGGGCCTTCACCGAGGCCAGCAGGGCCCGCCGGTCGTCCGGCGGCAGCGCGCGGCCGGTCTCGTCGCTGCGGGCGAGGAGTTCGATGTTGGTGCGCAGCGAGGTGAGCGGGGTGCGCAGTTCGTGGCCCGCGTCCGCGATGAGCCGGGCCTGCCGGTCGCGGGAGGTGGCGAGCGCCGCCGTCATCGCGTTGAACGACCGCGAAAGCCGGGCGATCTCGTCCTCGCCCTCCACCGGGATGCGGACGGTCAGGTCCTCGGTCGCCGCGACGTGTTCGACCGCGCCGGTCAGCCGGTCCACGGGCGCGAGCCCGGTGCGCGCCACCCACAGTCCGGCCGCGCCCGCGCCGAGGACCCCTATGCCGGAGACGACGAGCAGTACCCAGCCCAGGGTGGACAGCGAGTTGTCGATCTCGGACAGCGGCCGGGCGAGCGAGACGGCGAGGCCGGGCCGGCCCGGCTGCTGCTGGTAGGTGTAGACGCGCATCTGGCGGCCGTCGGCGTCCCGGGTGGTGTGCAGGGTGTCCGGGATGAGGCCCTGCGCGACCCGGAGGTCCGCCGCCTGCACGGGGATGGCGGCCCGGCCGGAGGTGCAGGCGGTGCCGTCGGGCAGCACGACCTGGACGGTGTACGGGGGGAGCGGGGGCACCGGGCTCTCGGTGCGGCAGCCGGCGAGCACCAGGTTGACGTACGCGTTGTCGACCTTGCTGCCGCGCAGCGACGCGTCCAGCTCGTGCTCCAGCTGGGCCCGGGCCACCAGCCAGCACGCCAGCGACACCGCCGCCACCGCGACCGCCACGGCGAGCGCGGTGAGCAGGGCGAGCCGGGAGCGCAGCGGGCGGGACCGGAACCAGACGACGGGGCCGGTCATACGGCGCCGGCACCCCCGCCCGTACCGCCGGCACGCAGGACGTATCCGACGCCGCGCACGGTGTGCACGACCCGCGGCTCGCCGCCCGCCTCCGTCTTGCGCCGCAGGTACATCACGTACACGTCGAGCGAGTTGGAGCTGGGCTCGAAGTCGAAGCCCCACACGGCCTTCAGGATCTGCTCGCGCGTGAGCACCTGCTTCGGGTGCGCCAGGAACAGCTCCAGGAGCGTGAACTCGGTCCGGGTCAGTTCCACCGGCCGGCCGTCCCGGGTCACCTCGCGGGTCGCCAGGTTCATCCGCAGGTCGTCGAAGGCGAGGACGTCGCCCCCGCCGGCCGGCTCGGCGGCCGCGGCGGCCCGGGCGGCGGCGTACGCGCTGCGCCGCAGCAGCGCCCGGATCCGGGCGAACAGCTCGTCCAGCTCGAACGGCTTCACCAGGTAGTCGTCCGCGCCCGCGTCGAGGCCGGTGACCCGGTCGCCGACCGTGTCGCGGGCGGTGAGCATGAGGATCGGCACGGTCGAGCCGGCCGCGCGGATCCGGCGGGCGGCGGTGAGCCCGTCCATGCGGGGCATCTGGACGTCGAGGACGACCAGGTCGGGGGCGTACGCCTCCAGCTTGGCGAGCGCGTCGAGACCGTCGACGGCGTCCTCGGTCCCGTATCCCTCGAAGGCGAGGCTGCGGCGCAGCGCCTCGCGCACCGCCGGCTCGTCGTCGACGATGAGGATGCGCTCGGTGCCGCCGCTCTCGGCCTCGGCCCGCTGACCCGCCTGCTGTCCCGGGTGCTGCCCCACGATGCCACTCATGGGGCCAGCGTCCCACGTGTCCGTCCGTACGCCCGCCCAGGTGTCCGTCACGGGATCAGACGCTGCCGCCCCCGCGCAGGGCGGGCAGATCGGCCTTGAGGGTGTCGACCGGAATCGCGAATCCGAGACCGACACTGCCGGCGGCTCCCGAACTCCCCGCGCTCGTGGGCGAATACATCGCCGAATTGATGCCGATGATCCGGCCGTTCATGTCGATCAGCGCGCCGCCGGAATTCCCGGGATTGAGCGAGGCGTCGGTCTGGATCGCCTTGTAGGTGGTCTTGGAGGAGCCGGTGTCGCCGTTGAACTGCTGCCCGCCGAATTCGAACGGCCAGCCCTGCCGCGGGTTCCACTGCTGCCCTTGCGAGCTGTCCTGGCCGCCGTCCTCGCGGGCGACGGTCACGTCCCGGTCGAGCGCGGAGACGATGCCGCTGGTGACGGTGCCGGTCAGGCCCTCGGGGGAGCCGATGGCGACGACCTGGTCGCCGACCCGGAGGCCCGAGGAGTCGCCGAGGGTGGCGGCCTTGAGCCCGGACGCGCCGCGCAGCTTGATCAGCGCGAGGTCCTTGGCGGGGTCGGTGCCGACGACCTCGGCGGTGTACGTCTTGCCGGTGCTGAGCCGGACGCTGATCGTCGAGGCCCCGGAGATCACGTGGTTGTTGGTGACGATCTCGCCGTCGGAGGTGATGATCACGCCGGAGCCGGTGGAACGGCCGCCGGAACCGCTCGCGGAGATCTCCACGATGGACGGGGAGACGGCCTGGGCGACCCCGGCGACCGTGCCCTTGCTGCCCGAGGCGACCGTGGTGCCGTCCACCGGGCTCGGCGCCGCCGCGGTGATGCCGGGCGTGTCGTCGGTCCACCGCTCGATCAGGGTCGCGGTGCCGCCGCCGACCGCGGCCGCGGCGATCGCGACGGCGGTCAGCAGGCCGACGCCGCGCCGCCGGGCCCGCCGGCGCGCGGCGGGGGCGTGGGCGGTGTGCTGCTCGTGCGCGCCGGGGGAGGCGAACGGGTCGTGGGGCGGCAGGGGCGGCCGCGGCGGCCAGGACGGCTGCTGCTGCGGCTGGTGCTCCGGGAAGTCCGTCATGGGTACGACTCTCCGGGCCGTACATGAGAACCGTCTGAGGACGTGGTGAGAAGCCCGACAGAACCCCGTATGCCCGAAATAAAGGCCCACCCGGGCCGAACCGCGGCCCGGGCTTCCTCAGGTCACGCGCGAGGTCACTCGCAGCCGCAGGACCGGCGCACGATCAGCGCCGACGGGAACTGCCGCACCCGGTCGCGCCGCGACCCCGCCACCCGCAGCGAGTCGTCGAGCACCAGGTCCACCGCCGCCCGGGCCATCGCCGGCCGGTCGGAGTAGACCGTGGTCAGCGGAGGGTCGGCCAGCCCGGCTTCCTTGACGTCGTCGAAGCCGGCCACCGCCAGCTCCTCCGGCACGTCGATGCGCAGTTCGCGGGCGGCCCGCAGCACGCCGAGGGCCTGGTCGTCCGTCGAGCAGAAGATGGCCGGCGGGCGGTCCGGCCCGGACAGCAGGCCGAGCGCGACCTTGTAGGCGTCGTAGCGGTTGTACGGGGCCTCGAAGAGCCGTCCCTCGACCGAGCGGCCGGACTCGATCATGGCCCGCCGCCAGCCCTCGACGTGGTCGGCGACCGGGTCGCCGATGGACGGGGTGGTGGGGACGCCGCCCAGGCACGCCACGTACGGGTGACCGTGCTCCAGGAGGTGCCGGGTGGCGAGCTGGGCGCCGCCGATGTCGTCGGTGACGACCGCGACGTCGTCGATCGCCTCGGGCCGCTCGTGCAGCAGCACGACCCGGGCGTCCCACGCCTCGATCTCGCTCGCCGCCTGCTCGCTCATGCCCTGGCTGACCAGGATGAGCCCGGAGACCCGCATGCCGAGGAAGGCGCGCAGATAGTGGATCTCGCGCTCGGTGCGGTAGTCGGAGTTGCCGACCAGGACCATCTTCCCGCGCGCGGCGGCGGCCTGTTCGACCGCGTGCGCCATCTCCGCGAAGAAGGGCTGGCGCGCGTCCGGGACGATCATGCCTATGAGGTCGGTGCGCCGCGACGCCATCGCCTGGGCCACCCGGTCGGGGCGGTAGCCCAGCTCCTTGATGGCGGCGAGGACACGCTCGCGCGTGGCCGGGGCGACCGGCCGGGGTCCGTTGTTGATGACGTAGCTCACGACCGCGGTCGAAGTCCCCGCCAGTCGCGCCACATCGTCCCGCGTCACCTTGGCCACGCGCGGCAGTCTACGCGGGGTGACCTTGGTTCCGGCAGGTCGCGTCCACCCCGTGGCCACCGCACTGTCGCGCGGGCGGCCCGCCGGGCGTCACCTCGGCGTTCCCGGAGGCTCCCGGGGGCTTCCCGGCGGTACCGGGCGGTCCCGGGTGGGCCTTTGGCGGTCCCGGTCAGCGCTCCCGCGCGGCCTCGGCCGGGCCGCGGTCCCGGCTCGGGGGCTGGGCCCGGGTCCGGGTCTGCTCGGCGCGCGCGGCCCGGTTCTCGGCGCGCGCGGCCCGGTCCTCCGGCTTCTCGGCCGTGACGAAGCGGTAGCCGACGTTGCGTACGGTCCCGATCAGCGACTCGTGCTCGGGCCCGAGCTTCGCCCGCAGCCGCCGTACGTGCACGTCGACCGTGCGGGTGCCGCCGAAGTAGTCGTACCCCCACACCTCCTGGAGCAGCTGCGCGCGCGTGAAGACCCGGCCCGGGTGCTGGGCCAGGTACTTGAGCAGCTCGAACTCCTTGAAGGTCAGGTCCAGGACCCGGCCCTTCAGGCGGGCGCTGTAGGTGGCCTCGTCGACCGACAGGTCGCCGTTGCGGATCTCCATGGGGGAGTCGTCCGTGTCGAGCTGCCGGCGGCCGACGGCGAGCCGCAGCCGGGCCTCCACCTCGGCCGGGCCGGCCGTGTCGAGCAGCACGTCGTCGATGCCCCAGTCGGCGGTGACGGCCGCCAGGCCGCCCTCCGTCACGACGAGGATCAGCGGACAGCCGGGGCCGGTGGAGCGCAGCAGCTGGCACAGCGAGCGGATCTGCGGCAGGTCGCGCCGCCCGTCGACGAGGATCGCGTCGGCGCCGGGGGTCTCGAGCAGGGCCGCGCCCTCGGCGGGGGCCACGCGCACGTTGTGGAGCAGCAGGCCGAGGGCGGGCAGCACCTCGGCGGAGGGCTGGAGGGCGTTGGTGAGCAGCAGCAGCGAACTCATCGCGTCCCACCTCCCCGGGTTCCTGGGGCGGGCCGCGGGGGCGTCGGCCGGCTCGCCGCGCGGCCACGGCTGCGGCTGCGTCGGCGACGGTCGTGCGGGGTTCGCTCGTCCATGACGTCGGTTCCTCCTCGGTCCGTGCGAGGACGTCTGCGGGTGCGTCCGCGGGTGACGTGGGGGTCGCCCGCGGGGTGGCTCACGTAGGGGGTGCCTATGGCTCTCGCGCCCGAGAGCGTTTGTTCATCCGCCTGTAACAAAGGACCGGAAACACAAAAGGACCCGGGGGCTGCGATGCCCGGATCCTCCGCCAGCACAATAGCCCACATGAGTTCCGAGGCAGAGGGCCGATTTCACATGGTGGATGTTTCCTCGCTCACTTCCCGTACACCTTCCGGACCGCCGCGCGGTGTGCTCCGGACCGGTCTGCGGACCGAGGACGGTGTCCGGATCGAGGCGGTTTACGAAGCGGCCACTCCCAGTGTCACCGATACGGCCGTCGTGGTCGCCCACGGGTTCACCGGCTCGGCCGGCCGGCCCGCGGTGCGGCGCGCCGTCCAGGCCTTCCGCGCCCACGCCAACGTGGTGTCCTTCTCCTTCCGCGGCCACGGCGGCTCCGGCGGGCGCACCACCGTCGGCGACCGCGAGGTGCTCGACCTGTCCGCCGCCGTCCGCTGGGCGCGCGGGCTCGGCCACGCGCGCGTGGTGACGGTCGGCTTCTCCATGGGCGGCTCGGTCGTGCTCCGGCACGCCGCGCTGGAGCGCGGGACCGGCGCGCGTACGGACGCGGTGGCCGCCGTCAGCGCCCCCGCGCGCTGGTTCTACCGGGGGACGCCGTCCATGCGCCGGGTGCACTGGGTGGTGACCCGGCCGGTCGGCCGGCTCGTCGGCCGCTACGGGCTCCACACCCGGATCGACACCAAGGAGTGGGACCCGGTGCCGCTGTCGCCGGTCGAGGCGGTGCCGCTGATCGCTCCGACGCCGCTCCTTGTCGTGCACGGCGACCGCGACCCGTACTTCCCGCTCGATCACCCGGACAGCCTCGTCGCGGCGGCGGCCGCGTCGGGCGGCACGGCCGAGATGTGGCTGGAGCGCGGCATGGGCCACGCCGAGAACGCGGCCGACGACGAGCTGCTCGACCGCCTCGGCGCCTGGCTGGTCCGGCCATAGCCCATGATGGTGGGCGGCGCGCACACGAACGAAGGGAGCGCCGTCATGGCAGCGGGAACCATCCGCTACTGGGCCGCGGCGAAGGCCGCGGCCGGGGTCGCCGAGGAGCCGTATACGGCCGGGACGCTCGCGGAGGCGCTGGCCGGCGCCCGTGAACGGCACCCCGGCGAGCTGGAGCGGGTCCTCGTCCGGTGTTCGTTCCTGATCGACGGCGACCCCGTGGGGACCCGCGCGCATGAGACCGTACGGCTGGCCGAGGGCGGCACGGTCGAGGTGCTCCCCCCGTTCGCAGGAGGGTGAACCGCACACCATGAGCAGTGATCAGCAGTATCCGTACGACCCCCAGCGCGCGCAGTACCCGCAGCATCCGCAGCACCCGCACGCGCCGGCGCATCCGCAGTACGGGGATGCCGAGGTCGCCCAGACGTGGGAGGGGCAGACCTGGGACACCCAGTACCAGCCGGTGGTGGGGCACCCGCAGGCGGCGGCGTATCCGCAGCAGATGCCTCAGACGCCCCAGACACCCCAGATGCCTCAGCCACCGCAGTCTCCTGACATGCAGGCGACGGCGTACATGGCGCCGGTGCAGGCGCATCAGCCGCAGGCTCCTCAGGCACCCCACGCCCCTCAGGTCCCGCAGTCTCCTGACATGCAGGCGACGGCGTACATGGCTCCCGTGCAGGCGCATCAGCCCCCGGTTGCTCAGGCCCCCCAGGCCCCCAGGCCCCCCAGGCCCCCAGGCCCCGCAGTCCCCGGACACGCAGGCGACGGCGTACATGGCGCCGGTCCATGCCCACCAGCCGCCGGCCCCGCAGCAGGTGTACCCGTCGCCGGCGACGGGTGGACACCCGCTGCCGCCCGAGGTCACGCAGGCGCCGTACGAGGCGCAGGCGCAGGCCCAGGCCCACGCGCAGGCTCCGGTGCAGGGCCACACGCCCTCCCACGCGCCCGCGCACGCCGGGGCTCCCGCGCCCGCCGGGCCCGACGCCGGCCCCGCGTACTCCAGCCCCACCACCTCCGGCGACACCCGGATCACCGACGCCCAGCGCGCCCGCGCCGAGGGCCGGTCGCCGATCATCGACCCCGGCATGCGGCCGGCCGCGATCACGGCGGGGCTCGGCGTCCTGCTGGCCGGCGGCGCCGTGCTCGGTTCGTACGGACTGCTCGTCCCGCTGGTCCTGCTCCAGGCGCTCACCGCCGCGGGCTGGTTCCGGCTCAACGGCATGTGGCCGGCCCGGCAGGGCATCGCCCTCGCCTTCCTCGGCGGCGTCGTCGCCGACGCGGCGCTGCTGGCCGCCGGCCGGGAGCACGCGGCCGGCGCGATCACCGGCACGCTCGGTGTCTGGGTACTGCTCACGGTGGTGCTCCAGCTGCGCAGCCACGCCGACCCGGACGAGCGGATGTACGGCCTGATGGCGACGGTCGCGTCGGCCGCCCTCGCGGTTCTGGCCACCGGCTACCTGGGCGCCGAGTCGGACGCGGTGGTCGCCGGGGCCCTCGCGGTCGCCGCCGGCACCCTCGCCCGCGCCGTGCCGCTGCCCGGCCCGGTCTCCGCGGTCGTCGCGCTGCTCGCGGCGGCGGCCGGCGGTCTGGCGGGCGGCGCGTTCACCGGCCTGGGCGCCTCCTCGGGCGCGTTGCTCGGCCTGGGCGCCGGAGTGTGCGCGCTGATCGGACTGCGGGCGGCCGCGTACGACTACCCGTCGCGGTTCGTGCATATGACGGCCGGTGTCGCACTGCCGCTCACCGCCGCCGTGCCCGCCGTCTACCTGCTGGGACGCGTCCTCGCGTAACTCTCCGGCATATGCCCCGGCCTGTCCCGCGGCGGACCGTCCCGGGAGGCGCCCGGGGAACCGACCGGCCCTTTGACACGTCGATCTTGTGTCGGAGGGCCGGTTTTCTTTCCTAGGGATGGGGGCGAAGCGATGCGCGCACTGCGGGTGCTGCTGATCCTGGCGGTCGTGCTCGGCGGGATCCTCGTCGGCGTGGACCGGCTGGCGGTCGCGTACGTGGAGTCGGAGGCCGCCGGCAAGGTGCGGTTCGGGACCGTACGGCCGGAGTCGACGGACGTCGACATCAAGGGCTTCCCGTTCCTGACCCAGATCACCGGCCGGCGCTTCGACGAGGTCGACGTGAAGCTGACCGGAGTCCAGACCTCCGCCGGCGGCCAGTCCATCCGGATCGGCGAGCTGACCGCCGAGCTGCGCGACGTCACCCTGGACGGCGATTACGCCATCGACCGGGCCCGTACGGCCGACGGCACGGCCCTGATCGGGTACGACGACCTGGCCGCGGCCTCGGGCCACGAGGCGAAGGTGGAGTACGGCGAGGGCGGCAAGCTGAAGGTGACGGGCGGGGTCCGGGTCCTCGGCCGGATGATCACCCGCACCGTGACGTCCACGGTGACCCTGGTGAACGGGAACACCCTCCGGGTCCGGGCCGACTCGGTGCCCGGCGAGGGCATGCCGGGCCTGGAGCAGCTGATCCGGTCCCGCACGGACTTCGACCGGCGTGTCGAGGGCCTGCCGAAGGGCATGCGGCTGACGAAGGTGGAGCCGCGGCCGGACGGCCTGGCGGTGATGGTGGCGGGCGAGAACGTCGCCCTGACCGCGCCCTGAGCCGTACGTGGAGCCCTGAAAGTCTCCGGCCGGAGCCCCCGGAGCCCCCGGAGCCCCCGGAGCCCCCGGAGCCCCCGGAGTCCCGAACGCCGGCCTGGGCACCCGTGCACACCCGGGTCGGCCCTGCGCTCGCCCTGTCAGGGCCTCGTTCTTGGCCTCCACCCTGCCCCGGTACGCCCCGTCCTGAGCGTGTTCCGGAGGCTTCCTCACCCCGCTCTGGCCCCGTCTCCCACCCCTCGCGGCCGTTTTCTTCCCGGATCCGCCCACATTTCGAGACAGAATCATCCGACCTGCAAAATCCGAGGTCGCGAGGGCAGGCGGCCGCCGGTCCGGGGAGGCTCCGCACCCTTTGTCCGTCTCGAATGACGGATTTTCGTGTCTCAAAATACGACACGCCGGTGACATGGCCGGATGCCGTCCCTACGATCGTCGGCATGGAGCGACATGCGGAACTCACGAAGCGGCGGGCAGTAGACCTGTGCCGCGTCGCCGCCATGCTCTGTCGATCCGTCTGAGCGGGACGCACTTTCCCCGCCTTCCCCAGGTCCCACCCGTGATGTCGGGGCCACTTCGCGTAGCCGTACGCCGTCGGTCGCACATATGCCCGATGCGTACCCGCACCACCCCCGCACCACACCGCCGCACACTGCCCCGGAGGAGAACAGCATGGCTCGCAGCGACGTCCTGGTCGACGCCGACTGGGTCGAGGCCAACCTCGACAACCCCCAGGTCGCCCTCGTCGAGGTGGACGAGGACACGTCGATCTACGACCAGAACCACATCAAGAACGCGATCCGCATCGACTGGACGAAGGACCTCCAGGACCCGGTGCGCCGCGACTTCGTCGACCAGGAGGGCTTCGAGAAGCTCCTCTCGGCCAAGGGGATCGACAACGACACGACCGTCGTCCTCTACGGCGGCAACAACAACTGGTTCGCCTCGTACGCGTTCTGGTACTTCAAGCTGTACGGCCACCAGGACGTCAAGCTGCTCGACGGCGGCCGCAAGAAGTGGGAGCTGGACGCCCGCGAGCTGGTCGACGGCTCCGAGGTCCCCAGCCGTCCGGCGACCGACTACAAGGCCCAGCCGCAGGACGCCTCGATCCGCGCCTTCCGCGACGACGTCGTGGACGCGATCGGCAAGCAGAACCTGGTCGACGTGCGGTCGCCCGACGAGTTCTCGGGCAAGCTGCTCGCCCCGGCGCACCTCCCGCAGGAGCAGTCGCAGCGCCCCGGCCACGTGCCCACCGCCAAGAGCATCCCGTGGTCGAAGAACGCCAACGACGACGGCACCTTCAAGTCGGACGAGGAGCTGGCCGCCCTCTACACCGCCGAGGGCGTGGATCTCGCCACGGACACCATCGCCTACTGCCGCATCGGCGAGCGCTCCGCGCTCACCTGGTTCGTCCTGCACGAGCTGCTCGGTGTCGACAACGTCAAGAACTACGACGGTTCGTGGACCGAGTACGGCTCCCTCGTGGGCGTGCCGATCGAGCTCGGCTCCGGCAAGTAGTCCCTCGCCTTCCTCCCCTTCGACGTAAGGAATCCCGACATGTGCGGAGCGCAGCCCGGCGGCCCCGACGCCTCGACGATCAAGCCCGGTGAGACCACGATCCAGGGTTACGTGACCAAGGACGGCCAGCCCGTCACCGGTTACGTGCGCCTCCTGGACGCGACCGGCGAGTTCACGGCCGAGGTCCCGACCTCGGCGACCGGCCAGTTCCGCTTCTACGCGGCCGAGGGCCAGTGGACCGTCCGTGCCCTGGTCCCCGGCGCCACCGGCGACCGCACGGTCGTCGCCCAGAAGGGCGGCTTGGCCGAGGTCGCCATCGCGCTGTGACGCGTACGTCGTGACGCGTGCGCGGTGACGCGCACACCGTGACGTGTACGCCGTCACGGCACTGAACGGCCGAAGGGCCGTGCCTCTGGGGGGTTGGACGCCGACCAGAACGTGGCACGGCCCTTCGGTCTGCCCGCGACCGGGCGCGGGGCGCGCGTCCGGTCGTACGCTGAAGGTGTGTACGCACGGCGTCGGCGCGTCTACTTCTGGATGATGGGCGCCTGCATGGTTCTCTTCGTGGGCGCCTTCGCCGTCGTGCGCCTTTTCTCGGTCCCCGCCGCCATCGCCATGTGCGTGGTCGCCATGCTCATCCCGCCGGTCGCCGCGATGGTCGCGAACCGGCGTGGCCCGGAGGACCGCTGGTGGGACGACCCGACCGGCGACAAGCAGTCCGACGAGTGGTGGGACGAGCTCGACGGCAAGAAGCGCCCGGATCGGAAGGACCGCGACCGGGACGAGTAGGGGCGGCCCTTGTCCATGCCCGTCGGTGCCTGCCCGTGCCCGCGTGTGCCTGCCCGGTGATCAGCGGTTCAGTGGAAGATCCCCGTGAGGCCGTCGCCGCCTTCCTCGCAGGTGAACGTGCCCGCACAGCACTGTTCCCATCCGGTGGGCGCGGCGATCAGAAGGAGCTGCGAGAACCGGTCATCGGCCGGCGTCCGCCCGCCCAGCCACAGCCCCAGGGGCTCCACGACGGTGTCGGTGCCCGGCGGGGAACCCGGGTGCCGCGGTTCCGGCAGCACGGACACGACGTCCCGGGCCGGATGCCCGAACAGGTCGACGCCGTCCCACACCACGGAGGTCGTCCGCCGCGCCGTCCCGGCGGGCGACCGGACGTCGATACGGACGGCGGCGAGGCGGTCCGTACGGCCCGGCCCGCCGCCGGCGACGGTCAGCATCACGTCGCCGAAGGTGGCGACGGTGTTCCAGAGGGGATCGAAGAGCACTCCGGACAGCCAGGCGTCGTGGGCGTGCCGGAGTTCCGGGTAGCCGGCGCGGGTCAAGGACGCGCACTGCGGTCCGTGATGGACCTGGGGCGCCGTGGCGAGCACGGGACCGGCCTCGGCGGGGCCCGTCCCGAACCGGAGCGTCCCGGCCCCGTCCGGCAGGGTCACGCCGACCCCCGGCAGCAGCTCCAGCATCACGTCCGCGTGTCTCCTTCGCCGTCGTCCCCGTCGTCCCCGTCCTCGTCGTTCTCGCCGTCCTCTTCTTCGGCTTCCTCGTCGTACCAGCCCTCGATCATCCCGACGAGCCGTTCGTCGATCGGCTCGCCCATCTCGTCGTCCTCGGCGACCAGCCGGCGCAGGGTGTTCAGCGGGTACCAGTGCTCGCCGGGACCGGCCCCGGGCGCGCCCACGCAGGGGGTGTCGAGCAGTCCCGGCGCCTCCGTCTCGCCGTAGAACGGCGGCAGTTCGCCGGTGTCGAAGTCCGGCTCGAACGTCCACACCCACCCCTTGCGGCGGCACAGGACGTCGCCGATGTACCAGACGGCTCCCTGGACGAAGGGGGTACGGCGCTGCCGGGTGATCTCCTCCGGACCGGCGTACGTCGCGCGGACCAGGTCCTCCAGGGCGTCCAGGGACGCGTCGGAGTGGTCGAACGGGTGGGCGCCCGCGGCCTCGTGGGCCCAGCGCGTGAAATCGGTCCGCCGGTCGTCCAGCCACGCCAGGAGGCCGGGGTGGCGGGTCGCGTCGTAGGCGTCGTGCTCATGGGGCGCGGGCATGCCCGAAACCGTACCGAACGCCGTCGCCGATCGTCGCGACATGCCGAGGCAACAACCCCTTGGCCACGGCGGGTTGACGGAATCTAGGGTGTGGGCCGGCGGACGGAGGCGGGACGCGGGGGCCCCTGCCTGGTCCGTCCGCGCACGAACCGTGTCCCGCGGCCCCCACCACCATGGGACAGTCTGTGAGTACGTCGAGTACGTCGAGTACGTCGAGTACGGCGCGTACGGTGCGTACGACGAGCGCATTGAGCACATCAAGCACGGCGAGTACACCGGGTGCATCCCTGCGGCAGCGCCTGAGGTGGCGCCTTTCCGCCGCGCTGGCGGTCGTCTCCTCGGCCGGAATGCTGCTGATCGGCCTGCCCGGCGCGGCGTCCGCCGCACCCGGTGACACGGCGAAGATCACCACGGGCAGCCGGTGCGACACGATGCACCTGAAGAAGGCCTATCCGCGCACCCCGAAGCAGTCCGGTGCGCCGAGCGAGCAGCACCACTGGACGAGAACGTCCCGGCTCCGAACGCCGGCGAGATGGCGGCGGTCACCGGCACACGTGCCGACATCGACAAGTGGGACGCGGCGTACGAGTCCTCCCGGAACCCGGAGGACATGCGCAAGGCGATCTACTCCCGCTACAAGCGCCACCGGGGCCAGTCCAATCAGCCCAAGCCGTTCGCGTCCTGGATGGTCAACCTGATCAGCGCCCAGGTCAGCGGGCAGAAGGGCGGTGTCTTCGAGACCAAGGCCGTCCAGGACTTCAATCTCGTCGGCCCTGCGGCACAACGACGCAGTACGACTTCACGAAGTCGCGGATGACGATGTTCACCAGCGAGAAGCCCAACCGGGCGACCCTGAGCGACTATCAGGCCGAGAACGCCCGGCTGCGGACCGAGCGCGGGACGGTCGGCAACCCGATCCGGATCGCCGAACGGCGGGCGACTGCCGCGGGGTTGTGGCCGGACACGCCGTACAAGAAGACCGACCCGAACTTCGCCGCGCTGGGGAAGAACGGCACGCAGGGCCCGCTCGACTCCCTTGCCCGCGAGTCGGGGAAGACCCCGGCGGAGGCGAAGCGGCTCCAGGACGAGTACAACCGCGACAACACCCGGTCGGCGCTCGGCCGTGGCCCCGGCGGTGTCGACTTCTCCACCCTTGAGCTCCAGTACGTCGGCAATCCGGTCAAGGGCAAGGGCCTGGACTACTCGATGAAGGCCGACCTCATGCCGGACGAGGACGAGAACCCGGGCTGGGGCGGCCAGGCCAAACTGGAGATGGCCTCCGACGCGTTCTTCACCTGGCTGGCGCTGTCCCCGGACCGGATGTGGGTGAACCTGAACCCGGACCAGCCCGACACGATCATGGACGAGGGCTTCTCGAAGACGGACACCGGCAGGATCCTGCTGGAGGCCGACATGGAGATGAAGCGGGACTGGTCCCGTGCCCTGGACCCGAAGAAGTCCCCGGGCAAGGAGTTCATGGCCGCGCTGCCGCAGGTCGACGGCGTCCCGTGCTGGGGCCCCGGCCGCAACTGGATCGTCCCCGGCCCCGCGAAGGTGCGCGAGCAGGACGGCGGCATCTACATCCTCGACGCCCCGCTCCTCGTCCATCACGCGCCGATGGACTTCACCACCCCGGGTCCCGGCGAGCGCTGCGACACGAAGCTGACGCGGGAGCAGAAGGACGCCGGCGTTCGCCTGATGAAGCAGTGGATCATGCCCGCGGTCCAGGAGAAGGTCAACCACGACCCGAAGTACGCCGACCTGCGGCGCGTCTACACCTCGCGCGTCGCGGCGGAGTGGATCCGGCAGCAGGACGCGAAGAAGGCCACCGACTTCCACGCGATCATCGACAGCGACGACCTCCGGCGGTGGCCGCTGCGCGGTGAGAACAAGGGCTGGGACAAGCGCACGGTGTGGGAGCGGATGCGCAAGTCCTTCACCGAGGGCGAGTTCCAGTACGAGTGGCCCTCCGGCGGCACCATCTACACCTACACGGTGGGCGGCGTCGACTTCTCCCAGGCGCCCAAGAAGAACATCTCCGGTACGGAGTTCACCGCGCGGCATCGTGAACTCCCGCGCACCACGAAGGACTCGGTCCGGGCCCAGACGTCCGCCCGGGACACGGACACCGCGTTCCTCGGCGGGAGCGGGTCGGTGCCGGCCGGCGGGGGCGGTCCCGGACCGACTCCGAAGCCCACCCCGACTCCGGCTCCGACTCCGAAGCCCACCACGAAGCCGGCGCCGAAGCCGACCGACGGGGGGCGCCGGCTCCGAAGCCGACGGCTTGGGGCCCGACGGCCGGGCCCGCTCACCCCTCCGCCCACGCGCCCGCGCCGACGGGCCGTGACGGCAGCCTGGCCCACACCGGTTCGAGCACGCCGGCCGGCCTGATCGCGGGCCTCGCCGCGGCCGCCCTGGTGGCGGGTGGTGCCCTGGTCCGGTGGCGCCGCCGGACCCGCGCCACGAGCTGACCGGCCCACCCGGACAGCTGAGAGCCGAGGGCTGAGAGCCGGGGGCCGAAGGGGGCCTCCCGTACGTCGGGAGGCTCCCTTTCGTGTGAGGCCGGGGGTTGTCTCCCTGCCCCCCTGCTCTGCTACCTTCGCCCGCATGTTCCTTTTCCGTGCATAGGAGTCCGCGCTGCCGCGCCCCCTCACCGGGCGTGGCCTTCGCCGTCCTCCCCGCACGCGTGCGCGCGCCGTCGTACCGGCGCGCGACCTTTCCAAGGAACACCCCCATGTCTTCGCCTACAGCGGCGCCGTCGTACGCGGCCGTGCTGCGAACTCCCCATGCCTGCCGTACGTTCGGTGCCGCCCTGCTGGGCCGGCTCTCCTACGGAGTGGCCCCGCTCTCCCTGGTCCTGGCGGTCAAAGAGGCCACCGGTTCCTACGCCGTGGCGGGCGGCGCCATGGCCGTCTTCGGCCTGACCGGAGTCTTTCTCTCCCCTGCCCGCGCCCGTCTGATCGACCGGTACGGGCCGCGCCGTGTGCTGCCGCTCATGGCCTCCGTGTACGCGGTGCTGCTCACCGTCCTGGCCGGCGCGACCGCGTGGTCCGGCGGGTCGGCGGTCCTGCTGACCGTCCTGTCCGCCGCCGCCGGTGCCACCACGCCCCCGCTCGGCCCGGTCATGCGGACGCTGTGGAGCACGCTGGTCCCCGACCGGCCGCTGCTGCAGCGCGCGTACAGCCTGGACGGAGTCGCCGAGGAACTCCTGTTCGTCACCGGACCGCTGCTGGTGGGCGTCCTGATGAAGGTCGCCGCGCCGTCGGCGGGCCTGGCCGTGAGCGCCGTACTCGTCCTGGCGGGGGCGCTCCTGCTGGTCGCGTCCCCGGCGGTCGACGGCTGGGGAACGGCGGGGCAGGCCGCCACGGCGCCGGAAGGACCGGAGGAGCCGGAGGGACCGGAAGGGCCGGAAGGGCCGTTCCAGGGGACCCCTCCCCGCGCGAGATCCCGCCTCGCGGGCGGCGGTTCGGGACTGAGGCGGGCGATCGCCGTCACCGCCGGGCTCGGGATGGGCCTGGGATCACTGGACCTGCTCGTGATCGCCTTCGCCGAGGAACACCGGGCCGCTCACACGATCCCGTGGATCATGGCCGCGCTGTCCGCGGGCAGCGCCGTCGGGGGCCTCGCCTACGGCGCCGTCTCCTGGCGCGTCTCCGGCCGCCACCGCGTCTCGGCGCTCGCGCTCGCCCTGGGACTCGTCATGGCCGCCACCGGCTTCGCGCCGCATCCGTACGTGCTCATCGCCGGGGCGGCGCTGGGCGGACTGTTCGTGGCCCCCGCGCTCACGACGGCGTATCTGATCGCCGACGAGTGCGCCGGCCCGGGGGCCCGTACGACCGCGGGCGCGTGGGTCAACACCGCGTTCAACGCCGGTTCGTCGGGTTCGACGGCTGCGGTCGGGCTGCTGGTCGGGCATATGCCTCTGCCCGCACTGTTCATCCTTGCCGCGGCTCCGGTCGTGCTGTCCGCCGGGGCGACGCTGATCCCGTCGCGTCGGTAGGCCGCCGGCAGGCCGTCGGCAGGTGCCGGTCCGCCTTACGCGGTGCGGCGCCTTCTCAACGCGGCGAGCCAGTCACGGACTTGCTCGTCGTCGTACAGGAAGGCGCCGTCCGGGCCGCCGGGGAGGTCGATTCCGTGCAGGAGTCCGAGCGCCCACCAGGAGACGTCGTCCCAGGCCAGGTCGTCATATGCCATCCACCGCGCGGCCCAGCGGTCGGCCTCGTCACGGGTCAGACGGCCTTCGACGAGCGCGACGAAGCGTTCCTCGATCTCGTCGAGCGTCGGCCGGTGCACGGAAGCGGAAGCGGATCTAGTAGACGAGCGCCTGGGTCTCGTCCGCCATCGCCTCCTGGACGAAGACCTGCGCGCCCGCGATGCGGACACCCTCGATCACGTCGTCCTCGGTGATCTCGCGACGCGTCGCGCACTGTGTGCACAGGGTGAGGGTGCCGCCCGCCAGGATCGAGTCGATCAGGTCCGGCAGCGGCGCGGCGTGCGGAAGCTCGAACTCCGCCGCCCGGCCCGGCAGCGCGAACCACGAGGACTCGCCGGTCAGCCACAGCGAGACCTCGACCCCGCTGGCGACGGCGACGGCGGCCACCGTGAAGGCCTGGGAGCAGCGTTCGGGGGCGTCGGCCCCGGCGGTCACCTTGATCACGAGCTTCTTCGCCATATACCGAACTGTAATGCGGGTGAAGGCAACCTCCCGCACTACCCACGGGTCAGCAGGGTGCGCGGATGACGGAATCCGCGATTCTCGTCCAGGCCGGGGACACGCTCGCCCTGGTCGTGCAGTCCCGCAAGGCCGGCGTGGAGACCGTCCCGTTCCGGCAGACGGTGATCCTGCAGACCCAGCTCCTGGGCTGATCACCCATAGGGGATCCGTACGGGATCCGTACGGGATCCGTGCGCGCTCCGTACGGGATCCGTACGAGAAACGCGCCCCGGATCCCGTACGAGACCCACCTCACCGAGAGGGCCGTCCCCCCGCCGACTAAGCTGGGGGCCGGCCCGTACTGCCTTCATGCTCATCGAGGAGCACCAAGTGATTGTCTTCTTCGAAACGCTGCTCGCGCTCGTCTGCGTCGCGGTCCTCGCCTTCGCCGGCCTGGCCGTGAAGAAGCTTTACCAGGGCCAGCGCTGACCCACCGGCGCTCCGCAGCGTCCGGACCCGTCGCGCCCGCCCCGTCCCCGCCCAGACCAGACACAGATCGCCTGAGCCGCCCATGATCGAGATCCCGTCCGACCTCAACCCGGCCCTCGTCCCCCTCGCGTTCCTGCTGGGCACGTGGGAGGGCGCGGGTGTGTCCGACTTCCCCGGCGCCGAGAAGTGCAACTTCGGCCAGTCCGTGACGTTCAGCCACGACGGCCGTGACTTCCTCGAGTACCACTCGCACTCCTGGGTCCTGGACGCCGAGGGCAACCAGATCCGCCCGCTGGAGAGCGAGAGCGGCTACTGGCGCATCGACAAGGACCGCAACGTCGAGATCGTCATGGTCCGCGACCAGGGCATCGTCGAGGTCTGGTACGGCGAGCTGGCCGACCAGAAGCCGCAGATCGACATCGCGACGGACGCCGTCGCCCGCACCGGCGCCTCCGGCCCGTACAGCGGCGGCAAGCGCCTCTACGGCTACGTCAAGGGCGACCTGATGTGGGTCGGCGAGAAGGCCACCCCCGAGGTCCCGCTGCGCCCCTACATGTCGGCGCACCTGAAGAAGGTCGTCACCCCGGAGGACGTCGCCGAGATGGCCCGCAACCTCCCGGACATGCCGGACGACGGCATCGCCTTCTTCAAGTAGGTCCCGCGGCACCATACGGACAGCCCCCATGAGGCCCGTCGACTCCGGTCGGCGGGCCTCATGGGGTTGCCGTCACCCAGAAGGGTTCACAAAATGCAGAGCACAAGGGGTTCGGTAAGCGGAAACCCCCGGCCGCATAGCGCGTGGCCGGGGGTTTCATAAGCCGTGCTCCAAGGGGCATGCCGTGGCAGAGGCGATCCCGAAGCTTCCACGGGAAGCCTATCGCCCGCTGTCCTGGCAACCGGTGACGCCCGTATCCTCGGCCGGGTCGGACTGGTCACCAAACGCGAAGACGGCCGGCTTGCCGGACACCGGGAGAGGAGGGAGTCGACCGAGGCCGTCGCGGACCCGGATCGCCCTCCTACACTGGGGGCGTGGTGAGCACCGACTGGAAGAGCGACCTGCGGCAGCGCGGCTACCGGCTGACGCCCCAGCGCCAGCTTGTCCTGGAGGCCGTCGACGCGCTCGAACACGCGACGCCCGACGACATCCTCTGCGAGGTCCGCAAGACCGCGTCCGGCGTCAACATCTCCACCGTCTACCGGACCCTGGAGCTCCTGGAGGAGCTCGGGCTGGTCAGCCACGCCCATCTGGGGCACGGGGCGCCGACGTACCACCTCGCCGACCGGCACCACCATCTCCACCTCGTGTGCCGGGACTGCTCGGACGTCATCGAGGCGGACGTGGAGGTCGCCGCCGGGTTCACCGGGAAGCTCCGGGAGACCTTCGGCTTCGAGACCGACATGAAGCACTTCGCGATCTTCGGGCAGTGCCGGGACTGCGCGCGGAAGGCCGCCGGCGAGGAGTCGTAGGCTTTTCCCATGTCCCTGAAGAGCCCTCTGCTGTCCCTGCCCGGCGCCGTTCCCGCCGAAGGCCGCGACGAAGGTGTCGCCGCGCACTACGGCGACCTGTTCCGCGAGCAGCGGACCCTCGCCGACGGCACCGGTTTCGTCGACCTCTCCCACCACGGCGTCGTCACCGTCACCGGCGACGACCGGCTGAGCTGGCTGCACCTGCTGCTCACCCAGCACGTCAGCGACCTCCCGCCGGGCCAGGCCACCGACGCGCTGATCCTCTCCGCGAACGGGCACATCGAACACGCCCTGTACCTCGTCGACGACGGCGAGACGGTGTGGGCGCACGTGGAGCCCGGGACGCGCGAGGCGCTCGTCGCGTACCTGGAGTCGATGAAGTTCTTCTACCGGGTCGAGGTCGCCGACCGTACCGACGACTTCGCCGTCGTCCACCTCCCGGCCGGCTCGATCGCCGCCGTGCCCGAGGGCGTGGTCGTACGGGAGACGGCGCACGGCCGCGACCTGTTCCTGCCGCGCGCGGACCTGACGGACTTCGCGGCCGCGCACGGGCCGGCCGCCGGCATCCTCGCGTACGAGGCGCTGCGGGTCGAGGCGCACCGGCCGCGGCTCGGGTTCGAGACCGACCACCGGACCATCCCGCACGAGATCGGCCTGATCGGCAGCGCCGTGCACCTCCAGAAGGGCTGCTACCGCGGCCAGGAGACGGTCGCCCGCGTCCACAACCTGGGGAGGCCGCCGCGCCGCCTGGTCTTCCTGCACCTGGACGGCAGCGAGGTCCACCTGCCGGCCCACGGCGACCCGATCCGCCTCGCCGCCGACGGCCCGGAGGGCCGCCAGCTGGGCTTCGTCACGACCTCGGCGCGCCACCACGAGCTGGGGCCGATCGCGCTCGCGCTGGTGAAGCGGAACGTGCCGGTGGACGCCGAGCTGGTCGCGGGCACGACGGCCGCGGCGCAGGAGACGATCGTCGAGCCGTAGGGCCCGCTTTCGGGGGCGCGTGGGCGCCTCAGCCCGTCGGGTACGTCGACACCGAGATCGCGGTGTGCGAGCCGAGCGGGGTGACCTGCACAGTCACCCCGTCGTGGCCCCGCCGGGCCACGATGTTGGCGCTGTAGTCGCCCACGTACTTCGAGATGGTCTTCCACCCGTCCCGGCTGAGCGCGTCCGCGTAGAAGTCGCCGACCTGCTTCACCGAGTCGTCGGTGCTCAGGAGCGTGGTCGAGCCGGTGTGCCGGGTCTGGGTGGCGCCGGGGTAGAGCGGCACCCCGCGGTCCGCCGTGGCCGTCGCGGTCGAGGTGGGGCTGGCGGCGGGGGCCGGGTTCGAGTTCCCGCACGCGACGCCGAGCGCCAGTACGGTGGCGACTCCGCCCGCCGCGACGGTCCGCAGCGCCTTGCTTCTCACGGCATCTCCTCGGGGCTCGTCCGTCGGTCTCCCCCTGGACCAGTGCCTCTCCCATCTTCACGAGGCTCCCGCGCCCGGCAACCGGGCCGCCGCCGGGCAGCGGCCCTTCGGATTCGCCGTTCGGGTGACATCGCTACGGGGTCAGGGCGCGGCCTCCGCCGAAGGCTCCGGCCTCGCCCGGTCGGGGTCGGGGTCGGGGTCGGGGTCGGGCTCGGGCTCGGTGGCGTGGAGCAGGAACCACACGCTCTTGGACGTCTCGTCCGAGACGACCGACCAGCAGTCGGCGAGGGCGTCGACCAGTTCGAGCCCGCGCCCTGAGGTTGCGAGCGTGTACGGGTCCGCCGGCTGCGGCTGCGGCTGCGGCTGCGGCTCGCGGTCCGGGGAGTCGTCGTGGACGCGGACGAGCACGTGTCCGGCGGCGAAGGACACCTCGACCGTGATCACCTGCGAACGCGTGTGCCGGTGGACGTTCGTGACCAGCTCCGAGGTGCAGAGTTCGGCACGGTCTTGGAGGAGTGGATGCCCGTTGCCCCGGAGCAGGTCGGCCACCCAATGGCGGGCGAGGGCAGCGGAGTTGGCTCGGTTCGGGCCGGTGAACCAGTAGGTCACGGGCGGGTCGGGGTGTGGAGCAGGAGCTACGAGGAGTGCGTTCCGCATGTCGTCTCCCAACGCGGCAGATGGCGCAGGTCATGTGGGTGCGGGTCCGTGGCTTCGGCCATCCCGAGTCACCGTCACGCGGCGTGCGGGTGGCTGCACTTCGGATCGGCGCGGCGTCGTGCCGCCACCCAGAAGCTAGGGCACAACGTTGGGACGTCGCAACACTGGGACGGCCGTACCAACCTTTCGAGTGGACCGTCAGGCCGCCAGGGCGGCACACTCTAGGCACACAGGAGGGAGGGGCCCATGCCACCAAGGTCGTATCCGACCGCGCGACAAAAGCGGTTGGGGGTAGAGCTTCGCAAGATGAGGGAGCGCGCCGGCCTTTCCGGCGCCGACATCGCGCGCTTCCTCGGCGGTGAGCGCGCGACGGCGAGTCACATAGAGTCCGGCCGCTACGGCGTGAGCGCCGAGCGGGTCCGTCGCCTCGCCGCCCACTGCTCGGCCACCGACAAGCACCTGATCAACTCCCTTGCAGCGATGGCCGAGGAACGTGGCAAGGGCTGGTGGGAGGAGTATCGGGGCCGCCTCTCTCCGGGCTTCCTTGATCTCGCCGAGCTCGAACATCACGCCCTGTACATGCGCACGATCGACATGCTGCATATCTCCGGTCTGCTTCAGACCCAGGCGTATGCGAAAGAGCTGATCCTGAGCAGCATCTCGGAGCCTCCGGAAGAGGCCGGGATAAGGGTCGAGCACAGGATGCGGCGCCGCGAGATTTTCGACCGGCCGCAGCCGCCGAAGTACCAAGCGTTGATACACGAGGCCGCGCTGCGGATGCGGTACTGCCGGCCTGAGACCATGCGGCAGCAGCTCGATTTCCTTATCGAGGCTTCCTCTTGGCCCAATGTCTCGATCCAGATTGTGCCGTTCAGCAGGCAGATCACGGGTTCCGTGCATTCCATGCTCTACGCCGGTGCGGCGATTCCTCAACTGGACACGGTGCAGATCGACAGCGCATTCGATGGCGGATTCCTGGACGCCGAGCCTCACTTGATCAAATATCGCGCTCTACTGGATTCGGTCGAGGAAATCTCGCTCGACCCCGACGAATCACGCAAGTTCATCCATCGAGTCGCACAGGAAATGTGAGAGAGATGACCGACCCTACCGCTTGGCAGAAGTCCTCATTCTCGGGAGCGGACAACAATCAAAACTGCGTACACGTCCGCCTCTCCGACGGTGGCAGCATCGAACTCGTCGAGAGTGAGGTGCCCGACACGGTCATGGCCACGAGCCGTGCGAACTTCGCCGCCTTCATCAAGGGCGTCAAGGCGGGCGAGTTTGACCACCTGATCGAGGGTCCTTCTCGGGGGTGACGCCCGCGAGTGATCGGAGCTGAACCTCAAGCGCTCCTGGCTAACTGGCCGGGGGCGCTTGACATATGCCAGTTCAGCCATTGGTGGTCACACTGTTGCGACGCTCGTCCCTATGTGAGTACGGTTCCATCGTTGCGACGCATTCACTGTGCGTCACATCGCCTCTCTTGTGGGCCTTGGGGAGGTTTCTCGGGTTGCTCTCGATCGGAGGACATGCGCGTGGCAGACGAACTCGGCTGCACAGGAGCCATGGTGACCGCCACGTCCACCCCCCCCGGGCTGCCGCCCGTCGCGCGCGGCTTTCTGCTCGAAGTGGTCCGGTACGCGTCGGAAGGTGACGGGCGGGCCGTTCCGGTGCGGGTCCCGCGCGTGTTCGACGGCTCGCGTGACGCCCTGCGGGAGATCCGGGCGCAGGTGCGCGGATCAGAGGTGTTCGACATGACTGCGCGTGACATCGCCCGGGTGAATGCGGAGTTGGCGTCCGGTCGCCGCGTGGCGCTCGGGCTGCTCGACGCCGGAATACCGGTGGGGTTCACGGTGAGCCTGGAGAACGGAACCGTCGCCGAGTGGTCGGTGCGACCCGTGCGCCTCCTCGTACTCCCCGCACCCCACGTCCGCCGCCACACTCCGCAGCCGACAGGGCAGTAGCCGAACGGAATCGCACCATGGGCACGAAGATCGCCACCGACCACCCCGCGTGGCGCGCCACCACCGCCGGCGAACGCGCCCGGCTCCTCGAATACGGCGGTGCCGTATGGCTGGCGCTCTGGAACGACCGGAGCGGACACCTCGCCCTGCGGCCGGTCGCGGGGGACCCCGCCGCCGACCCGCCGCCAAACCGCCGCCGCTCGCCTACACCTCGCCCATCGACCTGCTCGCCGGGCCCGCCCAAGCGGAGCCGCTGCTCGACGAGTTGGTCCGTCTCGGCACGGTCGTCCGGCTCACGAATCCGTCCCAGTGGGACGCGGTCGTGACCGCGATTCTCCGCCGGTCCGTGCCTGCCGGGCAGGCGGCGCGCAAGCACGGCGCCTTTTTCGCCGCGTACGGGCGCGGCTTCAGGACGGAAGCCGGTGAGTTCGCTCTCGTGCCCTCACCGAGGACCGTACTCGTGCTGTCCGACGAGCAGTTCGACGCCGTCGGGGCGGCGGTCGACCGACTGGCGCTGCGGGCCGTCGCCGAGGCGTACCTCGACCGTGGCGGCCAGTGGACGATTCGGGGCCCAGCCTGCCTGGCCAAGAAACTTGCCGAGGTGCCGTACCTGGGTTCGTGGGCCGCGGCCGTGGCGGCGGCCGATGTCACCGGGGACTTCTCGGTCTTCCCGCACGGCGACCCCGCCGTGCGGGCCGGGGCCGGGAGAGTCCTCCGAGACGGCCTGGTCGCCGAGGACGGGTTCGAGGAGCAGTGGCACCGATGGGCACCCACGCGCGCGCAGCTGCACGCTCTGACTCTCTTCACCCTCACCTGGGCAGGCGAGGAGCAGGCGGCGGCTACACCTCCAGCAGCACCGTGAACGGGCCGTGGTTGGTGAGCGAGACGCGCATGTCCGCGCCGAAGCGGCCGGTCTCCACGCGGGCGCCCAGGTCGCGCAGCCGGGCGACGACCTCGTCGACGAGGGGTTCGGCGACCGGGCCGGGGGCGGCGGCGTTCCAGGTGGGGCGGCGGCCCTTGCGGGCGTCCCCGTAGAGGGTGAACTGGGAGATCACCAGCAGCGGCGCGTTCACGTCGGAGCAGGACTTCTCGTCCTCCAGCACCCGTACGGACCAGAGTTTTCTGGCCAATTGCGCGGCCTTTTCGGGCGTGTCGTCGTGGGTCACCCCGACCAGCACGCACAACCCCTCGCCGGCGATCTCGCCGACGGTCTCCCCTGCGACGACGACGCTCGCGCCGTCGACCCTCTGCACCACCGCTCGCATGCGGACCAACCTACCGACCCGTCGCCCGGCCGACACCGGCAGGGCCGAACGGGTGCAGACCGCCTGCGTAGGCCCTCGCTCCAGTGGCACCATTCCTTACAGACGGTGCGCTTTCGCCCGCACCGGTCGAGGGGACGATTCTCATGAGCGCATCTGGCACCGGGCCCACGCCGTCCGGTTCCGTAGTACCGCTGACCCGTGCCGACGGCCTCGCGGCCGGTGGTCTCACGGCCGCCGGCGCCGTCGGACGGCCGCCCGTCCAGCGGACCGCCGAGCCCGAACTGCCCGAACTGCCCGAGCTGTCGCATCCCAGTCCGCCGTGTCCAGAGCTTCCGGATCCCGATCTCCCGCCCTCCGGCGGGCCGCATCCGGATCTCGGCACCCTGCGGCTGCCCGAGCTGCGGGCGCTGCGCCGCGACGCGCAGAGCGACGAGGCCGACCTGAGCTACGTACGGCGGATGCTCCAGGGCCGGATCGACATCCTGCGGGCCGAACTGGCCCGCCGCTGCGCCCCCGAGACGCCGGTCCTCGACCGGCTCTCCGAGATCCTGGCGGACACTCCGGCGCGCCCCGGGGCGGCGGCCCGTTCGGCCCGGCACGTGACGCTGTCGACGCCGCGTGGCGAGGAGTACCGGCGGCTGGCGGCCGAGACGCTGTCGGAGGTCGAGCTGTCGGACCTGTCGGCCCGTACGGACGAGGAACTGCGGACGGCCATGGGCCGGCTCGCGGGCTGCGAGCAGCAGGTGTCGCGGCGCCGGCACCAGCTCCAGCGGACCGCCGACGACTGCGGCGCGGAGATCGCCCGCCGCTACCGGGAGGGCGAGGCGCAGGTCGACGACCTGCTGGCGTGAGCCGGAGCCAGGAGGTGTCGGGAGCCGGGGGCGGGAGGCGGCGGGAGACGCCGGAAGGCGGCCGTACGGGCCCGGGAAAACTCGGGTGCGGACGGCGGGCGCTCCTGCCTAGCCTCGGGGGATGAGCCTCGACGTGCGTCCGATCGACGCGTCCGAATTCCCCGAATGGCTGCGGAGTCTGAAGACCGGTTTCCTCGTGCAGCCGGTCGTGGCGGACGAGGATGTCGCCGACCGGCTTCCGCACTACGACCTGTCCCGCACGTACGCCGCCTTCGACCGGGGCCGGATCGTCGCCACCTTCCGTTCCTTCGAGCAGAGTCTGAGTACGGTCGGCGGCGCCCGGCTCGCCGCGGACGCGGTCACCGGGGTCAGCGTCGCCCCGACCCATCGCCGGCGCGGGCTGCTCAGCCGGATGATGGCCGGCGATCTGGCGGCGGCGAAGGAGCGCGGCGACGCGTGCGCGACGCTGATCGCCGCCGAGTACCCGATCTACGGCCGGTTCGGCTTCGGCCCGGCGAGCTCGCTCATCGAGTGGGCCGTCGACGTGACCCGCACCGGTCTCGACCGCCGCTGGTCCGGGCCCTCGGCCGAGGACGGCGGGGGCCGGATCGAACTGGCCGACGGCGCCGAGATCCGCAAGGAGGGCCCGGCGCTGCACCGCCGGTTCGCCGGCCTGCGGGCCGGAGTCACCGACCGCGACGCGCGCGGCTGGGACATCGGCACCGGCGTCTCGTATCAGGCGGAGCCGTGGACCGAGCCGTTCTACGCCGTCTACCGCAACGACGCGGGCGAGGCCGAGGGCTACGTCGCGTACGTCGCCGACGCCAAGTGGAACGACGGCAAGCAGCCGCAGAACACCCTGACCGTCCGCGATCTGTTCGGCGTCACCCCGGCCGCCGAGCGCGCCCTGTGGCGGTACGTCTGCTCCATCGACTGGATCGTCAAGGTCCGTACCGGCTACCGCGCCCCCGACGACATCCTGCCGCTGCTCCTGCCGGACCCGCGTGCCGCGCAGGTCCTCACCCACGCCGACATGCTGTGGCTGCGGATCCTGGACGTGCCGAAGGTGTTCGAGCCGCGTACGTACGCGGCCGAGGGCACCCTGGTCCTGGACGTGAAGGACGCGGCCGGGTTCGCGGGCGGGCGCTACCGGCTCGACGCCTCCCCGGAGGGCGGCGCGTGTACGCCGGTGACGACGGCCCCCGACCTGGTCCTGGACGTGGCGGAGCTGGGCAGGCTGGCGCTCGGCGACGAGTCGGCGGAACGGCTCGTGGCGCTCGGCCGGATCGAGGAGGCGACGGCCGGCGCGGCGGCGCGGGCGGACCTGCTGCTGCGGACCCCGCGCCGACCGTGGAGCATGGACATCTTCTGACCAGTGGCCGGGGGTAGGCGTGTGGAGGTTCCGGGAGTGAGCGGACTGCGGGAGCGGAAGAAGGAGCGGACGCGGCAGACGCTCTCCGAGGTGGCCATCGCGCTCTTCCTGGAGAAGGGGTTCGACGCCGTCTCGGTCGCGGAGGTCGCGGCGGCGGCCGAGGTGTCGAAGCCGACGCTGTTCCGCTACTTCCCGGCCAAGGAGGACCTGGTCCTGCACCGGTTCGCCGACCACGAGGACGAGCCGGCCCGGGTGGTGGCCGCCGCCCGGGAGGCCGGGGTGCCGCCGCTGACCGCGCTGCGCGACCACGTCCTCGCGGGCCTGGAGCGGCGCGACCCGGTGACCGGGCTCAACGACGCGCCGCAGGTGCTCGCGTTCCTGCGGCTGCTGCACGGGACGCCGTCGCTGGTGGCGCGGATGCAGGCGTTCCAGGCGCGGTCGGAGGGAGTGCTCGCCGCCGCGCTGGAGGGGACGCCGGAGGGGATGCCGGAGGGGACGGACGCGGAGATTCCCCTGCGGGCGCGGCTCGCGGCGGCCCAGATCGTGGTGGTGCTGCGGGTCCTGGCGGACGAGAACATCCGGCGGATCACGGCGGGGGAGCCGGTCGACGCGGTGCTGCCGGGGGCGGTGGAGGCGACGCGGGAGGCGTTCCGGGGGCTGGCGGAGGGCCTGCCGTACTGACGCGCCGGCACCCTCCTGGAAGATGGCCAAGTAAAAAATGTAACCGAGTTGCGTTTTCTGGGGTTCGCGAGGGACCCTGGACGGCATGCAGCCCCTCCGTCATGACCTCGACCGGGAACGCGCCCACCACGACGCCTGCCGCGCCGCCCTCGCCCGCATGATCGAGGGCGTCGAGGAACAGGTCGTCACCGGCGAGGACACCGCCGCCTCCGGGGCCGACGCCGAGGCCCTCGGCCACCACCTGCGCAGCCGCGCCAAGGTCTTCCGCGAGATGCCGCCCGGCCCGCTCTTCTTCGGCCGCCTCGACCGTACGGACGGCCAGGTCCACCACATCGGCCGCCGCCGGGTCGCCGAGCACCCGGCCGCCCCGCCGCTGGTCGTCGACTGGCGGGCGCCGGTCTCCCGCGCGTACTACCAGGCCGGGCCGAAGGATCCCCAGGGTGTGGAGCGCCGGCGCCGCTTCGGCTGGGCGCCGGGCAGCCTCGGGGCGTCGGCGGACCTGACCGCGCTGGAGGACGAGTACCTGGGCGAGACCTCCGGTACGGCAGGCGACGTGAGCGGACCGGGCGCGAGCGCGATCCTTGCCACGGAGATCAAACGGCCCCGCGTCGGCCCCATGCGCGACATCGCCGCGACCCTCCAGCCCGAACAGGACGACCTGGTCCGCTCCGGCCCCGCCACCTCGATCTGCGTGCAGGGCGCCCCCGGCACCGGCAAGACCGCCGTCGGCCTGCACCGGGCCGCGTATCTCCTCTACACCCACCCGCGGCGGCTCCGGCGTTCCGGACTCCTCGTCCTCGGCCCCAACCGCACCTTTCTCTCCTACATCGCCGAGGTGCTGCCCGCGCTCGGTGAGACCGGGGTGCGCCAGTCCACCGTCCAGGACGAGATCGCCCGCCACGAGGTACGCGCCGAGGACGGCGAGGCGGCGGCCCGCGTCAAGCACGACGCACGGATGGCGGAGGTGCTGCGCCGGGCCCTCTACGCGCGCGTGGACGCGGCGTCCGCCGAGGCCGGCGACCTGGTGGTGCCGGACGGCTCGTACCACTGGCGGGTCCCCGCGCACGAGCTGGCCGGGATCGTCGCGGCGGTACGGGACGAGGCCCCGCCCTACGCCACCGGCCGCGAACGGGTCCGCGCCCGCGCCGTCCGCGCCCTCCAGCTGCGCGCCGAACGCCGGGCCGGGGTGCTCGGCGCCGTCTGGACGCGCCGGATCGAGCGGGCCCGGCCGGTGACGGCCTGGCTCGACGCGTGCTGGCCCAAGGCCACCCCGGAGGAGGTCCTCGCCGAGATCCTGACCGAGCCGCCGGGCCCCACGGCCCCGGAGGGGGACCCGCTCCTCACACCCGCCGAACGCGCCGCGATCCGCTGGACGAAGCCCCCGCGCTCGTACCGCAGCGCCCGCTGGACCGCCGCCGACCTCGTCCTCCTCGACGAACTCGCCGGCCTGATCGAACACCCCGCGGGCTACGCGCACATCGTCGTCGACGAGGCCCAGGACCTGTCGCCGATGGAGTGCCGGGCCATCGCGCGCCGCGCCGGGTTCGGGTCCCTCACGGTCCTCGGCGACCTCGCCCAGGGCACCACCCCGTGGGCTGCCCGCGACTGGCCGGCCCAGCTCGCCCACCTCGGCAAACCCGACGCGACCCTGGTGCCCCTCACCACCGGCTACCGCGTCCCGGCGGCCGTCGTCGAGCTCGCCAACCGGCTGCTGCCGGAGCTGGGCGCGGCGGACTGGGCCGGGCGTTCGCTGCGCGCGGGCGGCGAGGTGACCGTACGGCGGGTCGACGACGTCGTGGCGGGCGTGGCCGAGGCGGTACGGGCGGCGCTCGCCGAGGAGGGCTCGGTCGGCGTCATCGCGGCGGACGCGGTGGTCGGCCCGCTGCGGGAGCGGGGCTTCCCGGCCGACCGGGTCACGGTGGTGCCGGCCTCGCTCGCGAAGGGCCTGGAGTACGACCACGTCGTGGTCGCCGAACCCGCCGCCATCGTGGCGGCCGAACCCCGCGGCGCGCACCGGCTGTACGTGGCCCTCACCCGCGCGGTCTCCCGCCTCGCCCTGGTCCACGCCGAACCCCTGCCGGCGGCCCTGGCCGGGGCCTTGGCGGGAGCCCTGGCGGAGACCGCCCGGCCGTAGGCGAACGGTGGCAGGCGAACGGTGGCAGGCTGGGTGGTATGCGGCCCCTGTTGTTCCTGGACGTGGACGGGCCCCTGATCCCGTTCGGTGCCCCGCCCCCGTACACGTACCCCTGCCACGCCCCCGTTCCGCCGCCCGGCGTGCATCCGCTCGTGCGGCGCGTGGACCCCGCGCACGGGCGGCGGCTCGCCGGGCTCGGCTGCGAGCTGGTGTGGGCGACCACCTGGGGCGAGGCGGCGAACGAGGTCCTGGCGCCGCGGCTCGGGCTGCCGCCGCTGCCCGTCGTCGACTGGCCGGAGGAGTTGGAGGAGGAGCTGGAGGCGGAGAGGGTGGCGGATCTGGAGGCGGACTTGGGGGCGGGCCTGCACTGGAAGACCCGGCCGCTGTCGGTGTGGGCCGGCGGGCGGCCGTACGTCTGGCTGGACGACGAGATCCGCCCCGCCGACCGCGCCTGGGCCGCCGCCCACCACCCGGCCCCGGCGCTCCTGCACCGCGTCGACCCGCGGACGGGCCTCGGCGACGCCGACTACGCGGCGGTCACGGCGTGGGTGGTGCGGGTGGCCGAGGAGCCCCGCGGCCGGGAATGAGTACGCCCTGCTCGTGCTCGCGCCCCGCGCTCGTGGTCGCCGTACCGGTCGGTGTCGCCTTCCTGCCGCCGGTACGACGCCTGTGCGTGCCCGCCCGCGTGCTGACCGCCGGTACGACGCCTGTGCGTGCCCGCCCGCGTGCTGACCGCCGGTCTCACGTGGCCGCTGTTCACCTCCGTGCCGGCGGCCGTGCTCATCGTCGCGGCTGGTTGAACCGCAGCATGTTGCCCGCCGGGTCGCGGAACGCGCAGTCCCGGACCCCGTACGGCTGGTCCATCGGCTCCTGGAGGACGTCGCCTCCCGCCGCGCGCACCCGCTCGAAGGTGGCGTCCACGTCGTCCGTACGGAAGTTGACGCCGCGCAGCATGCCCTTGGCGAGCAGTTCGGCGGCGGCCTGCCGGTCGGCGGCGGGGGCGTTCGGGTCGGCCAGCGGCGGTTCGAGGACGATCTCGACGTCCGGCTGCGTGGGCGAGCCGACCGTCACCCAGCGCATCCCCTCGAAGGAGACGTCCTTGCGGACCTCCAGGCCGAGGGCGTCGCGGTAGAAGGCGAGCGCCTTGTCGTGGTCGTCGACGGCGATGAAGCACTGGGAAACGTTGATGGTGTTCATGGCGTCGACGCTACGAGCCGGAGCGGCCGTCCGCTTCTCCATTCGTGACCGGTTCCGCGGCGACCGGTCGTACGGGCGTGGGCCGGCCCGCCGTCCCCGCCCGGGTCGGCCGCGTCAGGTACATCGCCACACACCCCGGGATCGACTCGCCCGCCTCGTGGTCCCGCGCCCGGTACGCGCTCGGGCTCTCCCCGACCAGCTCCGTGAAGCGCGAGCTGAACGACCCCAGCGACGTACACCCCACCGCGAAGCACACCTCCGTCACGCTCAGGTCGCCCCGCCGCAGCAGCGTCTTCGCGCGCTCGACGCGGCGCGTCATGAGGTAGCCGTACGGCGTCTCCCCGTACGCGGCGCGGAAACTGCGCGAGAAGTGGCCCGGCGACATCAGCGCGGCCCGCGCCAGGGCCGGGACGTCCAGCGGCTCCGCGTAGTCGCGGTCCATCAGGTCGCGCGCGTGGCGCAGCCGCGCCAGGTCGTCGAGGGAGGATCGGGTCGGAGTCACCCTTCCACCCTGCCGTATCCGCCTGACATCCGGACCGGACGACAGGGATCAGGAATGGAGAAGCCGCTTCGGCCCGTCCCCGCCTAGCCTGGCCGGGAGGACGTACGAGGGTGACGAGGGAGACGCACGTACATGAGCGGGACGAGCGCGAGCAGCACCAGCACGAACAGCACCAGCACGAACAGCACCAGCACGAACAGCACCAGCACGCGGCACGCCGCCGACAGCCACGACATGATCCGCGTGTACGGCGCGCGCGAGAACAACCTCAAGGACGTCGGCGTCGAGATCCCGAAGCGCCGGCTCACCGTCTTCACCGGAGTCTCCGGTTCCGGGAAGAGTTCGCTGGTCTTCGACACGATCGCCGCCGAGTCGCAGCGCCTGATCAACGAGACGTACAGCACCTTCGTCCAGGGCTTCATGCCGTCCCTCGGCCGCCCCGACGTCGACGTCCTCGACGGCCTCACCACCGTCATCAGCGTCGACCAGCGCCGTATGGGCGGCGACCCGCGGTCCACCGTCGGCACCGCCACCGACGCCAACGCCATGCTGCGCATCCTCTTCAGCCGGCTGGCCACGCCGCACATCGGCGGCCCGAAGGCGTTCTCGTTCAACGTCGCCTCGATAAGCGGCGGCGGCGCGGTCGCGTTCGAGCGCGGCGGCCGGACGGTGAAGGAGCGCCGCAGCTTCACGATCACCGGCGGCATGTGCCCGCGCTGCGAGGGCCGCGGCGCGGTCTCCGACATCGACCTGACGGCGCTGTACGACGACACGAGGTCGCTCGCCGGCGGCGCGCTCACCATCCCCGGCTACAGCATGGACGGCTGGTACGGCCGGATCTTCGGCGGCAGCGGCTACTTCGACATGGACAAGCCGATCGCCGAGTTCAGCAAGCGCGAGCTGGACGACCTCCTGCACCGGGAACCGACCAAGATCAAGGTCGACGGCGTCAACCTCACCTACGAGGGCCTGATCCCGAAGCTGCGCAAGTCGGTGCTGTCGAAGGACGTCGACACGCTCCAGCCGCACGTCCGCGCCTTCGTCGAGCGCGCGGTCACCTTCGCCATCTGCCCCGACTGCGACGGCACCCGGCTGACCGAGGCCGCCCGGTCGGCGAAGATCGACGGCGTGAGCATCGCGGACGCGTGCGCGATGCAGGTCAGCGATCTGGCGGAGTGGGTACGGGGGATCGGGGACCCGGCCGTCGCGCCGCTGCTCGCCACGCTCCGGCAGACCCTCGACTCGTTCGTGGAGATCGGCCTCGGTTACCTCGCGCTCGACCGCCCCGCCGGTACGCTGTCGGGCGGCGAGGCGCAGCGCGTGAAGATGGTGCGGCACCTCGGGTCGTCGCTCACGGACGTCACGTACGTCTTCGACGAGCCGACCACCGGGCTGCACCCGCACGACATCCAGCGCATGAACAACCTGCTCCTGCGGCTGCGCGACAAGGGCAACACGGTGCTCGTCGTCGAGCACAAGCCGGAGACGATCGCGATCGCCGACCACGTGGTGGACCTCGGGCCGGGCGCCGGTACGGGAGGCGGCAGCGTCTGCTTCGAGGGCACCGTGGCCGGGCTGCGGGCCGGCGACACGGTCACCGGGCGGCACTTCGGCGACCGTGCCCGCATCAAGGACCCGGGCGCCGTACGCAAGGCGAACGGCGTCCTGGAGATCCGCGGGGCGCGCGCGAACAACCTGCGGGACGTCGACGTCGACCTCCCGCTCGGCGTGCTCGCCGTCGTGACCGGGGTCGCCGGCTCCGGCAAGAGCTCGCTCGTGCACGGCTCGGTCCCGGCGGGCGCGGGCGTGGTGTCGGTCGACCAGAGCGGGATCCGCGGCTCGCGGCGCAGCAACCCCGCCACGTACACCGGTCTCCTCGACCCGATCCGCAAGGCGTTCGCCAAGGCCAACGGCGTGAAGCCGGCGCTGTTCAGCGCCAATTCGGAGGGCGCCTGCCCGACCTGCAACGGCGCGGGCGTCATCTACACCGACCTCGCGGTGATGGCGGGCGTGGCGACGGAGTGCGAGGAGTGCGAGGGGCGGCGGTTCCAGGCGGCCGTGCTCGACTACCACTTCGGCGGCCGGAACATCGCCGAGGTCCTCGCCATGTCCGTCGACGAGGCCGCCGCGTTCTTCGGCGAGGGCGAGGCCCGTACGCCCGCCGCGCACCGCGTCCTGACCCGGCTCGCCGATGTCGGCCTCGGCTATCTCACCCTCGGGCAGCCGCTGACCACCCTCTCGGGCGGCGAGCGGCAGCGGCTCAAGCTGGCCACGCACATGGGCGACAAGGGCGGCGTGTACGTCCTCGACGAGCCCACCGCCGGCCTTCACCTCGCCGACGTCGAACAGCTCCTGGGGCTGCTCGACCGGCTCGTCGACTCCGGCAAGTCGGTCATCGTCGTCGAGCACCACCAGGCCGTCATGGCGCACGCCGACTGGATCGTCGACCTCGGGCCGGGCGCGGGGCACGACGGCGGCCGGGTCGTGTTCGAGGGGACGCCGGCGGAGCTGGTGGCGGCGCGGTCGACGGTGACGGGGGAGCACCTGGCGCGGTACGTGGGGGAGTAGCGCCCGGGGCGGCCGTTGCGGCGGCCCCGGGCGGCTGTTCACCGGAGCGTCCTTTCACCGGAGCGTCCGTTCACCGGAGCGAGAGGGGTGTCTCCTCGTCGATCCGGGTCAGCTTCTCGGGGTTGCGGACGAAGTAGAGGCCGGAGATCCGGTCGCCCTCGAAGCGGAACGCGAGGATGCCGTCGGCCTCGCCGTCGACCATCATCACCAGGCCCGGGCTGCCGTTGACGACGGTCGGCACGGTGGTGAGGACGATCCGGTACTTGGTGATGCCGCCCAGGATGAAGCGGGCCACCTTGTCCGCGCCGAGGACCGGGCGGCGGGCCGCCGACTTGATCCCGCCGCCGTCGGTGAGCAGGACGATGTCGGGGGCCAGGACGTCGAGGAGGCCCTGCAGGTCGCCGGTGTCGAGGGCGCTGCGGAACGAGTCGAAGGCCGCGCGGGTCGCGCTCGCCGGCACGACCTCGCGGGGGCGGCGGGCCTCGACGTGGGCGCGGGCGCGGTGCGCGATCTGCCGGACGGCGGCCGGGGTCTTGTCGACGGCGGCCGCGATCTCCTCGTACCCGACATCGAAGACCTCGCGCAGCACGAACACCGCCCGCTCCGTCGGCGACAGCGTCTCCAGGACGAGCATCAGGGCCATCGACACGCTCTCGGCGAGTTCGACGTCCTGTGCCACGTCGGGGGTGGTGAGCAGCGGTTCGGGCAGCCACGGGCCGACGTACGACTCCTTGCGGCGGCTCATCGTCCGCAGCCGGTTGATCGCCTGGCGGGTGGTGATCCGGACCAGGTACGCGCGCTGGTCGCGGACCTCCGACAGGTCGACGCCGGCCCAGCGCAGCCAGGTCTCCTGCAGGACGTCCTCGGCATCGGCCGCCGATCCGAGCATCTCGTACGCGACGGTGAAGAGCAGGTTGCGGTGGGCGACGAAGCTCTCGGTCGCCGGGTCGGCGGCATCCACGACGGAATCCTCTCGGGGGTGGTGGCGGGACGTCAGCTGTGCGCGGCGGTCGGGGCGGTCGGGGCGGTGGGAACGGTAGCGGTGCCCGTCCGCGCGCGCAGCCGTTCCGCGCGCTTCGGGTCCTTCAGCCACTCCCACGTCAGCGAACCGGGCTTCTGCCCCTCCCGCGTCAGCTGCTTGACGATGCTCGCGCAGACATACTCCTTGACCGAGGCCGCGGGGCGCCCGGCGAGGTGGATCCCGCGCGCGACGTCGTCCTTGCGCGCGACCTGGAACAGCCCGGCCCTCCGCCCCAGGCTCAGGCACTGCCCGGCGAAGCCCATCGCGATCGGCGTGGCGCGCTCGCCCGCGATCCGGTGCAGCACGGTGTCGGCGGCGTGCGCGCCCAGTGGCAGCGCGGCCTGACAGCTCATCCGCAGCGGCAGGCCTGACGGGGCCGCCGAGTCGCCGGCGGCGACGATACGGTCGTCGTCGACGCTGGTCAGCGTCTCGTCGGTGAGCAGCCGCCCGAGCGCGTCGGTCCGCAGCCCGCTGCGGGCGGCGAGGTCCGGCACGCCGAAGCCGACGGTCCACACGGTCACCGCGCTCGGCAGCTCGCGCCCGTCGGCGAGCGTGACGCTCTCGCGCGACACGGCCGCGACCCGCGCGCCGGGGCCGGTGAGCACGGTGACGCCGAGCGCGGCCAGGCGGCGGGCCACGGCGCGCCGGCCCTTCGGGTGGAGGTACGGGCCGAGCTCCCCGCCGGCCGCCAGGGTCACCCGGCGGCCCTGCTCGGCGAGTTCGGCGGCGGTCTCGATGCCGGTGGGGCCGGCGCCGACGACGGTCACGGTGCGGGTGTCGGGGGTGTCGTCGAGGACCGTACGCAGCCGGTGGGTCTCCTCCAGGTCGGCGAGCGGGTACGCGAACTCGGCCGCTCCCGGCACGCCCGGGTCCGCGCTGCCGCTGCCCACCGCGTACACGAGGTAGTCGTACGCGAGCTTCCGGCCCTGGCCCTGGCCCTGGCCCTGGCCCTGGTCCTGGTCCTGGGTTCGGCCGTTGCCCTCGCGCGCGTCCGTACCGGCCAGCTCCAGTTCGCGGGCGGCGGTGTCGATCCGGGTCACGGAGCCGACGACGAGCCGGACCCGGCCGGCCAGCAGCTCGCGGTAGTCGGCGGTCGCGGCGTGGGTGCCGCCGGCCAGCTGGTGCAGCCGGACGCGGTCGACGAACTCGGGGCGCGGGTTCACGAGGTCGACGCGCACGCGCGGGTCCCGGGTCAGCCGGTTGGCGGCCATCACGCCCGCGTACCCACCGCCGATCACGACGACCCTGGTCTCGGCGCGGTTCTCGGTGTTGTTCTCGGTGGTCATGGTGTCCCTCCTCCGCCTCCCCTGCGTGTTTCAGGGGGTCGACCTCAAGACACCGGGCCCGCGACGCCTGTGACAGCGTGTGCCGCAGCTCACAGTCCGTGTCGGGTGGGGCGGTGTCGGTGGCGTCACCCAAAGGTGCTCTGACCTGCGGTGACGTAGGGGCGAGCGCCTCCCCGCGCGCGCCGGCAGCCCTCTCTATCTTCGTCGGCAAGTACTTGCTACTTTGGAAAGTAGATGCCGGGATGGACAAGGGGATTCCCCGGCGACGACGGGAGGGGTGTGCCATGCCTGAGCAGATGGACGCGGCCGCGGTACTGGCGGGGGCGGCCCGGATCGAGGCGACCGCGCGGGCGCGCAGCCGCTGGTACGTCAGGTACCTGTGGATGTTCGCCTGCTGGCAGCTGATCCTGGTGCCCGCGGTGCTGCTGTGGCACGGGATGGTGGGAGCGATGGCCAGCTCGGGGGCGAACGCCGTGGTGGCGGTGAGCCTGGGCATGTTCGCGGTGCGGCAGCCGGTGATGCCGCAGGGCTACGCGCGGCAGCACCTCCGGATGATCGGGGCCTGGGTGGCCGCCTACGGCCTGGCCCTCGCGCTCGGCTTCCTGGTCTTCACGGACAGCGTCGCCTTCGCGGCCGCGGCCGCCGTAGTCTGCGCGTTGCCGGCCGTCGTGACGGCCTGGCGGGAAGGACGTACCACATGACACAGGCATCGGAGACGCCGGGGGCGTCGGGGGTCCCGGGAACCTCGGAGGCCCCGGCGGGCCCGGGAGCGGCCCCGCGGCCGCACCCGCGCCACGCGCTCGCCCCGCTGCTGTCCTCGGCCGTGCGGCTGTCGATCGTGGCCGCGCTCGCCGCCACGGAGAAGGCCGATTTCGGCTACGTACGGGATCTCGTGGAGATCACCGACTCCGCCCTGTCCAAGCAGGTCTCCCGGCTGGAGGAGGCGGGCTGGGTGACCGTCGAGAAGGGCCAGATCGGCCGCCGCCCGCGCACCTGGCTGCGCCTGACCGGCGAGGGAACGGCCGCCTACCGCCGCCACCTCGCCGCCCTCGCGGCCATCGCGGGTCCGCTGAGCTGACGCGATGTGACCCGCCGCGGGACGGCCCGTCAGGGGCGCCGCTCAGCGCGCCGCGGCGTCCGTCAGGATCGCGTCGAGGCGGGCGCGGCACTCGGCGACGAAGGCGGGGAAGGTGTCCCAGTAGTACGAGACGCCGCTGACGCCCACCGCGACCGCCCAGGCGCGGGCGCGGGTCCAGGTCGCGTCGTCGAGGTCGAGGGCGTCCCAGTAGGCCCGGCGGGCTTCGGCGGGAAAGTCCCAGATCGTGGCGTGTTCGGCGTCGGGGAAGCCGATCGACAGTCCGCCGAAGTCGATGACCGCGTGCAGCCCGCCGTCCCGGGCCAGGAGGTTGGTCGGCTTGAGGTCGCCGTGCAGCCACACGTGGGGCCCCGCGGGATCGGGCAGCGCGAGACCGGCCCGCCACAGCCGCTCCAGCGTGTCGACGTCGAGGGTGGCGCCGGCCTTGGTCCGGCAGTCGTCGAGGGCCGTGGTGATCCACGCGTCGCACGGCCGCAGGCCGCCCCCGCGGTACCAGTCGAGACCGTCGTCCTCGCGGGTCGCCCCCAGGAGGTCGACGCGGTGGAGGTCCCGTACGAACGCCGCCAGGTCGGCGCCGAACGCGGACCAGTCCCGGACGGTGTCCGGGCCGGCCTCGGCGCCGTCGATCCAGCGGTAGACCGACCAGGCCACGGGGAACGCGTCGGTGGGCGTCCCGGCGTGCACGGGTGCGGGGATCGGGCGGGGGAGGAAGGGCGCCAGGCGGGGCAGCCATTCCTGTTCCTTGCGCAGCGACCGCCCGTTGTCGGCGGTGCGTGGAAGGCGTACGAGGAGGTCGTCGCCCAGCCGGTACATCGTGTTGTCGGTCCCCGCGCCCGCGGGTGTGAGTGGCAGCTCGGCCCATTCCGGGCGCTGCGCCTTCAGCAGGGAGCGGACCAGGGTCTCGTCGGCCGGGATCTCGTTCTCGTGAAGCGTCACGCCGGGCAGTCTGGCGGCCGGGTGGGACGTGTGCCAACGGCTTTTCCGCCGCCCGCTCAGGCCGGCGTCGCGTCCCGCCCGGGAGAGCCCGGGAGCTGGTCGAGGTGGTGGCCGAGGACGCGCGCGGCGGCCCCGGTGGCGTCCGCTCGTCCGTCCGATCGGCCCTCCGTCGTGCTCCTCCGTCGTGCTCTCTCCTCCGCCCCCTCCCTCTCCTGTGACGGAACTATTGCAAGCACCTGCTTGCAATAGTTAGCGCCGGGTGGCAGGGTCGGGGCATGGCATCGCTCAACGTCGGCAATCTCGGTGAGTACCTCCGCGAACAGCGGCGGACCGCGCAGTTGTCCCTGCGTCAGCTCGCCGAGGCCGCGGGCGTGTCGAATCCGTATCTGAGTCAGATCGAGCGGGGGCTGCGCAAGCCCAGCGCCGAGGTGCTGCAGCAGGTCGCGAAGGCCCTGCGGATCTCCGCCGAGACGCTGTACGTGCGCGCCGGGATCCTCGACGAGAAGGAGCGGGAGGAGCTGGAGACGCGCGCCGTCATCCTGGCCGATCCCTCGATCAACGAGCGGCAGAAGCAGGTGCTGCTCCAGATCTACGACTCGTTCCGCAAGGAGAACGCCGCCGAGAATGCCGCAGCCGGCACCGCCCCCGGTACCTCCGAGCGGTAGCGGCAGGCGCGGCAGCAGTCCACCGACACGTAGAACCTCTGGGAGGACCACGACCATGGCCATCATCGACGAACTGCGCACCCCCCTCTACTTCGCCGCCGGCACCGCCGACCTCGCCGTGCAGCAGGCCAAGAAGGTGCCCGGGCTGATCGAGCAGCTGGCCGCCGAGGCGCCGGCGCGGATCGAGGCCGTACGGAAGACGGACCCGAAGGCGGTGCAGGAGAAGGCGCAGGCGAAGTTCGCCGAGCTCGTCGGCGGCATCGACACCGACCTGAAGAAGCTGGGCGAGCAGGCCCAGGACCTGGCGCTGCGCGGGGTCGGCGTCGCCGCCGAGTACGCGGTCAAGGCGCGGGAGAAGTACGAGGAGCTCGCCGCGCACGGTGAGGAGACCGTCCGTACGTGGCGCGGCGAGGCCGCCGAGGAGATCACCGAGATCGCCATCGCCGTCGAGCCGGAGCCGGTGACCGAACCGGTGACCGAGCCCGTCGTCGTCACCGAGCCCGTCACCGAGCCGGAACTCGTCAGGGAGCCCGTCACCGAGCCGGAACTCGTCACGGAGCCCGTCACCGAGCCCGTCACCGAGCCGGTGGCGGCGGCCGAGGAGTCCGAGCCGGCGCGCAAGCCCGCGGCCAGCAAGACGGCCGGCAAGTAGGCGGTCGCCGCGGAGGCGGCGCATGGCGCGGAGGCGGCGCATGGCGCGGAGGCGGCGCACGGCGCGGAGCAGCCGCGCCGGCACCCCTGTCGCTCCGGGGCCCGGGCCGTACACCCGTGCCCGGAGCGTTCCACGAGGTACCTTGACGGCGAGGCGACCTTTCCCCTTCCCACCCTCAAGACACCCTCAAGGCGGTGCCCAGCATGTTGATGGACCGGTTCAACCTCACCCTGTTGCTGGTGTCCACGCTTCTCTTCCTGGGCATGGCGGTCGTCTCGCTGGTCTTCGCCGCCCTCGGCCGCGAGGACGCCTACCGCGCCGCCGACAAGAAGACGAAGAAGTTCTGGCTGCTCCTGCTCGGCGGCAACCTCGCCGTCAACCTGGTGGGCGCGATGCTGCTCGGGCCGATGCTGATGATGTTCCAGATCGCCGGGCTCGTCGCCGCCATCGTCTTCATGGTCGACGTGCGGCCCGCGCTCCGCGAGATCAGCGGGGGCGGCCGGCGCCGCGGCGGTTCCAGCAGCGACGGGCCGTACGGTCCCTACAACGGCGGCCGCTGACCGGCCCGTATCCGTACACGCCGCAAGCGATACGCGATACGCGATACGACAGGACACAGGGTCCGGGGTGCTATCCCCGGGCCCTGTTACATTCCGGACGAGCATCCAGGCCGACCGCCCCGGCCCCCGCACCCGCCACGCCTCCCGGCGCGACCTCCAGCCGCTCCAGGGCCAGCACGGCCACGTCGTCCGTCAGCTCGCCGCCGTTGAGCGACCGCACCTCCGTGACGGCCGCGTCCAGGAGGGCCTCGCCGCGCAGCCCGGTCGCCAGCTGGCGGTTGATCATGTCGACCATCCCCTCCTGGCCGAGCCGCGGCGAATCCGGGCCCGCCGAACGGCCCTCGATCAGCCCGTCCGTGTACATCAGCAGGCTCCACGCCGCCCCGAGGTCCACCTGCCGGCGCGGCCAGCGGGCGCGCGGCAGCAGTCCCAGGGCCGGCCCCCCGTCCTCGTACGGCAGCAGCTGCGCCGCCCGCCCGTGCCGGGCGATCAGCGGCGAGGGGTGGCCCGCCAGGCACAGGCCGGCGCGCCGCCCGTCGGGCGCGATGTCGAGGGTGCAGAGGGTCGCGAAGATCTCGTCGCTCTCGCGCTCGTGCTCCAGGACCTGCTGGAGGGTGGAGAGGAGTTCGTCGCCGCACAGGCCCGCGAAGGTCAGCGCGCGCCACGCGATCCGCAGTTCCACGCCGAGCGCGGCCTCGTCGGGGCCGTGGCCGCAGACGTCGCCGATCATCGCGTGGACGGTGCCGTCGGCGGTACGGACGGTGTCGTAGAAGTCGCCGCCGAGCAGCGCCCGGGACCGGCCGGGCCGGTAGCGGGCGGCGAACCGCAGGTCGGAGCCGTCGAGCAGGGGCGTCGGGAGCAGTCCGCGCTCCAGGCGGGCGTTCTCCTGGGCGCGCAGCCGGGACTCGGCGAGCTTGACCTGGACGACGTCGGCGCGCTTGCGCTCGACCGCGTACCGGATGGCGCGGCTGAGGACCCGCCCGTCGAGTTCCTCGCGGAAGAGGTGGTCCTGGGCGCCGACACGGACCGCCTCGGCCGCGAGTTCCGCGTCCGCGGACGCGGCGAGGGCGAGGACGGCGTGGCGCGGCGCGAGCCGCAGGATGTGCCGGAGCGGTGCGAGCGGGTCGTCGCCGTCGCCCGCGCGCGGGGCGGGCAGGGCGAGGTCGACCAGGACGCAGTGCACGTCGTCGGTGAGCAGCCGCTCGGCCTCGGTGAGGTTGCGGGCGGTGCGGATACGCACCCGGGTGCCGGCCGCGTCGAGCAATTCGGGTACGGCGAGGGCGCCCGCCGGGTCGTCCTCGACGACCAGGAGCGTGAGGTCGCCGGCGGCGCCGGGAGTTCCGGGTGCCGCGAGAGGCTCGGTCCTCTGGCGCGGTACGGGTACGGGCATCGGTCTGGTTTCCTTCCCTCCCCCGAGGGCCGGGGACCGACCCTAGCGGGCCCGCCCGCCGCAGAGGAACGGCGAACGGGCCGGGAACCGCCTGGGCCGTATGGCATATGCCACGGAGGGGGAGGTAGTCGCCGCACAGAGGCCTCCGGGGCGGCGGCGGGCGATGACAAACGTCACTCGCGAAGCCGTCCGCCGCCCACCGTCCGCCGCGTCGCCGCCCGTACCCAGGGGCGCTCGGCGGATCGCTCCCGGCGGATCGCTTCCGGCGGATCAGCCGGGGCGGACGACGCCGAGGATCTCCATCGAGCCCGCGCCCGCGAGGGTGACGTTCCGGCCGGGACGCGGCGCGTGCACGATCGAGCCGTTGCCCACGTACATCCCGATGTGGCTCGCGTCCTTGAAGTAGACGATCAGGTCGCCGGGCCGCATGTCCTTGATGTCGATGCGCGGCAGCAGCCGCCACTGCTCCTGCGAGGTGCGCGGGATCGTGCGTCCGGCGGCCGTCCAGGCGGACTGGGTCAGCCCCGAGCAGTCGTACGAGCCCGGGCCCTCGGCCCCCCACACGTACGGCTTGCCGATCTGCGCCGTGGCGAACTCGACCGCGCGCTTGCCCTGCTCGCTGGTCCGGCCGCTCAGGCCGGCGAGGACGCCGGAGCCGACCCAGGCGGTCTGCGCCCGGTCCTGCTCCTGCCGCTCCAGCTGCAGCAGCCGGGCGCGCTCGTCGGCGGCGAGCCGGGACTCCAGCTTCTCCGCCGCGTCGATCTTGGCGTTGATCTCCTTCTTCGCCTGGGCCTGCTTGACCCGGCCGGCCTCCAGCTTGGTCCAGTTGTCGCCGGCTTCCTTGGAGTACGTGGTCAGTTCGGCCTGCGTACGGGTCAGCTCGGCGATCATGTCCTTGGTGGCCTTCTGGCTCTCCTTCAGCCGGCCCGCGTGGTCGAGGAAGAGCTCCGGGTCGCTGGTGAGGACCAGCTGGGCACCGTCCGGCAGCCCGCCGTTGCGGTACTGGGCGCGGGCCGCGGCACCCGCCTGCGCCTTCAGGCCGTCGATCCGCTTCTCGCCGTCCTCGATCATCCGGGCCAGCCGCACGATCTCGCCGGACTGCTGCTTGGCGCGCTCCTCGGCGAGGTTGTACGCGTCGGTGGCGGCGGCCGCTTCCCGGTAGAGGCCGTCGATCTCCTGGCGGACCTCCTCCAGGGACTTCGCCGGCAGCGACGGCGGCTCGGGCAGCGGGCGGAGCGGGGCGGCGGACGCCTGGACGGCGAGGGCGGGCGAGGCCAGCACGGTCAGGGCACAGGCCACGGTGAACGCGGCAAGGGCATGGCGGTGTCGGTTCACTGGCTCCCCCTCAGGCGCGCGACGGCACCCGTTTCTGGTCTGGTCGTGCGTCCGGCCGGCGGTCCGATCACAAGCGATCTGATTTACCGTCAGTAACTTGGTCATGACCTTTGGCGATAGTGCCATGAGTGCCCCGAAAGCAACAGGGGGAGTCAGGGCGTGCCGGGTCACTTCCCCCTGGAGAGACGAGTGCGGCGCACGGTGCGTTCCCGCGCGCTTCGATACGTCCTGGCGCGCGCCCCCACGCGCGCGTACATATACGCACCCGCCTCAGCTCCCGCGCGCGTCAGCGTCCGACCGGAGCCAGCGCCTCCCACCGCACCGTGATCTCGCCCTGCCGCCACCGCCGCGGCCCGTCCGTCACCGGCCAGTCCGCCGCCAGATCCCGTACGGTGCGGATCCAGCGCTGCCGGGCTCCGTACGAGGCGTACGGGGCGGCCGCCGCCCACGCCCGGTCGAAGTCCCGCAGGAAGGCGTGCACCGGCTCGCCCGGCACGTTGCGGTGGATGAGCGCCTTGGGCAGGCGTTCCGCCAGGTCGGAGGGCCGGTCCAGGGAGCCGAGCCGGGTGGCGAAGGTGACCGTCCGCGGCCCGGTCCGGTCGAGCGCGACCCACACGTGCCGCCGGCCGATCTCGTCGCAGGTCCCCTCCACCAGCAGCCCCTCCGGCGAGAGCCGGGCGCACAACCGCGCCCAGACGTCCGCGACCCGCGCCTCGTCGTACTGGCGCAGCACGTTCGCGGCCCGGATCAGCGCGACCTCGCCGGCCACCGGCACCTCGAAGCCGCCGTGCCGGAATTCCAGGCCCTCGCGCGCGTACGGCTGCGCGGCGGCGACCCGGGCCGGCTCGATCTCGATGCCGACCACCCGGGTGCGGGGGTCGGCGGTGCGCAGCCGGGTCAGCAGCTCGACGGCGGTCCAGGGCGCGGCGCCGTAGCCGAGGTCGACGGCGAGCGGGGGCGGGCCGGAGCGGCGCAGCGCCGGGCCGTGGACGGCGGCGATCCAGCGGTCCTGGCGGCGGAGGCGGTTGGGGTTGGTGGTCCCGCGGGTGACGGTGCCCTGGGGGCGCCCCCAGGCGGAGCTCTGGGGAAGAGTGGTGCGCGGAGCCATGGAACGAGCGTACGGGGTGAGTCCGCTGTGACCGTCCCCACACCCCTCGGGTAATGAATTGGCAAAGCGCCCGAGGCGGCGGAAATGAAAGCGCGCCACGCGCGTGTTGTCGGTGCTGGTGGGCGCGCCGTGCCCGCCGCCCGGTGTGCCCCGCGCCCACGCCGACCCGCCGCCCCGCCAGGGCGGCCGGACCGGCCCGTCGCCCCGACAGCGCCACAGCCCGATCGGCGAGACGGCCCGGCCCGCCCGGCCTGCCGGACAGCCCGCCCGGCCAGGCAGACGGCTCAGGCCCGACCAGGCCCGACCAGGCCCGACCCGACCAGGCCCGACCCGACCAGGCCCGACCCGACCAGGCCCGTCCCGCCGGACGGCCCGGCCGGACAGTCCGTCCAGACCGACACAGCCCGACAGCGGAAGGATCGCCGACGTGAGCCAGTACGTGTCCCGGTTCGCCGGCACCCTGGCGGCGCCGTCCCGGCTCCGGCTCCCCGGCCGGCAGCGCGGGCCCCGGCGCGTGGCCATGCTCAGCGTGCACACCTCCCCCCTGCACCAGCCGGGCACCGGCGACGCGGGCGGCATGAACGTCTACATCGTCGAACTGGCCAAGCGGCTCGCCGCGATCAACGTCGAGGTCGAGATCTTCACCCGGGCCACCGCCGGCGGCCTCGCCCCGGTCGTCGAGCTGGCACCCGGCGTCCTCGTCCGGCACGTCGACGCCGGCCCGTACGAGGGCCTGGCGAAGGAGGAGCTGCCGGCCCAGCTGTGCGCGTTCACGCACGGCGTGATGCAGGCCTGGGCGGGCCACCGGCACGGCCACTACGACCTGGTGCACTCCCACTACTGGCTCTCCGGCCACGTCGGCTGGCTCGCCGCCGAGCGCTGGGGCGTCCCGCTCGTCCACACCATGCACACCATGGCCAAGGTCAAGAACGCGGCGCTCGCGGAGGGGGACACGCCCGAGCCCCCCGCCCGCGTGATCGGCGAGACCCAGATCGTCACGGCGGCCGACCGGCTGATCGCCAACACCTCGGAGGAGGCCGGCGAACTCGCCCGCTTCTACGACGCCGATCCGGCCCGTATCGCCGTCGTCCACCCGGGCGTCAACCTGGAGCGGTTCCGCCCCGCCGACGGCCGGGCCGCCGCCCGCGCCCGCCTCGGCCTGCCCCAGGACGCCTTCATCCCCGCCTTCGCGGGACGTATCCAGCCGCTCAAGGCCCCGGACATCCTGCTGCACGCCGTCGCGCTCCTGCTGGAACGCGATCCGTCGCTGCGCTCGCGGATGGTGGTGCCGGTGGTCGGCGGGCCGAGCGGCAGCGGTCTCGCCAAGCCGGAGGAGCTGCAGAAGCTCGCCGCCAAGCTGGGCATATGCGATGTCGTACGGTTCCAGCCGCCGGTCGGGCAGGACCGGCTCGCGGACTGGTTCCGCGCCGCCAGCGTGCTCGTCGTCCCCTCCTACAGCGAGTCCTTCGGCCTGGTCGCCATCGAGGCGCAGGCGGCCGGCACCCCGGTGATCGCGGCGGCGGTGGGCGGTCTGCCCGTGGCCGTACGGGACGAGGTCTCCGGCTTCCTCGTGCGGGGCCACGATCCCGTGGACTATGCCAGGATGCTCGCCCGGTTCGCGGCCGAGCCGGAACTGTCCGCCCGGATGGGCGAGGCGGCGGCCCGGCACGCCGGCTCCTTCGGCTGGGACGCGGCGGCGGGCCGGACGGCGGACGTGTACACGGCCGCGATCCACGACCACCGGCTGCGTGATCACCGGGAACACCGCGAGCTGCGCCGTCGCGTACGCTCGCACCATGGCTGAGGTCGACACCGAGGGCGTCCAGCGGATCCGGCGGATCATCGAGGACGCGTTCAAGGACGCGGAACTGGAGTGGGAGTCCCCCGAACCGGGTTCCTACGTCGTACGGCTCCCGGGCACGCACAAGCTCTTCACGACACTGTCGCTGCGCGCCGGCCGGCACTCCCTCTCCCTCAACGCCTTCGTCGTCCGCCATCCGGACGAGAACGAGGCCGGCGTCCACCGCTGGCTGCTCGAACGCAACCTCAAGCTCTACGGCGTCGGTTACGCGATCGACCGGCTCGGCGACATCTACCTGGCCGGCAAGCTGCCGCTGACCGCCGTCACCCCGGAGGAACTGGACCGGCTCCTCGGCTCGGTCCTGGAGGCGGCGGACGGCGACTTCAACACGCTGCTGGAGATGGGGTTCGCGACGGCGATCCGGCGGGAGTACGAGTGGCGGGTGTCGCGCGGCGAGTCGACCCGCAACCTCGACGCCTTCCGCAACCTGACGGGCAAGCCGGCGAGCTGACGCCCGCCGGCTTCGGCACAGGGACGCGGCCGGAGTTCCGGCCGTATCTCCCTCTCCGGCCAGGCAATCAGGCGGTGGCGTCGACGGCGGCGGCCGGCTCGGCGACGACGCCCTTGGGCGCCGGGGTCTCCTCCCTGGCCGTACCCGTGTGGCCGTCCTCGACATCGGCGAGGACGGTACGCAGCCGGGTCTGGTAGCCGACGGCGGCGACCGCGCCGATCAGGGCGCAGGCGATCCACAGGATGTCCGGCCCGGGCCCGTCGACGATCAAGCCGGCCCCGATCGGGGCGACGAAACCGGCCACCGACCAGGACATGCCCATGACGCCCTGGTAGCGGCCGCGGGCGTGCTCCGGCGCGAGCCGGGCGGTGGCGGCGGCGTTGGTCGGCACGTGGACCATCTCGCCGATGGTCCAGACGACGACGGTCGCGGCGAACGCGACCGAGCTCCCGGCCAGCGTGGTGGCCCCGGTGCCGAGGGCGAAGAGCAGCGAGGAGACGGTCAGCAGCATCACGGGCGAGCGCTTGTCCGTGATCCGGTTGACCAGCAGCTGGAACGCGACGATCACGACGCCGTTGACGGCGATGACGACACCGTAGGCGGACGGTTCGAGGCCCTCGCCGGCCATGGTGAGCGGCAGACCGATCCAGGGGGCGGTGAACACCAGGCAGACCAGCAGGTTGAGGGTCACCAGGGTGCGGAACGGCGCGTCGCGCAGCACGGTGACGATGCCGACCTTCGGCGCGCCGGCCGCCTTGCCCGCCGCGCCCGTCGCCGCGGAGGGGCCGGACACGGCCTCGGGCCGGGTCTCCTGCAGCCGGAAGAAGACGATCAGCGCGCACAGCACGGTGGCGGTGGCGTCGACCAGGAAGAGCGTGCGGTAGCCGAGGACGGACGCGGCGCCGCCGCCGATGGCGGCGATGGCGAAGCCGAGGTTGAGGGCCCAGTAGTTGAGCGCGTAGGCGCGGCGGACCTCGGCGGCCGGGACGAGGTCGGCGATGGCGGCGTTGATCGCGGGCCGGACGGCCTGCATGGCCACGCCCATGCCGAGCACGACGAGGGCGATGCCCCAGGTGCTGGTGACGAACGCGAGCAGCCCGGCGAAGCCGGCGGTCGTCAGGTGCATGGCGACCATGGTGGGGCGGCGGCCCCAACGGTCCGTCAGCATGCCGCCGAGCGGGGAGCCGGCGACGCCGCCGAGACCGTGCAGGGCGACGACGAGCCCGGCGAACCAGGCGGAGTAGCCGAGTTCCTGGGTCAGGTAGAGCGAGAGGAAGGTGAGGACGAAGGCACCGGTCCGGTTGACCAGGGTCGACAGCCAGAGCCACCAGAAGCCCCCCGGGAAGCCCGCCACCGTGGCGCGTGCGGAACGTCTGAGTGCGGCGATGGACATGAGTGGCCGGCCCCCTGTGCTGTGCTGTGTATGTAAGTGCCTCTCGTGGCTCCCGTAACTTACGCATCTCATACGCCGGACGCCAGTGAATTGACGGTGCGCGTCAATCGTCAGGCGTCGTCTAGGCTCGTCACCATGGCCGACGCACCGTACAAGCTGATCCTCCTCCGCCATGGCGAGAGCGAGTGGAACGCCAAGAACCTGTTCACCGGCTGGGTGGACGTCAACCTCACCGAGAAGGGCGAGAAGGAGGCGGTCCGCGGCGGTGAGCTGCTCAAGGACGCCGGCCTGCTCCCCGACGTGCTCCACACGTCCCTCCTGAAGCGCGCCATCCGCACGTCGCAGCTCGCGCTCGAGTCCGCCGACCGCCACTGGATCCCGGTGCACCGCTCCTGGCGCCTGAACGAGCGCCACTACGGCGCGCTCCAGGGCAAGGACAAGGCCCAGACGCTCGCCGAGTTCGGCGAGGAGCAGTTCATGATGTGGCGCCGCTCGTACGACACGCCGCCGCCGGCCCTCGCCGACGACAACGAGTACTCCCAGGCCGCCGACGCCCGCTACGCCTCGATCCCGCCGGAGCTCCGCCCGCGCACCGAGTGCCTGAAGGACGTCGTCGACCGGATGCTCCCGTACTGGTACGACGGCATCGTCCCGGACCTGCTGGCCGGCCGCACGGTCCTCGTCGCCGCCCACGGCAACAGCCTGCGCGCCCTCGTGAAGCACCTCGACGGCGTCTCGGACGCCGACATCGCGGGCCTCAACATCCCGACCGGCATCCCGCTGAGCTACCAGCTCGACGAGAACTTCAAGCCGCTCAACCCGGGCGGCACCTACCTCGACCCGACCGCCGCGGCGGCCGCCATCGAGGCCGTGAAGAACCAGGGCAAGAAGAAGTAGCCCACGCGATCGGCCCCCTGCCCGCGGCTTCCCCGCCGGCAGGGGGCTTTTCCGTGCCCGGGCAGCGCTAGCGGGTGAGCGCCTTGTACTGGGCCATCACGCGCTTCACGTACTGCTGCGTCTCCTTGTACGGCGGGACTCCCTTGTACTTCTTCACCGCCGCGACACCCGCGTTCATCGACGCCGCCAGCAGCTCCGGCCGGGAGCCCACCTGACGCTTGGCCCCGGCCAGGAACTTGGCGGCTGCCTTCGTCTGGCTCGTCGCGGTGCGCAGGTCGACACCGGCGGCCGGGAGCTGCTGGAACAGTCCGCGGCCACCGGCCGCTCCCACGGCCGACGGATTGCAGCCGGATTCCACCCGTGCCAGGGCGGAGAGGAGCTGCCAGGAGACGCCGTAGGTCTTCCCCACCGACTTGAAGGTGGAGGTGTACTTCGGGCACCCCGGCGAAGCCGCCGCGGCGGTCCCGGTCTGCGTAGCGCAAGCGGCGGCGAGGGCGAGGGCGATCGCGCCCGTACGGACGGCGAACCGCGTATCAAGAGGAGAGCGGGACACGAGCACACCCTTCTTCGAGAACGAGTCATCGGTGATGAGGGTGTACGCGCGACCCGCGGTTGCCTGGGGTCGTGTCCATGTGACCCAGCTCATGGGGGAGTTCGGCGGCTGAGCCGGACGGGTGAGGCAGGAACCTTTCGGCGGGGGACGGGCGCATGGGGGGCGGGAAGGGCGCGGTAGGGGTGCGGAGGGTGCCCCGGAGGTGCCCGTCGTCCGACGCTCTTCCTGTTCACGAAAGAGACTCCCGTGCGCCTTCGGTACACCGCCACCGCCGCTTGCGGCGCCCTCGCCCTCACGGCCGTCCTCGCCGCGCCCGCCTTCGCCGCCGAAGGCGACTTCGGCTACCGCTTCGTCGGGCCGAACGGCAAACCCCAGTCGGCCGTCCTCCACGACCCGGACAGCGGGGTGTGTGTCACGCTGCCCGAGGTCGCGGACCCGGGCGCCTCCGAGCCGGCCTTCGCGCCGCACAACGGCACCGACGCGTGGGCGCTGGTCTTCACCGGGCCCGACTGCTCCGGCGACTCCTGGAAACTGCGCCCGCACGGCCGCCCGGCCTCGGACCGGCTCAAGCTGCGCTCGGTGGTCTTCCTGGGGGAAGGGGAGGACTGACCGCCGGGCCGGAGCGAAAGGGGACGCCGTACGACGCGCGGTGTCCCCTTCGCCGTACAGGGAACGGAAATACGCGTCAGCCCGCGCCCCCGCACGCGTACCGCATCAGCACCTCGTCCCGCGTGTCGTCCGGGCGCAGCCGCAGGGCGTTCGGCCAGCGGCCGGTCTCGTGCCAGCCGAGGGCGGCGTAGAAGGACTCCAGGCCCTCGCCGCCGCGGGCGGCCAGGCGCAGGTGGTCGAGGGCCAGTTCGTCGCGGGCGACGCGGTGGAGTTCGCGCATGAGGGCGGTGCCGATGCCCCGGCCGCGGACGTCCGGGTGGGTCTGGAGGTGGTGGACCGAGCCCCAGTGCGCGACGAGCGGGTTCGGATCGTGGCCGAGGACGACCCAGCCGGCGAGGGCGCCGCCGGCCGTCGCGGTGATCAGCCGGTGGCCGTCCGGGGCGAGCCGGGCGAGGAGGCCGTCGAGGACCGGGGCGACGTGCGTTTCCGTGACCGGCAGGAACGGGAATCCGGCGGCCCCGCCCGCGTTGGTCACCGCGATCCAGCACTCCGTCAGCCGCCGCCGCAGACCGGCGGAGACCTCGCCGGGCGCGGTGGCCTGGCCGAGGACCACCGGAGTCGTGGGAGACGAGGTACGGGGCGCGGGGACGGAGGTCATGGCGGCCATCCTGGGCCGTCGGCGCCCGCGCCGGAAGGCCGCTCGCCACGCCGCCCGGCCGGATATTCGCGCGCGGCGGGCGTACGGGCTCGTCTAGCGTCCGGCGCCATGAGCATGAGCACGAGCCTGAACGAGGAGACGGACGCGGGTACGGATACGCGGGCGACGACCGGTCTCCGCCTCGAACCCGTCACCCCCGACACCGTCGACGCCGCGATCGACCTGCGCGTCCATCCGCACCAGGAGGACAACGTCGCGCCCGTCGTCCGTTCGCTCGCCGAGGCGTACGCGTACGGGGACGGCGCCTGGCCCCGGCTGATCTTCGACGGGGACCGGCTGGTCGGCTTCCTGATGGCCTTCCTCGACCTCCCGTGGGACGGAGCCGGCCGCCGCAGCGGCCTGTGGCGGCTGAACATCGACGCCGGGCAGCAGGGCAAGGGGTACGGGCGGTACGCCGTCCGGGCCGTGGCCGAGGAGCTGCGGCGGCGCGGGGCGGACGAGATGTACGTGACCTGGCACCAGGGCGAGCACGGCCCCGGCGCCTTCTACCGCGGGCTCGGCTTCCGGGAGACCGGCGAGATGTCGGGCGACCAGGCCGTCGGCCTCCTGGACCTGCGCGACACCGGTGCCGGCGGTGCCGGCGGTGACAGCAACGGCGGTGGCGGCGGTGGTGACGGCGCCAGCGGGACGTGACGGTGCGGGCCCGCCGTACGAGACGAGCGGGCCCGCACCGTTCGGCACGCGCGCGGTCAGCCGCAGCTGCCCCCGCACTGGCACGACCCGCCGGACTGGCAGCCGCAGCCGCAGCCCGGGCCGCACTGGCAGCCGCTGAGGGCGGTCAGGAACCCCGCGTCACGCGCGGGATCCTGCGTCGGGTGGTCGCGTATCGGAGCAGATTCGGCCATGGGGTCCCTCCCTGGCTCCCTGAGAGGCGTACGTCGCCCTCCTCTCATTGCAAGCCCGTCCCGCACGGCGCATCAACGGCGCACAGGCGTGCGGTGGTGTGCGACGGTGTGCGCCGCCCTGCCCCGATACGCCCGAGACGCCGGACCCGCCCAACGCCTGCCGGACACGCCGGACCCGCCCACGCCTGCCGGACACGCCGGGCGAGCCCACGCCCGCCCGACGTACCCGCGTGCCCCTCGTCCCTGCGCTTCCTCGCCGCTACGCGCCCTCGACGGGCGCGTCCGCCGGCTGGAGCTCGTCCGCGTGCTCGCCCGTCACCAGGTAGACCACGCGCTTGGCCACCGACACCGCGTGGTCGGCGAACCGCTCGTAATAACGGCCGAGCAGCGTCACGTCGACGGCCGTCTCGATGCCGTGCTTCCAGCGGTCGTCCATCAGGTGCTGGAACAGCGCCCGGTGCAGCAGGTCCATCTCGTCGTCGTCCTGCTCCAGCTGAAGCGCCAGGTCGACGTCCTTGGTGATGATGACCTCGGCGGCCTTCGCCATCAGCCGCTGCGCCAGCTGCCCCATCTGCAGGATCGTGGCGTGCAGGTCGTCCGGCACCGCGCGGTCCGGGAACCGCAGCCGCGCCAGCTTCGCCACGTGCTGGGCCAGGTCGCCCGAGCGCTCCAGGTCGGCGCTCATCCGCAGCGAGGTGACGACTATCCGCAGGTCGGTCGCCACCGGCTGCTGCCGCGCGAGCAGCGCGATCGCGCGCGCCTCCAGGTCGTGCTGGAGGTCGTCGACCTTCTGGTCCGCGGCGATGACGTGCTCCGCGAGCTTCAGGTCGGCGTCCAGCATGGCCGTGGTGGCCCGCCCGATCGCGGACCCGACCAGGCGGGCCATCTCGACGAGGCCTTCGCCTATCGAGTCAAGTTCCTCGTGGTACGCGTCCCGCATGGGTGTCCCTTCATCGCGTCTCGTCGCGTCGCTCGCGTTTCATCGCGTCGCGTCGCTCGAACGTGGGCGGCCGGCTCGGAGCCCGTGACTCGTGACCCGTGCCCGAAGTCCGACGCCGTGACCCGAAGCCCGCGGCTCGGGCCCCGTGCCACCGCCCGGGCCCCGTTCCCGCGGTCCGGATCAGGTACGGCCGTGGTCCCGGGCCCGGAGTCCCGTGGGCTCGGACCCCCACGCTCCCACGGTCCGGCCCGTACGCGTCCTGATCCGGCCGCCCGCGTGAACCGGACGCGTCCTCCAGGTGAACTCTGGGCGACGCGGGCCCGGTTACCCTCCGCGGCATGTGAATCACACCCGTCCCCTCGGTGAACTCTGGGCGACGACTGTTCGAGCAGCCACTCGGACGGCTGGGAGAGTGTCGCCACACCCGCATAACCTGGACGCATGGACGTGAACGCGGCGGTTGCCGCATTGGCCGCTATCGCCGGAGTATGTACCGGCGTGATCGCCATGCTGGCGTTCCGCTGGAGCGAGCGCGACCAGGCGAAACCCACCCGTACCTCTCTGCACACCGACGCCGTGCTGCCGCCCGGCGTCGACACCGTGCTGTCCGTGCTGCGCTCCTCCGCCGTCGTCCTCGACGAGAGCGATTCCGTGGTCAAGGCCAGCTCGGCAGCGTACGCGCTCGGCCTGGTCCGCGGCGGGAAACTGGCTGTCGAACCCATGCTCAACATGGCCCGCGACACCCGTCGCGACGGCGAGATACGGCAGGTCGAACTCGACCTGCCGCGGCGCGGCACCGGCCGCGTCGAGGCCCTCGCAGTCTCCGCCCGGGTCGCCCCGCTGGGCTCCCGGCTGGTGCTGCTGCTCGTGGAGGACCTCACCGAGGCCCGTCGGATCGAAGCGGTACGGCGTGACTTCGTCGCCAACGTGAGCCACGAGCTGAAGACCCCGACCGGAGCCCTCTCCCTGCTCTCCGAGGCCGTCATGGACGCCTCGGACGACCCCGAGGCGGTCACCCGCTTCGCGGGCCGGATGCAGATCGAGGCCACCCGCCTGACCAACCTGGTCCAGGAGCTCATCGACCTCTCCCGGGTGCAGAACGACGACCCGCTGGAGGACTCCGAGCCGGTACGGGTGGACGAACTGGTCGCCGAGGCCATCGACCGCTCCCGGCACACCGCCTCCACCAAGCAGATCACCATGGCCGCCGGAGGCGCGGCCGACCTGTACGTCTGGGGCAGCCGCGGCCAGCTCGCCGCCGCTCTCGGCAACCTCGTCGAGAACGCCGTCAACTACTCGCCCGCCCGCACCCGGGTCGGCATCGCCGCCCGCCGCGTCGCCGCCCCCGGTGGCGACCTGATCGAGATCGCCGTGACCGACCAGGGCATCGGCATCTCCGAGAAGGACCGCGAGCGGGTCTTCGAACGCTTCTACCGGGTCGACCCGGCCCGCTCCCGCGCCACCGGCGGTACGGGGCTCGGCCTCGCCATCGTCAAGCACGTGGCCGCCTCGCACGGTGGCGAGGTCACCGTGTGGAGCACCGAGGGCCAGGGCTCGACCTTCACCCTGCGGCTGCCGGAGGCCGGCGCGGCACGCGGCCGGCGTGCCGCGGATACCGGCTACGCCAGTGGGGACTATGCAGGTGACGACTTCGACGACGACACCTTTACGGACGGCGCCGACGGCGGCTTCGACGACGCCGACCGCCCAGAAAACCGCCCTGAAAACCGCTCTGAAGACCGCCGGGGAGACCGCGACGGCGGCCACCCCGATGACGACCACCGCGCCGACGACCACTCCCGTGGCGACGCCGCGGGCGGCCGCGGGCGCGTCGGCGGAGGCCGGTCCGCCGCGGCACCCGCGCCCGCCACTTCCGCACCAACTTCCGAACTCATGACCGAACCGCTCATCGCCCCGGAGGTCCTTCCGTGACCCGAGTGCTTGTCGTCGAGGATGAGGAATCCTTCAGCGACGCCCTGTCGTACATGCTCCGCAAGGAAGGCTTCGAGGTCGCCGTGGCGGCGACCGGGCCCGACGGACTCGACGAGTTCGAGCGCAACGGAGCGGATCTCGTCCTCCTCGACCTGATGCTGCCGGGCCTGCCCGGCACCGAGGTGTGCCGCCAGCTGCGCGGCCGCTCGAACGTCCCGGTGATCATGGTGACCGCCAAGGACAGCGAGATCGACAAGGTCGTCGGCCTGGAGATAGGAGCCGACGACTACGTGACCAAGCCCTTCTCCTCGCGGGAGCTGGTCGCCCGCATCCGCGCGGTCCTGCGCCGCCGCGGCGAGCCGGAGGAGGTCACCCCCGCCGCCCTGGAGGCCGGCCCGGTCCGCATGGACGTGGACCGCCACGTGGTCACGGTCGGCGGCGGCAAGGTCGACCTGCCGCTGAAGGAGTTCGACCTCCTGGAGATGCTGCTGCGCAACGCGGGCCGCGTGCTGACCCGTATGCAGCTCATCGACCGGGTCTGGGGCGCGGACTACGTCGGCGACACCAAGACCCTCGACGTTCACGTCAAGCGCCTCCGGGCCAAGATCGAGCCCGACCCGGGCGCCCCGCGCTACCTGGTGACGGTCCGCGGCCTGGGCTACAAGTTCGAGCCGTAAAGACGGCGGCGATCTCTGCGGCCGGACGGAGTCCGGCGCGGCGTCCCGAAGCCCGTGAGGCCCCCAGGGGCCGAGCGGTGCGAGGGGCGCGGTGTGAGCGGGGGATCGAGCCGTAAAGACGGCGGCCATACGTGAAGGGCGCCCCCTCCGAGAGGGGGCGCCTTTCACGTATACGTGCGTACGGCGTGTACGGCGGTCAGTGACCGGCCGCGTGAGTGGCCTCGCCCGTCGGGCCGGCGGTGCTACCCGGGGTCGCCGTGCCCGTCGGGGCGGCGGGCTTGGTCGCCGTGCCCGTCGGGGTGGCGGTGGCGGTGGCGGTCGGCAGGGCCGGGATCTCGGACGGGCCGAACTCCTTGAAGTAGCTGGCGGCCGGGACGACGAAGGCGTTCACCTTCGCCTCGCCGGTCTTGCTCAGCTTGAAGACGACCTGCTGCGAGCTGCCGTTCTTGCCGGCTTCGCGGCCGTTCTCGATGGTGGCGGACGCGTTGCCCGCGCCGCCCAGCAGCGTGGAGCCGCCGGCCGGGACGACGACCGGACCGGTGCCCTTGGCGGGGGCCAGCTTCACCGTCGCCGAGGTGCCCGGCAGGGTGATCGACTCGAGGGTCTGCTGCTTGTCACCATTGTTGAAGAGGGTGGCGGAAACGACCGCGGGGCCCTCCGCACCGTGCTCGGGCTGGGTGATGACCAGGACGTTGAGGACCTTGATGTCATCGACCGAGACACCGGCGTTGTCCGGCCGGATGCCGAGCGTCTGTGCGTCGTTACCCGCACCACAGGCGGACAGCGAGGCGACCGAGATCACGAGGGCGGTGGCGGCGAGGGCGCCGCGTCGAAGGCTGCGGCTCACGGCGGCGGCATCTCCTAGGACGAACGGACAGGCTAAGGAACGGCTAAAGGTGTGTCAGCGGCCTTAGGTTACCGAGCCGCACTCTCCGCCTCGCACCCGACCCGCCCCCTAGTGGGTGTCTTGCCCGTCTCCGGTGCCTCGCGCGGCCTTCGCCGGACTGTGGTCGGAGCCGCTGCCGACGGTCACGAGCCACCACCGGACCCGCCACCGGACGGGCGTCGGACAGCCGTCGGACAGCCGTCGGAGGGCCGTTGGACGGCCCTCCGACCGTCCCGTGGGTGGGTCTCCAACAGACGCTGATCCGTTCCGAGGAACGTCGATAACGCGCCGACATGGCTGGATCTCCACACATTGACTCGCTGTTTGCCCCTCGTTTGACCCGGCGTTCACAAATCCGCCGTGATCAATTCGGCCATCGTGCGCGCATTCCCCCATCCGGGTCCTTCGGGAGGCATTCGAGAAACCCCGGTGATCAATTCGGGAATCGGTCCGGACGGGTGGTCGATCACGCCGCCGATGCTCGAACGGAGTACGTGAACAGCGCCACACCGAACCTGGCGAACCGGGGCATCACTCCCTCCTCGGCCCCCTCCTGGCATCTGTGACACCACTGTTTCCCTGCGTCCGCGCAGCGGCTCCGACCTGCGAATACCGCACTCCGGAAGACCTCCGCAGCACGTCCGCCGCGCTGTTGTCAAGCCCCGAGATATGCCCTGACCTGCGAAAACGCCATTCAGAAGAAGCCGTATCCGTGTTACCCTGGATAGCCACGGAAGGGGTACCTGTCACATGACGTTCAAGGTTGGCGACACCGTGGTCTATCCCCATCATGGGGCCGCGCTGATCGAGGCCATCGAAACTCGCCAGATCAAAGGCGTGGACAAGACCTACTTGGTGCTCAAGGTCGCGCAGGGTGACCTGACGGTACGCGTACCGGCGGACAACGCCGAGTTCGTCGGTGTTCGCGACGTGGTTGGTCAGGACGGGCTGGACCGGGTCTTCGAGGTGCTGCGCGCGCCGTACGCGGAAGAGCCGACGAACTGGTCCCGTCGCTACAAGGCAAATCTGGAGAAGCTCGCCTCCGGTGACGTCATCAAGGTCGCCGAAGTGGTGCGCGACCTGTGGCGTCGTGAGCGCGAGCGCGGACTCTCCGCCGGTGAGAAGCGCATGCTCGCCAAGGCCCGCCAGATCCTGGTGAGCGAGCTGGCTCTCGCGGAGAACACCAACGAGGACAAGGCCGAGGCACTTCTCGACGAAGTACTCGCGTCCTGAGCCCGACACCCGAGCCGACCGCCTGACGCCTGGCATACCCGCCATGTCAGCACGACGCACGATGCCGCAGTGCCCGTAGACGTCCTGTGAATCCCGGTGGGCCGCTGAGAAGCGGTCCACCGTACGGTTCCACAGTGCCGTCGCCGGGCACTGCGGCATGTTCGTCTCTCTGTTCGGACCCCCTGATCCGCATCCCGATCCCGATCACCGAACTCGATCCCGATCACCGACGCCCGACCGGCGATGTCCGGCCGGCGACGCCGATCCGGTCGACGACACCGATCCCGACCGGCGATACGCGATCCCCGATCACAAGCTTCGACCCGGATCCAGGATCTCCGGAACCCGGTACACCCGGAACCGGAGAGCCGGCATCCCCCCGCGGCTCTCGCACGGCGCCACCCGACCGTACTCACGGAAGGGGCCGGAAGGGGCCCGGTCAAGGCGTCACCGTCAAGCTCATCGACGCCATACCCACGTCGCCCGCGGAAACAAACCTGCCGGAGTGCAACCGATGACAGACCAAGCGCGTGAAAGCCGGACCGCCGTGGTGATCCCCGCGGCCGGCCGTGGTGTCCGCCTCGGCCCGGGCGCCCCCAAGGCGCTGCGCGCGTTGAACGGCACGCCCATCCTCGTCCACGCCGTCCGGGCGATGGCCGCCTCGCGCGCCGTCTCCCTCGTCGTCGTGGTCGCCCCCGCCGACGGCGCCGCCGAGGTCAAGAACCTCCTCGACGACCACGCCCTGCCCGACCGTACCGACTACGTCGTCGTCCCCGGCGGCGACACCCGCCAGGAGTCCGTCCACCTCGGACTCAAGGCGGTGCCGGACGACATCACCACCGTCCTCGTCCATGACGCGGCCCGCCCGCTCGTCCCGGCCGAGGTCGTCGACACCGTCATCGAGGCGGTACGGGACGGGGCGGTCGCCGTCGTCCCCGCGCTGCCCCTCGCCGACACGGTCAAGGAGATCGAGCCGGCCGAGCGGCCCGGCGACCCCGAGCGCGTCGTCGCGACCCCCGTGCGGGCCCGGCTGCGCGCCGTACAGACTCCGCAGGGCTTCGACCGGGACACCCTGGTCAACGCCCATGCCACCGTCGCCCTCGCCGGCGAGGGCGCCACCGACGACGCCGGGATGGTCGAGAAGCTCGGCGCGCCCGTCGTCGTGGTGCCCGGCCACGAAGAGGCGTTCAAGGTGACCCGCCCCCTCGACCTCGTCCTCGCCGAGGCCGTACTCGCCCGCAGGAGGGCCAACGATGGCTTCTGACAGCAGCTCCCCGGTCCCGGCCCCGGTGGTCCCGGTGCTTCCCCGCACCGGCATCGGCACCGACGTCCACGCCTTCGAGAAGGGGCGGGAGCTGTGGTGCGCCGGCCTCCTCTGGGAGGGGGAGGAGTACGGGCTCGCCGGGCACTCCGACGGTGACGTCGCCGCCCACGCCGCCTGCGACGCGCTCTTCTCCGCCGCCGGCATCGGCGACCTCGGCGCCCACTTCGGCACCTCGCGCCCCGAGTGGTCCGGCGCCTCCGGCGTCACGCTGCTCGCCGAGGCCGCCCGGATCGTGCGCGCCGAGGGATACGAGATCGGCAACATCGCCGTCCAGGTCGTCGGCGTCCGTCCGAAGGTCGGCAAGCGCCGCGACGAGGCCCAGAAGGCGCTCAGTGAGGCGGCGGGCGCACCCGTCTCCGTCTCCGGCACCACCACCGACGGGCTCGGTCTCACCGGCCGCGCCGAGGGCCTGGCCGCGCTCGCGACCGCGCTCCTCTACCCCGTACAGGGCTGAATCACCGCGTACGGGACTCGGGCGCGGCGCGGAGCCGGACGGGGAGCGCCCGGTTCCGCTCCCGGGGCGCGTCCCCGCCGAGAAAGTGCCCCGAGATCCCCTGGTGGGTCTCGGGGCATCGCCGCTCGCCCACTACTCTGGTGTGGTGACTATTCGCCTGTACGACACCAGCGCCCGGCAGACCCGTGACTTCACCCCGATCAAGCCGGGCTGCGTCTCGATCTACCTGTGTGGCGCGACCGTGCAGGCCGCACCGCACATCGGACACATCCGGTCCGGTCTGAACTTCGACATCCTGAGCCGCTGGTTCGAATACCGCGGCTACGACGTCACGTTCATCCGCAACGTCACCGACATCGACGACAAGATCATCGCCAAGGGCGCCGAACAGGGCCGTCCGTGGTGGTCGATCGGCTACGAGAACGAGCGCGCGTTCAACTCCGGCTACCAGGCCCTCGGTTGCCTGCCGCCGACCTACGAGCCGCGCGCCACCGGCCACGTCACCGAGATGGTCGAGATGATGCGCGGCCTGATCGAGCGCGGCCACGCGTACGTCTCCGACGGCAGCGTGTACTTCGACGTGCGCTCCTTCCCGGAGTACCTGTCGCTGTCCAACCAGGACATCGACGACCTGCGCCAGCCCGACGAGGGCGTCTCCGGCAAGCGGGACCCGCGCGACTTCGCCATGTGGAAGGCCACCAAGCCGGGCGAGCCCGACTGGGAGACCCCGTGGGGCCGCGGCCGTCCCGGCTGGCACCTGGAGTGCTCGGCCATGGCGCACAAGTACCTGGGCTCCGCCTTCGACATCCACGGCGGCGGCCTCGACCTGGTCTTCCCGCACCACGAGAACGAGATCGCCCAGGCCCGCGCCTTCGGCGACGAGTTCGCGCGCTACTGGGTGCACAACGCCTGGGTCACCATGAGCGGCGAGAAGATGTCGAAGTCGCTGGGCAACAGCGTCCTCGTCTCCGAGATGGTGAAGAACTGGCGCCCGATCGTCCTGCGCTACTACCTGGGCACCCCGCACTACCGGTCGATGATCGAGTACAGCGAGGAGGCCCTGCGCGAGGCCGAGGCCGCCTTCGCCCGTATCGAGGGCTTCGTCCAGCGCGCCACCGAGAAGGCCGGGGCGCCCGTCGCCCCCGCCGCCGAGGTGCCGCCGGCCTTCGCCGAGGCCATGGACGACGACCTCGGCGTGCCGCAGGCGCTGGCGATCATCCACACCGCCGTCCGCCAGGGCAACAGCGCGCTCGCCGCCGACGACAAGGAAGCCGCGGTCGCCCGTCTCGCCGAGGTGCGCGCCATGCTCGGCGTCCTCGGTCTCGACCCGCTCGACCCGCACTGGGCCGAGGAGAACGACCGCGGCGAGGAGCTGCACGGCGTCGTCGACACCCTCGTCCGCCTGGTGCTCCAGCAGCGCGAGTCGGCGCGTGAGCGCAAGGACTGGACCAGCGCGGACGCCATCCGCGACCAGCTGAACCAGTCCGGTCTGGCCATCGAGGACGGACCGGACGGGCCGCGCTGGTCGGTCGCCGGTTCCGGGCGCTGAGCCGCCGCCGGACCGCCGATACGCCGATGAGTGTGCCGTCCGGGCCTCCGGGCGGCACACTTCACTTACAGACACAGACAGACTTAGGTACGCGTACGCACGCGTACGTGATCCGAGAAGCAGGTAGCAGTCATGGCCGGGAACAGCCAGCGCAGGGGACGTCGCACGTCCAACAAGAAGGGCGCGACGGTCGGCAGCGGTGGCCAGCGGCGCAAGGGCCTCGAGGGCAAGGGCCCGACGCCCAAGGCCGAGAACCGCAAGGGCCACAAGGCCTACCGCGTCTCCAACGCGATGGCCCGGAACGCGGCCAAGCGCAAGCCCGTCGTCCGCCGCGGCGGCAAGGGCCAGTCGGAGATGGTCGTCGGCCGTAACCCGGTCTTCGAGGCGCTGCGCGACGGCGTGCCCGCGACGACGCTCTACGTCCAGCAGTTCATCGACAACGACGAGCGCGTGCGCGAGGCCCTCAACCTCGCCACCGGCCGCGGCAACATCAACATCATGGAGGCGCCGCGCCCCGAGCTGGACCGGATGACGAACGGCCTCAACCACCAGGGTCTCGTCCTCCAGGTCCCGCCGTACGAGTACGCGCACCCCGAGGACCTCGCCGAGGCCGCGTACGAGGAGCACGAGGACCCGCTGATCGTCGCCCTCGACGGCGTCACCGACCCGCGCAACCTCGGCGCCGTCGTCCGTTCCGTCTCCGCCTTCGGCGGCCACGGCGTGGTCGTGCCCGAGCGCCGCGCCGCCGGTATGACGGCGGGCGCGTGGAAGACCTCGGCCGGCACCGCCGCCCGTACGCCGGTGGCCCGTGCCACCAACCTCACGCGCTGCCTGGAGCAGTACCAGAAGGCCGGTCTGACGGTCGTCGGCCTCGCCGCCGACGGTGACACCGAGGTGCACGAGCTGGACGCGCTGGCCGGGCCGGTCGTCGTCGTGGTCGGCTCCGAGGGCAAGGGCCTGTCCCGCCTGGTCGGCGAGACCTGCGACTTCCTCGTCCGCATCCCGATGCCGGGTGGCGCCGAGTCGCTGAACGCCGGTGTCGCGGCGGGTGTCGTGCTGTACGAGGCGGCCCGCCGCCGTATGAGCTGAGCCCTGTGAGCTGAGCTCTCCGAGTCGAGCCCTCTGAGCTGAGCTCTCGGAGTCGAGCCCTCCCGGAGGGTGTGAGTGCGACGGGCCCGCGATGCGCGGGCCCGTCGCGCTTTCGTTGGCGCGGTGCGCCCGAATGTGGGGTGTGCTGTGCGGATCGCGCGGGGTGCGCGCTCCGGCGCGAGCCGCCGTACGCGCTCCTGCGCGCTCCCGTACGAGCCCTCTTCCCGCGCCCGGCGCACGCCCGGCGTGAGCGCGCCCACCCCCGCTGACCTCGGCAGCCTCCGCCGGGGCCCGTATCTTGACGGGCCTCGGACATTCCCGTGCCGTCAAGGCAGTGTCCTAACCGCGCGTCACTCGGTTAGATGAGTGTGGACACCAGAACGCCCCGGCCGGGGTTCGACGATCAGCCCGCGCTGAGCATGGTCAAGGTGGATTGCGATCCCGCCCAGGTGATCGTGAACCACGCCAGCTTCCGTGTGCGGCTCGCGCCGGCCCAGCAGCCGAGGTTCGCCGCGAGCCCCCGTATCGCCGCCCTCGCCGGAGCCGCCGGGATCACCGCGGCCATGGGCGGCGGCGCCCGCGCCGACGGGCCCCGGCGCCGGCCCGTCGTATGGACCGGGAAGTCCTCACCCGCCGCCGCCGGCCTGCTCCAGGCCGTCCGCGACACCGTCACCCCGCGCGGCCCCGGCGTGTCCACCCTGGACCCCGGCACCCGCGCCGTCCCGCGACTCGACGACGACACGATGCCGACCCCCCGGGTGCGGCCGGCGCCCGCCGGTCCGCTGCTGCCGCCGATGCGGCGCGCCGAGGGGGCGTACGACAACCTGTACGAGACGGCCCCGATCGAGACGTACCAGGGCCGGTACGGCGACGCGTACGACGACGGCCCGTACGGCGACACGTACGACGGTGGCGACGACGCGACCGGGAACGACCCGCGCGCCCGGGCGTCCCAGCGGCACGGCGTCGACCCGGTCCGGCACGCGTACTACCCCGGCCGCCGGATGAACCTCGGGGTGGTGCTGCTGCCGCTGCGGGTGTTCCTCGGCTGCATCTCCGTCTACTCGGGCATGGGCAAGCTCTGTGACCCCGTCTACTTCGACGGCGGCGAACGCGGCTCCATGGTCAAGACCCTGCACGCCCTGCACCCCTGGCCGCCGGCCGAACCCCTGCGGGACTTCGCGCTCCAGCACCCCGTCGGCACCGGACTCACCGTCGCGTTCCTGCAGGTCGTCGTCGGCGTCCTGACCGCCCTCGGCCTGTGGCAGCGGATCGCGGCCGCCGTCGGCGCGCTGCTGTCCGCCGCGCTGATCCTCACCATCAGCTGGAAGGCCGTCCCGGCCTACGAGACCCCCGACATCATCTACCTGGCCGCCTGGTCGCCGCTGATCATCGCGGGCGCCCCGGTCTACTCCCTCGACGGCCGCCTCGCGGGCGAGGCCTGGCGCACCCTCGGGCCGCGCTCCGAGATCTGGGAACTGCGCCGCCGGGTGCTGCGCCGCGGCGCGGTCATCACCGCGATCGTCATCGGCGTCACCCTCCTCGTCGGCTCGATGCTCGGCGGCGCGGTGCGCTCCACCGAGATGGTCACCGTGCCCGGACCGGACGACGACCCGGTCAACCACCTGCCGGGCCGCCCGCTCCCGCACGAGCCCGGGGCCACCGGCACCGTCCAGCAGACCCCGCGCCTGCCGAGGCCGACGGCGACGAGTGGCGCGAGCGGGACCGGCGGCACGCAGCAGAAGAACGAGCCGGAGGCCAAGCCGAGCGAGTCGGCGCGGGGCCCCGAGCAGGGCACGCGGCAGAGCAGCCCGACGACGTCGCGGGGCGGCGGCACGGGGGCCCCGAGCCAGTCCGGCGCAGGTACGGCGGTCCCGCCGTCGTCCTCCTCGTCGACCGGTTCCGCCACCGGCGGCGGGAGCACCTCGGCGGGCGGCTCCGGCGGTACGAGCGGCGCGCCGGCCGGCGGGACCAGCGGCGGCGGCAGCGGCGCCGGCGGGTCCACGGACGGCGGCTCGTCCTCGGGCGGGGCACGCAACCCGATCGGCGGCCTGCTGGGCTGACGCCCCGGCCGCGTACGGACAAGAGGGCCCCGGGTGTCGGGAAGACACCCGGGGCCCTCGTCCATGCCCGCTGTCGGGGCAGGCTGCTGGATGTGTGGGGGGCGTGGGGAGTGCGTGGGGAATGCCGTCAGGCGTGGGCGGCCAGCTCCCGGGCCGCCTCCGTCAGGTCCTTGGCGGTGTCGATGGCCCGCCAGTACGCGCCCTGGGGCAGCGGGAAGCCCGCGAGCCGCCGCTCGCGCGCCAGCCGGGGGAACGTCGTGCGCTCGTGGTCGCCGAGGTCCGGCAGCAGATCGGTGAACGCGGCGGAGAAGACGTACACGCCCGCGTTGATGAGGTACGGGGACGGCGGCGACTCGATGAAGTCGGTGATGTGACCGAACGCGTCGGTCTCGACGGCGCCCCACGGGATCCGCGGCCGGGCCAGCGCGAGCGTCGCGGTGGCGTCGCGCTCGGCATGGAACTCCGCCATCTCGCGCAGCGAGAAACGGGTCCAGATGTCGCCGTTCGTCGCGTACCAGGGCCGGCCCGGCTCGGGCAGGCGCGCGGCGGCGTACTTGAGCCCGCCGCCGCGGCCCAGCGGCTCGGACTCCACCACCGTCGTCACCCGGAGCGGCAGATCGGCGCTCTCCAGCCACTCCTGGAGCACCTCGGCGAGATGGCCGCAGGAGACGACGGCGTCCGTGACCCCCTCGGCGGCGAGCCAGGACAGCTGATGGCCGATGATCGGGGTCCCGGTGCCCGGGATCTCGACCATCGGCTTGGGGCGGTCGTCGGTGTACGGGCGCAGCCGCGAACCCTGGCCGCCCGCGAGGATCACGGCCTGCGTCGGGAAGGTATGCATACCGGGAACGATATGCGGGCCCGGCGCGGCCTCAGCTCGCGCGCATGACGCCGAGCGCGAAGGAGGTGTCGCAGACCGGGCGGGAGAAGGACTGGGCGCGCGTCGGGCCGTAGTGACGGACGGCGGCGGCGCCGAGGGACCGCGCGATCGACATGCAGTGCTTGGCGAGCGACGGCCGGTTCTCCACCTCGCGCTGGAGGTGGGTCAGGGCGGTGCCGGGGTCCTTCTCCTGGAGCTCGGCCAGCAGCCGGTCGCGCAGCACGTCCTGCGGGGCGCGGGAGGCGGCCTTGGCGCCGCGGGCGGTGCCGGCGGAGGTGGTGGTGGCGGTGGCCGACGCGTCCATGGCCGACGAGGCGGTCGACGCGGTCAGCATCTGGGTCCCGTCCTGGCCCGCCCACGGAACGGCGGACACCGCGAGCGTTCCGGAGAGCACCAGCACGACGGGGAGGACGAGGGCGAGGGAGCGGCCGATACGGCGGGCAGAGTGGGTCACGGAGGCGAGCGTAGCGGCCGGTAATGATATGGCGTCATTTAGTCACCCTTGCGAGGGATCGTTCGAGGAGGCTTTTCGAATTTCGTGTTGACGCGGGGCAGTCGGCGCCGGGACGAATGGCCAGTTCTGCCGGGGTTTTCGCCGAGTCGGCATTCATGCGGGGTCATGGGTGAGGCCGTGCGCGGGATCGCGCCGACGTACGGGAACGGCCCCGCTCCCGCGGGGCGGGAACGAGGCCGTGGTGACCGTGGACCGGGCGAACCGCCCTGGCGGGCAGGCGAGTTGGCTCGGTCGGTCGACTTGAGTCGGTCGGCTCGGGTCAGTCGGCTCGGGTCAGTCGGCTCGGGTCAGTTGGAGAGACGCTCTCCGGTCGAGGTCGAGAAGACGTGCAGCTCGGCCGCGCGCGGGGTGACCTGGAGGGTCGAGCCCTTCGCCGGGACCTCGCGGCCGCCGACGCGGACCACGAGCTCCTTGTCCTCGCCGCCGACGCGGGTCGTGCCGTACACGAAGCCGTCGGAGCCCAGCTCCTCGACCACGTTGACCTGCACGGCCAGGCCGTCCTTGCTGGTGGCGCCGGCGATGTCGAAGTGCTCGGGGCGCACGCCGACGGTCACCGTGGTGTCGCCCTTGGCGGACGCGGCGGCGATGGCGTCACGCGAGACCGGCACGACGCTGGCGCCGAACTTCACGCCGCCGTCGGTGATCGGGACCTCGATCAGGTTCATGGCGGGGGAGCCGATGAAGCCGGCGACGAAGAGGTTCGCGGGCTTGTCGTACATGTTGCGCGGCGTGTCGACCTGCTGGAGCAGACCGTCCTTGAGGACCGCGACCCGGTCGCCCATGGTCAGGGCCTCGGTCTGGTCGTGCGTCACGTACACGGTGGTGATGCCGAGCCGGCGCTGCAGCGAGGCGATCTGCGTACGGGTCGAGACACGGAGCTTGGCGTCGAGGTTCGACAGCGGCTCGTCCATGAGGAATACCTGCGGCTCGCGGACGATGGCCCGGCCCATCGCGACACGCTGCCGCTGACCACCGGACAGCGCCTTCGGCTTGCGGTCCAGGTACTCGGTCAGGTCGAGGATCCGGGCGGCCTCCTCGACCTTGGCGCGGATCTCGCTCTTGTTGACGCCGGCGATCTTCAGGGCGAAGCCCATGTTGTCGGCGACGGTCATGTGCGGGTAGAGCGCGTAGTTCTGGAACACCATCGCGATGTCCCGGTCCTTCGGCGGCAGGTGCGTGACGTCGCGGTCGCCGATCCGGATGGCGCCGGCGCTGACGTCCTCCAGGCCGGCCAGCATGCGCAGCGAGGTGGACTTGCCGCAGCCGGAGGGGCCGACGAGGACGAGGAACTCGCCGTCGGCGATCTCGATCTCGAGCTGGTCGACGGAGGGCTTTTCGGCGCCGGGGTAGACCAGGGTCGCCTTGTCGTACGTGACGGAAGCCATGGTGATGTGTATCCCTTCACCGGCAGGAACGTGCCGGACGATCCGAGTAAAGGAAGGATTGAGGTCTAGTCCACCTGGGTGAACTCCGAGCGACGCTACCTGCCCCCGCCCGATCTGTCAGCAGCCGGGAGACCCTGAGATTTCCCGCCTCCGGCGCGCGGGCGTTCGTTACACTGCTTTCGCTGCCTCCTTAGCTCAGCTGGCCAGAGCACCGCTCTTGTAAAGCGGGGGTCGTCGGTTCGAACCCGACAGGGGGCTCGCATGTCAGGGGCCTGCCGTCTTCTCTACGGCAGGCCCCTGACGACTGTTTCCGACGACAACCGCTACTCGGGGGCCCGTTTCGGGGCGAGCGAGCCGTCCGTCTTGGCCATGGCCTCCCGCTGCGAGTGGTCGACCACGTGGGTGTGGACGTTCATGGTCACGGCGATCTGGGAGTGGCCCAGGATCGGCATGATCACGCGGCGAGCAGCGTCGAGGTGCCGTGCCGTACGTCGTGCGGCCGGGCCGGTCCAGTGGTGGGCCGGCGGCTCGTGCGTCCGAGGCGGGGATTTCTGCGTCACGGCGTCATCAGCGTCATATGGGCTTCTGACCCGTGGTTCTCGGTGACGCAAGGGGCGATGGCCTGTGTCACCCGTGACGGAGCGTCCGTCACCGCGTGACGCAGGTGACGAACGGTGGGCGGCGGCAAGCCGCCGAAGAGCAAGAGGAGCCGTACCGGGGCCAGAGGTTCCCTGCAGATATTGCCGCAGATCTCACCGGAGCCCGCTCGTAATGTGAGCAGCATGATTGATCACGATGTCGAAGACGTGGGCTGGGAACTCATCGGGTGGGACGGCGATGAGGCTGCGGCCCATGTCACCAGTCTGACGCGGGACGAGATCTTGAGTCTCCACACGCTCTTTCCGGAGCGTGGGGAGGATGAGCTCCTCGCCACTGCCGTGTATCCGGTCGTGCCTGAGCGCTACGCGGCCATGCGGGCCGCAGTTCCTCGGCTGGAGTTCAAGGCTGACCTTGATTACCAGCTCGGTGGATTCCGCCTGCCGTAGCTCCGGTGACCGGACCGGCCTGAAGCAGTTCCCGCTGTTCGTCCTGCGGGGGCTTGGGGCGGGTCGTCTCGATGTCAGGGGGCGGCGCGGGTGCGGCCCCGGTCGACGAGGAGGCCGCGAGGCGGTCGGAGCGGATCCTGCCGCCGGCGGGCCACCTCTTGGGCAGAGGGCGAAAGTCCTCGCCGGTGTAGAGCTGGGTGAGTTGTGCAGCCACTCGGCGGACGCCAACCGGATCCCGACTCCCGGGTCCTTGCCGGCGGCGTCCTTCAGGACGGGGGGCTTCGACATCTACGGGTTGCGTCAACGGGGTCGGTTGGGCGAGGGCGGCCACGAGCGGGTGGAGCGAGATACGGATGCTCGCTCCCAGGCCCGGCAGGCAGGATCACGCCATGTCGACCGACGTCAGTGGATTGATCGAGTGCCGTCCGGGGGCCCGGCTGTGGGGTCTGGACGATGAGGACACGGTCTGGGAAGCGGGCATCGACCTCTTCCTGCTGAACAGGGGCAACGCCTATGACGGCCTGGCCTGCCTCTTCGGGATTCGCAACTCCTCCGGTTTCCGTCCGCTTACTGAGGACCGCGGCTTTCCGGGGGACGCGTCGGAAGGGTTGCGTCGTGAGTTCGCCGACTGCGGCGGCCACGACTGCGTGTACGGGACGACCTGGGTGACCTGGGCCGAGCTGTCCGCCACCGACTGGCAGGAGACGGACGCCTCCGGCACACGAAGCCGGGCGTCGGTCGCGGGTACCGACACAGACTGGGGTCGAGTCTGGAGCGTCATGCGCATCCTCAGTGAAGTCCACGGCGCGGAGAACGTGCGTCTCGTCGTCTGGTTCCACTGACTCAACCCCGTGCTCAAGATGGTGTCGAGCCAGACCAGCGTCCAGCAGGGGCACGCACCTACCTCGGTGGAGGTGGTGCCGGTCGTCGAGGTGCACTGCCGCTACGGCTGATCCCCCGGGCGCCACGGACAAGGTGGAGTACCCCGTTCCGGGCACGACCGTACTGGTAGGTGAATGCCAGGCCGGACGTTGGCATCGCGGGCTGCCGGGTGACCGCACAGCCCGACTCCGACGAGCCCGAAGACGAGGCTGTCCCGATCAAGCTGGTGCTCGCCTCAGCTCCGCAGGTCCGGCCAGCCGTCCCTGTTGGAGTAGCTCTCGAAGCAGTACCGGGTCGAGCGGTCCCACTCCTCGCCGGTGGCCAGCTTGTACGCCTTGTCCGGCACGTACAGCAGCCACTCGCCGTCACGCTCGCTTGAGGTGTACGGCGCGAACTTGTCGACGTCGAAGAAGACGCTCTCCCACACAGCCCGACCCGCGGCCACCACCGCGCAGCGCGCGTACAGGAACACGTCGGACGACTGAGGGAACGGACTGCCGAACCGGGCCGTCAGGTCGATTACGGGCAGGGTGCCGAACTTCTCCTGGTCCAAGCGGTAGAGCGCCTCGGCGTGACGCTCCGCGAAACCGACGATGTCGGCGATCGGACGGTGGCTCAGTTCCTCAGCGAGGCGGTGGCAGCTCTCTTGGGTGGCTTCGCCGTTCAGGGTGGCTGTCAGCGCCCAGAAGTCGGCCCATGTCATATTCACGGGCGCAGGATGGCAGGACGGTCTGACATCCACGGCTGACATCAACGACCGTGGACAGCAGCAGCCGCGCCCGGCCGGCCCCGGACAGCCCGCCCCGGGCCTGGCGGCGTGTCCCGCCGGTCTGTGGGCCGGTGTTTCACCGGCTCTCTTCGGATTTGTGTCCCGGTACGTACCGGGGTCCGGGACACTTGTGCGTTACGGGGGCGGGGCGCGGGGCGTGTGGGGTGTGTCGAGGGAGGGGTGCGGCGGATGAGTAGGCGTTCGAGTGGGCTGATCGGCGTGTGGGCCGAGGCGCAGCGGGCGGCGCAGCGTGAGCGGGAGGGGCGGCAGCGGGCCGTGCTGCGGCAGCAGCAGGACGCGGAGCGGGCGCGGCGGGCGCATGAGCGTGACGTGGCGCGGATGCAGCGGGAGCAGCGGGCGGAGTACCGGCGGCAGCGGGACGCGGACGCGCTCCGGCGGACGCGGGAGTTGGACGAGCGGGTGGCGGCGCTGGAGGGCCTGCTGGCCTCGGGGTGCCGGAGTGTGCCGCCGGTGGTGGATTCCTTGCGGCAGCGGGAGGAAGTGGCGCCGTTCGATCCGGGGCCGCTCGGTCAGCCGGTGCTGATGCCCGATGAGCGGAACTATCAGGCGCGGGCCGGCTGGGGCGGTCAGCGGGAGGCGCGGGCGCGGTTCGAGCAGGACTGGTACGCGGTGCAGGCGGCTGAGGGGCGGCGGCTGGAGCAGTTGGCGGCGTACCGGCGGCAGTACGACGAGTGGGCGGCGGCCCGGCTGGCGGAGATACGGCAGCACAACAGCGGGCTCGCCGGGATGGCGGAGGCGCTGCGGTCGGGTGATCCGGAGACGGTGGTCGAGTACTTCTCCGCGGTGCTGTACGCGTCGACGGCGTGGCCGGAGGGCTTCCCGCGGCAGGTGTCGGCGGCGTACGACCGGGGTGCGCGGGCGCTGGTGCTCGACTGGGATCTGCCGGGGTACGACGTGGTGCCGGACGTGAAGGGCGTCAAGTACCTGCCGAGTACGGATCAGGAGAAGGAGGTGGAGCGGCCGGTGACCCAGCGCCGGGCGCTCTACCGGGGCGTACTGGCGCAGTGTGTGCTGCTCGCGGTGCGCGAGCTCTTCGTGGCCGACGGCTTCGGGTCGGCCGGGGCCGGGTCGGACGGCTTCGGTTCGGACGGTTTCGGGTCGGCCGGGGCGGCGGGGGCCGGGCGCTGGACCGGGTGGTGCTGAACGGGTTCGTCGAGGGCGTGGATCCAGCGACGGGTGTGCCGGGCCGGATATGCGTGGCGTCGGTCGCGGTGGACCGGCCGGCGTTCGACGGGCTGAACCTGGAACTGGTCGGCGCCGTGGAGTGCGTGACGGGGCCGCTGGCGGGCCGCCTGTCGGCGAAGCCGGAGGAGCGCGTCGCGGTGACGCCGCTGCTGGCACCCGAGCAGGTGGGCGCGGGCGTGGTGTCGCACGGCGACGGCGAGGAGCCGGATCTGCTGGCGATGGACCCGATCGCGTTCGAGCACCTGGTGGCCGAGCTGTTCCGGGCGCGCGGGCTGCAGGCGGTGACCACGCAGCGGTCGAACGACGGCGGCGTGGACGTACAGGCGCTGGATCCGGATCCGATCAGCGGCGGCTCGATCGTGGTGCAGGTGAAGCGGTACCGGAACACGGTGCCGCCGAGCGCGGTACGCGATCTGTTCGGGACGGTGCAGGACGCCGGGGCCAACAAGGGCGTCCTGGTGACGACGTCGAGGTTCGGCCCCGGCTCGTACGCCTTCGCCAACGGCAAGCCGCTCACGCTGATCGCGGGGACGGAACTGGTGGAGCTGCTGCGGCAGCACGGGCTGCGGGGGCGGCTCGGTACGGGCGAGCCGGCCCCCACGCTGGTGCAGCCGGTGGCGGCGCCGGTCGAGGCGGACGAGGGCTTCAACCTGCTCGGCATGGTGTGGACCGGGTCGGTCGCGCTCGACGTGTGCGCGCTGGTGTGCGCGGGCAGCCGGGTGCTCGCGGACGACTGGTTCGTGTTCTTCAACAACCCGGCGACGCCGGACGGTTCGGTGGCGATGGTGACGCCGCCGCCCGGCGACAAGGCGGCGGTACGGGTCGGGTTCGACGCGCTGCCGGCCGGCGCCGACCGGCTGGTCCTGGTCGCGGCGGTGGATCCGGAGGTGAACCCGGACGCCGACCTGGCCGGGTTCGTGGACGCGGGGATCGTGCTGCGCGACGACGCGGGCGCGGAGCTGGACCGGCTGGAGGTGTCGGACGGACGGCCGGGTGAGACGGCGCTGGTCCTCGGGTCGTTCCGGCGCCGGGCGGGCGGCGACTGGGACTTCGTACTCGGCGGGAAGGGGTACACGGGCGGGCTCGCGCAGCTCGTGGGGGACTTCGGCATCGAAGTGGAGTGAGCCGGGCGGAGGCGCGGTGCGCGACGAGGAGAGCCGCGCGAGCCCCGCGCCCGGGCGGCCCGCGGAAGCACCGTGCCCCACCGGACTCCGACCGGTGGGGCGGCGGTGCGCCAGCGCCCCGAGAGGTCAGCGGCCCGAGAGGCGGTTCGCGACGGTCGCGATGCGGTCCGTGGCGGTCGTACGGGACGTGGCCTCGCGGCGGTCCGCGGCGCGGAAGGCCGCGTACATGGTCTGCACGCCGAGCCAGCGCAGCGGCTCCGGCTCCCACTTGCGGACGCGGTGGTTCACCCAGGGCAGGGCGGTCAGTTCGGTCGGTCCGGTCTGTCCGGAGTCCTGCTGGATGAGGTCGCGCAGGGTGCGGGCGGCGAGGTTGGTGGTGGCGACGCCGGAGCCGACGTAGCCGCCCGCCCAGCCGAGGCCGGTGGAGCGGTCGAGGGTGACGGTGGCGCACCAGTCGCGCGGCACGCCGAGGACGCCGGACCAGGCGTGGGCGATGCCGACGCCCGCGAGCTGCGGGAAGAAGCGGACCAGGATGTCGCGGAGGGCGTCGACGGTCTGCGGCTGGGTGCGGCCGTCGTTGTCGGTGCGCGAGCCGTAGCGGTACGGGACGCCCCGGCCGCCGAGCGCGATGCGGCCGTCGGCGGTGCGCTGGGCGTACATGTAGGCGTGGGCCATGTCGCCGAGGGTCTCCAGGCCGTCCCAGCCGATGGAGTCCCACTGGGCGTCGGTGAGCGGCTCGGTGGCGATCATCGAGGAGTTCATCGGGAGCCAGGTGCGGCGCTGGCCGGAGAGGGACGCGGTGAAGCCCTCGGTACAGCGCAGGACGTACGGCGCGCGGACGGTGCCGTACGGGGTGACTGCGTGCTTCGGGCGGATCTCGGTGACGGGCGTGGACTCGTGGATCGTGACGCCGAGCGCTTCGACGGTGGCGGCGAGGCCCTTGACGAGCTTGACGGGGTGGAGGCGGGCGCCGTGCGGGGTCCAGCTGGAGCCGACGGCGCCGGTGACGCGGACGCGGGCGGCGGTCTCGCGGGCGCCGTACAGCTCGCGGTCCTTCTCGCCGAAGGCGGCCTCGACGGTGTGGAAGTCCCGGAGGCGGGCGAGCTGGGCGGGGGAGAGGGCGACTTCGAGGACGCCGCCGCGGTGGATGTCGGCGTCGATGCCCTCGGCGGCGCAGACGTCGACGACCTCGGTGACGGTGTCGTTCATGGCCTGCTGGAGGCGGACGGCGGCGTCGTGGCCGTGCAGGCGGGCGTAGCGGTCGCGGCCGGCGATGCCGTTGTAGAGCCAGCCGCCGTTGCGGCCGGAGGCGCCGTAGCCGCAGAAGGAGGCTTCGAGGACGGTGATGTCGAGGAAGGGGACGGCCTTCTTGAGGTAGTACGCGGTCCAGAGGCCGGTGTAGCCGCCGCCGACGATGCAGACGTCGGCGGTGGTGTCGCCGGGCAGCGGTTCGCGGGGCGCGGAGGCGCCTTCCTGCGCGTACCAGAACGATATGCCGCCGTTGACCGTGCCGTTGGCCGTGCCGTTGGCCGTGCTGCGCGTGCTCATCTTCCATCCCTCTTCCGGGTGCGTGGGCGGGAGGTTACCCGGGGCCCGGGGCCGGTGGATACGGCTGATTCCGGGGAGCGGGTGGGGAGCTTCGGGGGTGCGGATTTCGTTGTCCCGGTGGATGGGTTCCCAGGGGGTTCACGAGCCGTGTGAGGAAGGGGAGTTGATCGGATGATCGAGGTTCCGGCGGCGCTGGCGGCGTCCCAGGAGAAGTACAACGGTGCGGCGGGGCGGGCGTTCATCGCGGCGCTGCCGCGCCGGGCGGAGGAATTCGTCGAGCGGTGGGGGCTGCGGGTGACGGGGCCCTCGATGCACGGGGTGGCGTCGCTGGTGCTGCCCGTGGAAGTACGGACGGAGGGGATCGCGGCGGCGGTCAAGTTCCAGCTGCTCGACGAGGAGAGCGAGGGCGAGCCGGTCGCGTTGCGCGCGTGGGGCGGGAACGGGGCGGTCCGACTTCTGGCATATGACGACCCGACGGGCACCATGCTGCTGGAACGGGCGGACGAGAAGCGGCACTTGTCGACGCTCACGGACGCGCGCGAGGCGGTACGGATCCTCGCGGACGTCCTCGCCCGGCTGGTCGCCCTGCCCGCGCCGGCCGGGCTGCGCGGCCTCGGGGACATCGCCGCGGCGATGCTCGCGCGGACGCCGGAGGCCGCGGCGGGCCTCGCGGACCCGGCGGAGGCGGCGCTGCTGCGGGACTGCGCGTCGGCCGTACGGGAGGTGGTGGGCGAACCGGGCGACCGGCTGCTCCACTGGGACCTGCACTCCGACAACATCCTGGCCTCCGCGCGCGAGCCCTGGCTGGCCATCGACCCCAAGCCGCTGGCCGGCGACCCCGGCTTCGACCTGCTGCCGGCGCTGACGAGCCCGTGGGACCCGGGCCCCCTTCCGGACCCGGCCGAGACCCGGTGGCGTTTCGACCTGCTGACCGAACGCCTCGGTCTGGACCGGGCCCGGGCGCGCGCCTGGACGCTCGGCCGGGTGCTGCAGAACGGGCTCTGGGATGTCGAGGACGGGGCCGCCGCGCTCGACCCGGCGCAGGTGTCCATCGCGCGAAACATGCTGGCCAGGGCGGGGTGAGGGAGTGCAGTCTGTCCCCATGATCCGTACCGCCACGCCTGCCGACGTCCCCGTCATCCACGACATGATCTGCGATCTCGCCGCGTACGAGAAGGCGCTGCACGAGGTCCGTGCCACGCCGGAACAGCTGCGGGAGGCCCTCTTCGGAGAGCACCCGGCCGCGTTCGCGCACATCGCCGAGACCGACACGGGCGAGGTCGCCGGCTTCGCGCTGTGGTTCCTCAACTTCTCGACCTGGCGTGGGGTGCACGGCATCTACCTGGAGGACCTGTACGTCCGTCCGGAGCTGCGCGGCGGCGGTCACGGCAAGGCGCTGCTGACGGAGCTGGCGCGGATCTGCGGGGAGCGCGGGTACGAGCGGCTGGAGTGGTCGGTCCTGAACTGGAACGCGCTGTCGATCGCCTTCTACGAGTCCCTGGGTGCCCGCCCGCAGGACGAGTGGACGGTCTACCGGCTGACGGACGACGCGCTGGCCTCGCTGGGCGCGGGAGCCGGCGCGGTCGCGTAGCGGCGGTTGTAGAGGGGGCGTGAGGGTCTTTCCCGGGCCGGAGCCGGCCGTATGACGGTCTGATCCCGACGCCCCGACGCCCCACGGCTAGGCTGGTCTGCCGGCCGCCGGCCGTTCCCAGGAGCTCGTTCACATGACGTGGACGGGCTCCTTTCGCGTTCCCGGGCGCGGGGGATCCGGAGCCCGGACGGCGCGGTGCGGCGCCGCCTACGGCTTGCGGGCGGGGCGGTCGGCGCGTACCGACCGATAGCCGGGGTGGACGCCCGGAGCGAGCCCCTGCTGTTCGGCCAGGCGTCCGAGCAGCGTGGTCAGCTGCCGGTGTTCGTCGGGGGAGAGCGCCTGGCAGATCTGCTGCTCGTGCGCCGCTCCCGCCTCGCGCAGCCGGGCCAGCATCTCCCGGCCGGCGTCGCTCAGGTCGAGCGCGTACAGGCGCCGGTCGTCGGGGTTCCGGTGGCGCTCGATGAGGCCGCGTTCCTCCAGGCCGTCGGCGAAGGCCACGAAGCGGCTCGGCGGCATGCCGAGGGCGTCGGCGAGTTCGCGCTGGCTGCGGCCGGGGGTCTGGGCGAGCAGGCGCAGGAGCCCCGCCTGCGCGGGAGTCAGGTCGAGGGCGGCGATCCGCTCGGCGAACCGCTGGGCCGCGTGGGCTCCCAGCTGGGCCAGCAGGAAGGCCGCGCCGCCGCGGAACGCGGGGCTCTTGTCCTCGGGGCTGCTGCTCATGGCGGACATCGTACACGTTTGACAATCGTTCCAACTTGTAATCATTATCTTGGGTACATCGATAACCCGGGAGAAGTCATGGCTGTTGCCCCCGCACCTCACCTCCCCGCGGCGAGCGCGCGCCGCCCTCAGTCCGGGCCGCCGCTGCTGGCCCCCGTCCTGGCGTTCGTGGCGCTGACCGTCGCGTACGTGGTCGTGAACCGTTCCACCCCGCATCCCGACGCCTCCGGCCTCGACGTCCTGCGCTACGCCGACGGCCACGGCACCGCGATCAGGCTGGGAGCCTTCCTGCTGCTCGCCTCCGCCGTGCCGCTGGTGCTGTGCGCCGCCGTGCTCTACCGGCGGCTGCGGGCCCTCGGCATCACCGCCCCCGGCTCGGCGATCACGCTGGCCGGGGGCGTGCTCGCCGGCGGCGCGCTGGTCACGAGCGCGCTGTTCACCTGGAGCGGCGGACGGCTGCCGGCGGACGCCCCGGTCTCCCTCGCCCGCGCGCTCGCCGACCTGTCGTTCCTGTCCGGCGGCCCCGGCTACGCGGTGATGTACGCGCTGCTGGCCGCCGGCGTGTCGGTCACGGGCCTGCTGGCCGGCCTGCTGCCGAAGGCGCTGAGCTGGGGCGGGCTGCTGATCGCCGCCGCCGGGATGCTCTCCTCGCTGACCCTGCTGGCCGACGGCTTCGCCTATCTGCTGCCCGTCGTCCGCTTCGGTGGCGCCGTCTGGCTGGTGTGCGTCGCGGCGCTCCTGCCGCGCACCCGCCGCCGTACGCCGCAGTCGTACGGGCAGGAGCCGGACCCCGCCGTGTCCTGACGGCCCGGGCCTGACCGCCCGGCTTTCCCGACCTCTCGACCTCCCCACGCGTTGCCATCGACCAAGGAGTCACCACAGATGTCCGGTACCTATCCCGATCTGAACGGCAAGGTCGTCCTCGTCACCGGCGGATCGCGCGGCATCGGCGCCCGGACCGCGGCCGCCTTCGCGGCCCAGGGCGCCAAGGTCTGCGTCGTCGGACGGGACGCGAAAGCCCTGGACGGCGTCGTCGAGCGCATCACCGGCGACGGCGGTACGGCGACCCGCGCGGTCGCCGACGTCACCGACGCCGCGGCGGTGGAGGAGGCGCGCCGGCACACCGAGTCCCTGCTCGGCCCGGTCGACGTCCTCGCCGCCTTCGCCGGAGGCCAGGGACTCCCCGTCCCGACCGTCGAACTGACCGAGCGGCGCTGGCGCGAGGTCCTCGACTCGGACCTCACGTCGGTGTTCCTCACCGTCCGGGCCTTCCTGCCCGGCATGGTCGAACGCGGCAGCGGTTCGGTCATCACGATGTCCTCGGCCGCCGGCCGCCAGCCGAGCCAGGCCAATCTCGCCTACGGCGTCGCCAACGCGGGCGTGGTGATGCTCACCCGCCATCTGGCCACGGAGGCCGGACCGCGCGGGGTCCGCGTCAACTGCCTGGCGCCCTCGGCCATCCTGACCGAGACCACGGAGGCCCGGATGCCCGCCGGCGTCCGGGACAAGATCGCCGCCCTGCACCCGCTGAACCGCATGGGCGTGCCGGAGGACGTCGTCGCCGCCGCCCTGTTCCTGGCGTCCGACTCCGCCTCCTGGCTCACCGGGCTGACGGTCGACGTCGCGGGCGGCCGCGTCACCAACTGAGCGCGGTCGCGATGGGTTTCGCCCGCGGCTCCCTCCCCGCATCAGCGTGGCCACGACCACGGCCGCGGGAGGGGGGCGCCGTTCATGGCGTTGTCCGGACGGCCGAGGAGCCGGGGAGCGGAATGCGCGTCGCCAAGAGCTGTTCGAAGCGGCATATGCCGCCCGATCTGGGGCCGGTGACCCTCGGGGTGTAGGAAAGAGGGCATGGACAAGGACATTCAGCAGCGGTTCGAGCGCATCACCGCTTTCGTCGAGGCGCGGCTCACCCCGCTGTTCGACCCCGAGAACGGCAGCGACCACGGGTTCGGGATGGACGACACGTCGCGTTCGCTGCGGGCGCTGCGCTACACGGTGCAGGCGGCGTCGGCGGTGAGCGGGCTGCTGGAGAAGCGCGAGTCGGCGCCGGAGCTGCGGCAGGTCGTGGACCAGGCGCTGGAGCACAACTGGGACGTGCTGCGCTCCATCGCCCGGATGTGGGAGGACCACCCCGACTTCCTGAAGGAGTTCAAGGGGCACTCCTGGGACGTGCTGGGGATCTGATCCCCGCGTCACCCTCCCCGCTTTGCCCTCCCCCGCGTCACGCGCGCGCGGTCACGGGACGAGGACGACCTTGCCGGTCGTGCCGCGGGTCTCGAGGGCGTGGTGGGCGGCCGCCGCGTCCTTGAGGGGGAAGGAGTGGACGGCGGGCCGGAGGGTGCCGTCGGCGGCGGCGGCGGCGAGCGCGGCGAGTTCGAGGCGGCGGAAGTCGCCGCCGGCCCTCTGGAGCATGGCCGGGCCGACGACGACCTCCGAGGTGATGCCGCGCTCGGCGAGTTCGTCCTCGGTGAAGACGAGCGGTTCGCCGTCGTCCGCGCCCGCGGAGGACCAGCCGAAGACGAGGTGCTGCCCGCCCCGCGCGAGGAGGCCGACGGCGGCGCGGCCGGTGGTGCCGCCGACCGAGTCGAAGACGACGGTGGCCCGCCGTCCGACGCGGTCGTCGAGGTACGTACGGACCTCCTCCGCCCAGTCGGTGCGCAGGTAGTCGACGGCGAGGTCGGCGCCGTTGGCGCGTACCCGGGCGGTCTTGTCCGGGCCGCCGGCGAGGCCGACGACGGTGGCGCCGGCGTTCTTCGCGTACTGCACGAGCAGCGTGCCGATGCCGCCCGCCGCGGCCGTGACGAGCACGACCGAGTCCGGGCCGAGCGTGGTGAACCGCAGGATGCCGAGGGTGGTGCGGCCCGTGCCGACCATGGCGATGGCCTCCGCCTCGCCCAGGTGGCCGGGCAGGTCGTGCAGCCGGTCGGCGTCGGTGACGGCGAGTTCCGCGTACCCCCCGGGTGCCGTCCCGAGATGGGCGACGACCCGCCGGCCGAGCCAGGACGGATCGGTGCCGGCGCCGAGCGCGTCGACGGTGCCGGCGATCTCGCGGCCGGGCACGGTGGGCAGCTCCGGCAGGGCCGGGAAGGGGCCCCGCTTGCCCTCGCGCAGCGCGGTGTCGATGAGGTGGACGCCGGCGGCCGCGACCCTGACGCGTGCCTGGCCGGGGCCGGGCACGGGGTCCGGGATCTCCTCGTACGTCAGGTTCCCGGCCGGGCCGAAGGCGTGGAGGCGGATGGCGTGCATGGCGGACAGCTCCCCTGGTGGACGGACGGACGGGCGTGGGCCTGGTGCGGCAGGACCCCGCATCAGCCTCCGATCTCAACCGCGCTTGAGGTCAAGCGGCGGCCGGAGCACGGCAGCGGTGGAGGTAGCAGTGGAGGTGGAGGTGGCGGTGGCGGTGGCGGTGGCGACGGAGGCGCGAGTGCGCAGTGCCAGGGACACCGCCTCCACCGCGCTCGTGAACGACACCTCCGCGAGCACGCCCGGGGCCGCGACCTGGTCGCCCACCAGGTACACCCCGTCGCCCCGGTCGATGGCCGGCCGGTCGCGCCAGGTGGTGCCGGGGCGGTCGACCGCGCCCGTACGGCCGTTCGACACCGCCTCGCGCCGCCACACCGCGCGCTCGCGCCAGCCGGGGAAGCCCAGGTCGAGGAGGCGTTCGGCGTGCGCGACGCCGTCGGCCCTGGTCTGCTCCGGGCCGATCGGCAGCTGCGCCTGGACGAGCTGTTCGCCGGCGGGCGCGAGGGTCGGGTCCTGGGTGGTGAAGCGCTCCAGCCAGCCCGGCGCGTCGAGGTCGGAGATCGCGAACGGGTCGCCCTTACGGGTGCGCAGGGCCAGGTCGAACAGGACGGTCCGCCCCGATTCCCAGGTCAGGGTGGGGTCGCCGAGCAGCCGGGCGGCGGCGGGCAGGGTGGTGGCCACGATCACGGGTCCCGTGCCGGGGCCGGTGGGCAGGGCATCGACGCGGGCCGAGGTCTCGACGCGTACCCCCAGCTCCCGCGCCCGTGCCGCCATCCGGTCGACGAGCCGTCCCCAGCCGCCCTGGATGAAGTGCGCCTCGGCGGGGACCGACGAGCCCCGGTGCAGCCGCTCCTGTACGAAGCGGGCCGACAGCGCGCCGGGGTCGTGGTGGTAGACCGCGACCCCGCTGTACGCGGCCGCCGCCTCGGCCGCGGCCGGCCCGGCGAGCCCGGTCGCCCAGGTGCGGAAGTCGACGTCGACCGGGGCCGTCTCGGCCTTGCGGAAGCTCTGCCGCAGGAAACCGAGCGGCGGCGTCCGGCGGAGCGCGCCCTTGTGATGGAAGCGGAGCCCCGCCGCGTCGAGGGCGCGCAGCGGCGCGAGCGGGCCGAGCAGTCCGCGCTGCCGGAGCCAGGTCCAGTGCGGGCCGCCGCGGTAGATCGCGTGCGGGCCCTCGTTGGTCAGATACGGGCCCTCGGCGGTACGGGCCCGGCCGCCGAGCGTGTGGTGGGCCTCGTACAGGACGACGTCGGCGCCCGCCTCGGCGGCGGTCACGGCCGCGGTGAGTCCGGCGAAGCCGCCGCCGACGATGGTGATGTTCCGGTTGGTCCGCATCTCTCCCGCTCCCTCGTGTGGGGTCTCACTCGGGGGACGGATGGCGGGGCCGGGTCCGTGACATCGCGGGCGCGGTGGTTGTCAGTGGCGTGCGTCACGATGGGGGCGTGACAGGGACGAGTGACGCGAAGGGTACGAGGGGCGGCAGGGGCGGCGGCAGGGGGGCGAAGCCGAAGCCGGTGGCCCCGGCGCGGCTGCCGGAGGTCCGGCTGCCGCCGCTCGCGCCGTACGAGGGCGGTCTGGAGCCGGACGGGGACTACGACGGTCTGGAGCTGGCCGGCGTCGATCTGACCGGGCAGGACGGGGCGGGGGCCCGGTTCCTGGACTGCGCGCTGCGCGGCTGCGCGCTCGACGGGGCGCGGCTGCCGGCGGCGCGGTTCCTCGACTCGGTGCTCGACGGCGTACGGGGGGTCGGCACCGATCTGGCCGGGGCGCAGCTGCGGGACGTGGAGATCGCGGAGGCGCGGCTCGGCGGCACGCAGCTGCACGGGGCGGTGTTCGAGCGGGTGTGGATACGGGGCGGGAAGGCGGACTTCCCGAATCTGCGGGCGGCGCGGCTGAAGGACGTCGTCTTCGACGGCTGCGTGCTGAACGAGCCGGACTTCGCGGGCGCCGTGCTCGAACGGGTGGAGTTCCGGGACTGCGTGCTGATCGGGGCCGACTTCAGCGGGGTGCGGATGAAAGACGTCGACCTGCGGACGGTCCGGCGCCTGGAGATCGCGCGCGGGGTGGACGCGCTGGCCGGCGCGGTGATCTCCCCGACGCAACTGCTGGATCTGGCACCGGTGTTCGCCGCGCACCTGGGGGTGCGCGTCACCGACTGAGAGGAGACTGAGGAGACTAGGGAAGGCGGGGGAAGCGGGCCTGGAGGTCCCAGATCGCCGGGTTGTCGGCGAGGCCCTCGTGCATGTCGGTGAGGTCGGCGATCAGGTCGTGCAGGAAGTCGCGGGCCTCACGGCGCAGGGCGGCGTGGTTGAAGGTGAGCGGCGGCTGGTCGCCGGGCATCCAGTCGGCCTCGACGTCGACCCAGCCGAAACGGCGTTCGAACAGCATGCGGTCGGAGGACTCGGTGAAGTCGAGTTCGGCGTACTGCGGCTGGGCGGCGCGGCTGCCGCGCGGGTCGCGGTCGAGCTGCTCGACGATGTCGCACAGCGCCCACGCGAAGTCGAGTACCGGCACCCATCCCCAGGCTGTGGATACTTCCTCGTCCTTCTCGGTGTCCGCGACGTACACGTCGCCGCAGAACAGGTCGTGGCGCAGCGCGTGGACGTCCGCGGCGCGGTAGTCCGTCTGCGGAGGGTCGGGGAAGCGGCGGGAGAGCGAGTAGCCGATGTCGAGCACGCCCCGATGGTGTCACGTCCGGCGGGCGGCCCGGGTCCCGGTCCGCCGGTACGGCCTTGGGCCTCGGTTTGCCGGTACGGCCTCGGGGGCCGGTCCGCGCCCTTACGCCCCTGGGGGGCAGCCCCCCGGGGTCAGACCCGGTGGACGGCCCGGGCCAGCCGCGGGCCGAGCCAGCGCTTGAGGCGGCGCAGCGACTCCAGCTGGTCGGCGGCGCGGTCGAGGCGGTAGTAGAGCTGCGGCGGCACGTAGGGCAGCAGCGGCGAGTGACGCTGGCCGAGCAGGGCGAACATCCGGTCCGGCTCAAGCCGCATGTAGCGGGGCAGGTTCTCGTACCACTGGGCGCTGAGCCGGGCCGCGCTCTGCGCCGGGACGATCTCGGCGCGCCGCCGCCGCCCGTACGCGGTGAGCGCCCGGTCCAGCGAACCGAAACCGTCCGGGCCGCGCCGGCGCAGCGCGGCGGCGAGCACCAGGGCGTCCTCCAGGGCGAGGGTGGTGCCGGCGCCGATCGAGTAGTGGGTGGTGTGGGCGGCGTCGCCGAGCAGGACGGTGTGGCCGCGGTGCCAGACGCGGCTGGTGAGGGTGCGGAAGGTGAGCCACTGGGCGGGCGCGGCGGGATCGCCGTCCTCCTGGGCGCGGCCGATCAGCTCCTCGCCGTCGAGCAGGTCGGCGAAGAGTTTCTCCAGCAGGCGCAGGGTGTCCGCCTCGCTCATCCGGTCGAGCCCGAGGCCGGTCCAGGTCTCCGGCGCGCACTCGACCACGCAGGTCGACCGCTCGCCGCTGAAGCCGTACGCGTAGGCCCAGATCCAGCCGTGCGCGGTCTCCTTGAAGGCGAAGCTGAAGGAGTCGAAGACCTTCGTGGTGCCGAGCCAGACGTAGCGGTTGCGGCCGCCGGTGGACTCGGCGCCGAAGTGGCCGGCGTGCGCCTCGCGCAGCGCGCTGTGGACGCCGTCGGCGGCCACGACCAGGTCGGCCTCGGCCAGCTCGGGGGCGCCGGGGCCGTCGATCGCGTGCTCGTGCGCGACCCGGACGCCGAGTTCCCGGGCCCGGTCGGCGAGCAGGGCCAGCATGCGGCGGCGGCCGATGCCGAAGCCCGCGTCGCCGTGGTGGGTGGTGTGCCGGTCGCGGACGATCGCGGTGCCGTCGGTCCAGGTCACGGAGGCGGCGGCGATCGCCTCGGCGGACTCGGGGTCGCCCGCGCGCAGTTTGTCGAGGAGTCCGGCCCAGTAGGTGACGCCCCAGCCGTAGGTCGAGCCGGCCGGGTTGCGCTCGTAGACGGTGATCTCGTGGGAGGGGTCCTGGCGCTTCATCAGGATGGCGAAGTACAGCCCGCCGGGCCCGCCGCCGACGACGGTGATCTTCATGTGCGCTCCCACGGGTCCCACGAGTGCATGACATAGTGCGTCCGGAAGGCAACGCACAGTAGCAGTGGGAAGGTGGGTGCGTGGGGCAGACGGGCCCGGTCGGCCCGCGGGGACGACCCCCACGGCCCCTACGGGTCCGGGGACGGCCCCCGCGACCCCCACGGCTCTACGGAAGCAGGCGCTGTTCCTTCGCCACCGCCACCGCGCCCGCCCGGGTGTCGACGCCGAGCTTCGCGTAGATCCGGCCCAGGTGCGTCTTGACCGTCGCCTCGCTGATGAACAGCGCGCGGGCGATCTCGCGATTGCCGAGGCCGTGCGCGAGCTGGCCGAGGATGTCGCGCTCGCGGTCGGTGAGGGTCGGCCCGGCCGCGCCCCGCATCCGGTCCATGACCCGGCTGGCGACGGGCGGCGAGAGCGTCGTACGGCCCTGGGCGGCGGCGTGGATCGCGGCGAACAGCTCCTCGGGGCGTTCGGCCTTCAGCAGGTAGCCGGTGGCGCCCGCCTCGATGGCGCGGGTGATGTCGGCGTCCGTGTCGTACGTGGTGAGGACGAGGACGTGGACGCCGGTCGGGGCGATCCGGCGGGTGGCCTCGACGCCGTCGATGCCGGGGCCGAGCTGGAGGTCCATGAGGACGACGTCGGGGCGGAGGTGCGAGGCCATCGCCACCGCCTCCTCGCCGCTGCCCGCCTCGCCCACGACCTCGATGCCGGGGGCGCTGCCGAGCAGGGCGAGCAGACCGGCGCGGACGACGGCGTGGTCGTCGCAGAGGAGGATGCGGACGTGCTCGGGGCGCGCGCCCGCGCCGCCGGCACCTGCCGTACCCGCCGCGCCCGTACCCGCCGCGCCCGTACCCGACGCACCCGTCCCAGGCTCCTCCGGCTGTGCCTGTGGCCTCACTCGCGTACCTCCAGCGGGATCGCGGCGGAGAGCACGGTGCCCTCGCCGGGGGTGGACTCGACGGTCAGCGTGCCGCCCAGCTGCTGGGCCCGCACCCGCATCGCGGGCAGCCCGTGGCCCCGTACGCCCTCCCGGCCGGCGCCGCCCCGGGCCGCCGCCGGGTCGAAGCCGCGGCCGTCGTCGGCGACATCGAGGACGACCTGGTCGCCGAGGTAGGTCAGGGTGAGCGCGGCGGAGGTGGCGCCGGCGTGCTCACGGATGTTGGCGAGGGCGCCCTGCGCGATCCGCAGGAGCGCCGACTGGACCCGGTCCGGCAGCGGCACCGCCGTCCCGTCGACCCGGAACGCGGCCGACTCGCGCGACGCGAGCCCGCGCAGCGCCTCCTCCAGACCGCCGCCGTCGGCGAGGTCGGCGGGCGCCAGGTCGTGGACGAAGCGGCGGGCCTCGGCGAGGTTGCGTTCGGCGATCGACTCGGCCGTACGGACGTGCCGGCGGGCGGTCGACGGGTCGCTGTCCCAGGTGCGGCCGGCGGCCTGGAGCAGCATCCGCTGGCTGGACAGGCCCTGCGCGAGGGTGTCGTGGATCTCCATGGAGAGCCGCTGCCGTTCGGTGAGGGTGCCCTCGCGGCGTTCGGTCGCGGCCAGTTCGCGGCGGGTGCGCAGCAGGTCGTCGATGAGCGCGCGCTGCCGCTCGGCCTGCCGTTCGGCCTGGACGAAGACGGCGGTCGCGAGGGCGGCGACGGCGGGCGGGGCGATCACCAGGTTCGGGTCGAAGCCGCCCTCCGAGAGCTGCACCTGCGCGATCACGACGAACGCGGTGAGCAGGGCGACCAGGCCGAGCGCGGCGCGCGGCCGGAGGGTGCGCAGGCCCGTGTAGAAGAGCGGCACCGCGCACCAGGCGAAGCTCGGCGCGAGGACCACGAGCACCATCCACACGGCGACGACCGTGCCGAGCCAGGCGATCCGGCGCGGGGTGGCGAGGGTGCCGAGGACCGGGCCGAGGAGGTACAGCGCGGCGAGCGCGCCGGACAGGGCGATGATCCAGGGGCTGCGCGCCTCCCAGGGGTGGCGCAGCAGGAAACGAGCCAGGGACGCGCCGAGGAGCAGGAAGAAGGCGACGTGCATGACCCATACCGGCCAGCGGGCGTCCGGGTCCCGGTCGTCCATGATCCACCTGCTCCGTCGTCCTGCTCCGTCGTCCTGCTCCGTCGTTCCCGGCCGGGGCGGCGGCCGCCCGGGCCGCCGTGTCCGCCGAGGCGGCGGTGACGGTCGCGTATCCCGTGTCCCGCATCCGTGTCCCGTACCTCGTGTCCCCCGTTCGACCTGGGGATACGTGTCCATCCTGACCCGGCCGGGCCAGGGCGGCATCAGCCGATCGGCTGACCCCGTCGTCCTCCATCATGCGCGGCGGGGGCAGCCGGTACGCGGACCGGCCGGGCCCGGATCCGGGCCGAGGATCGGTCACAGAGCGAACGGAACACCCGCTCGGACCATCCGCCCGGATCCGCCCGGGACGGCCCAGGCACGTCCGCCCAGGACACGCATCCCAGGAGCCCGCCATGAAGAAGAAGTACCTGCTCGGCGCCACCGCCGCCGCCGTTCTCGCCGCCGGCACCTTCGGCGCCGTCGCCGCCAACGCCACCGCTCCCGCGGCTGCCCCGGCCGCCGCCGTGGCCAAGGCCGACGCGGGCAGCCGCAACCTGCAGAAGTCCACGCACCTCACCATCGCCGCGGCCACCAAGGCGGCCCAGGCGACGCTGAAGGCGGCCGAGAGCGAGAACCAGAAGGTCTCCGTGGCGGTCGTCGACCGCAACGGCAACACCATCCTGACCCTGCGCGGCGACGGCGCCGGACCGCAGTCCTACGAGTCGGCCGTGAAGAAGGCGTACACCGCCGTCTCCTGGAACGCGCCGACCTCCGAGCTGGCCAAGCGCCTCACCAACGCGCCGACCCTGAAGGACATCCCCGGCACCCTCTTCCTGGCCGGCGGCGCCCCCGTGACCGCGGACGGCGCCCCGATCGCCGCCATCGGTGTGGCGGGCGCGCCCTCCGGCGACCTCGACGAGAAGTTCGCCCAGGCCGGCGTCGCCAGCCTCAACCGCTGACCCGCGGTCACCCCGGCTGCCCGGCCGGCTGCCCGGTGATTCCGGGCAGCTCCGGCCGCCTCGGTCGTCCCGGTCACCGGCCTCTCCGGACTCTCCGGCCTCTCCGGCCGCCCTCGGCAGTGATCCCATCGGTCCCTTTTCCGGCACCTGGTTTCGTACGCCTGTTTAGGATCGGTTCGTGAAGTCGACGCGTACCCGAGTCCGGGCCGGAGCCGCGGCCGTCGCCCTCGCCCTGCTCGCCGCCGGCTGTGCCGCGGGAGCGGGCCGGAGCGGCGGCGGGGTCGAGGGCACCCCCGGCGCGGCCGGGCTGCGCGACCCGTACTTCCCCAAGCTCGGCAACGGCGGCTACGACGTGGGCCACTACGGCCTCACCCTGTCGTACGAGCCCGACAGCGGCCGGCTCACCGGCCGCGCCGAGATCACCGCGACCGCCACCCAGGGGCTCAGCGCCTTCAACCTGGACTTCAGCGGTCTGACCGTGCGTTCCGCGACCGTCGACGGCGCGCCCGCCGCCGTCAACCGGGCCGGGAACGAGCTGACCCTGCGCCCGCGCGAGGACATCCGCGACGGGGCGCGGTTCGTCACGGTCGTCACGTACGACGGCGTCCCGAAGACGATCACCGACGCGGACGGCTCCGAGGAGGGCTGGCTGCCGACGGACGACGGGGCGATCGCCGTCGGCGAACCGACCGGCTCCATGGCCTGGTTCCCCGGCAACCACCACCCCTCCGACAAGGCCGCGTACGACATCACCGTCACCGTCCCGGCCGGCCTGAAGGCGCTGTCCAACGGGGTGCGCACCGCCGAGCGCAAGAGCGCCGACGGCCGCGGCGTCACCTCCGTCTGGCACGCGTCCGAGCCGATGGCGAGCTATCTCGCGACCCTCGCGATCGGCCGCTTCGACACGTCGACCACGACCGCCCTCGCCGACCGGATCCCCGTGCTCAACGCCACCGATCCGGAGGTCGCCGCGGAGAGCTCCGCGCTGCTGGCGCGGATCCCCGAGGTGCTCGCGAACCAGGAGCGGCTCTTCGGCCCGTACCCCTTCGGCGCCGCCGGCGCGATCGTCGAGCACCCCGAGGACCTCGGCTACGCGCTGGAGACCCAGACCCGGCCGGTCTTCCCCGCCGACTCCTTCGACCGGCCCACGCTCGTGCACGAGCTGGCCCACCAGTGGTTCGGGAACTCCGTCTCGCCGGCGACCTGGAAGGACGTCTGGCTGAACGAGGGCTTCGCGACTTACGGGGAGTGGCTGTACGAGGAGAAGTACGCGCACGTCCCGGCGCAGCGGTCGTTCGACCAGGCCTTCGGGAACGCCGCCGCCTGGGCCTTCCCGCCGGCCGAGCCGCCGACCTCGGAGGACCTGTTCTCGCCGCCCGTGTACCAGCGGGGCGCGATGGTGCTGCACAAACTGCGGCAGCGGGTCGGGGACGAGGAGTTCTTCGCGATCCTCAAGGGCTGGCCGAAGGAGCGCCGGCACGGCACTGCCACCACGCGGGACTTCACGGACTACGCCGACTCGATGACGGACAAGGACCTGTCCGGGCTGTGGGACGTCTGGCTGTACGGGAACGGGAAGCCCGCCACCCCCTGAGCGGTCCTTGACTCGCCCTGCTTTCTTACGACGCGCGGCCCGCCACCCTCCACAGAGGGCGACGGGCCGCGCGGATGTCCCTAGGGGACCGCTGCGCTACGGATGTCCGTCAGAGGTTGACGCCGAAGTCGCGGGCGATGCCCTCCAGGCCCGAGGCGTAGCCCTGGCCGACGGCGCGGAACTTCCACTCGGCGCCGTTGCGGTACAGCTCGCCGAAGACCATGGCGGTCTCGACGGCCGCGTCCTCCGACAGGTCGTAGCGGGCGATCTCGGCGCCGCCGGCCTGGTTGACGATGCGGATGTACGCGTTGCGGACCTGGCCGAAGTTCTGCGAGCGGGTGACCGCGTCGTAGATGGAGACCGGGAAGACGATCTTGTCGACGCCGGCGGCGAGGCCCGCCAGGTTGACGTTGATCTGCTCGTCGTCGCCACCGCCCTCGCCGGTGCGGTTGTCACCGGTGTGGACGATGGTCTGGTCCGGCGTCGACTTGTTGTTGAAGAAGACGAAGTGACCGTCGGAGACGACCTTGCCCATGGCGTCGACGCCGATGGCGGACGCGTCGAGGTCGAAGTCCGTGCCCGTGGTCGTGCGGACGTCCCAGCCCAGGCCCACGGTGACGGCGGTGAGGCCCGGGGCCTCCTTGGTCAGGGAGACGTTGCCACCCTTGGACAGGCTTACAGCCATGGGAAGTCCCTTTCTGCGGTACGGAGTGCGGTACTGGCGTACCGGCGTGCTGACGGGTCGTCGAAGGCGATAACGCGCGACGCAGCGTGATGGTTCCGGCACGCGGCCGCGGTCCGGCGGAATCCGGGTAAACCCTGAGGCCGACCCTGAGACCCTGAGACCGACCCGAGAACCGGGGGCGCCAGGCAACCTGGGGAAAAGGGCGTGACGCGCGGGCGCGCGGCCGGGGAACATGGACACATGTCCGGTCCCTATCCGATCCGCGGCTCCGTCTCGCTTCCCGAGGCCGAGCTGGTCTGGCGTTTCTCGCGGTCGTCCGGGCCGGGCGGCCAGCACGTCAACACCAGCGACTCGCAGGTGGAGCTCCGCTTCGACCTGGCGGCGACCGAGGCTCTGCCGGAGGTGTGGAAGCAGCGGGCCCTCGAACGGCTCGCGAGCCGCCTGGTGGGCGGCGTCCTGGTCGTCCGCGCCTCGGAGCACCGCTCCCAGTGGCGCAACCGCGAGACCGCGGCCGTACGGCTGGCCGCCCTGCTCGCCGAGGCCACCGCGCCGCCGCCGAAGCCGCGCCGGCCGACGAAGATCCCGCGCGGGATCAACGAGCGGCGGCTGCGGGAGAAGAAGCAGCGCGCGGACACCAAGCGCGGCCGGCAGGGCCGCGACTGGAACTGAGGCCGCCCGGCGGCACCCGGCGGCACCCGGCGGTTCCCTGCGGTGCGCGGCGGTGCCCGGTGGCGCCTGACGGCGGCGACCGGCGCGCGCTGGTGACGCCCGGCCGATGACGCCCCGTACAGCCGAGCCCGTACCGCTGAGCCCGTACAGCCGCACGCGTACGGCCGGGACCCGTACGGGTCCCGGGGTCCGGCTCCTGGGGTCCGGCTCCCGCTCAGCCCAGCGCGCGGTAGCGCCCGCGGAAGTACGTCAGGGGGCTGCCCTCCGCCGACGGCAGCTCCGTCGCGAGGACGCGGCCGACGACCAGGGTGTGGTCGCCCGCCACCACCCGGCTCTCCGTACGGCATTCGAGGGTGGCCAGCGCGCCGCCGATCAGGGGCGCGCCACTGTGCTCGCCGCGCCGGTACGGAAGGTCCGCGAAGAGCAGCCGGTCGCTGACCCGGCCGCGCATCGCGAAGCGCCCGGCGACGTGCCGCTGGCTCTCGGCGAGCAGCGACACCGCCCAGACCGGCACCTCCGTGAGCACGTCGTCCATCCGGGAGCCGTTGCGCAGGCTGACCAGGACCAGCGGCGGGTCGAGCGAGACGGAGAGGAACGCGGTGGCCGTCATGCCGACGTCCTCGCCGCGCGGACCGTCCTCCGGGTCGTGCGCCGTCACCAGGACCACGCCCGCCGCCAGGCGGGACATGGCCGCGCGGAACTCGTCGTCGCTCACTTCCTCAGCATGAGGGATCGGCCCGGTCCCGGGGGTCGTGGGGATCGCGAGGTCGTGGACGGCGGGCCGCGCGAGCGGGTGCGCGGGCTGGGTGGGGGTCGTCTGGAGCACGCTCGCACGTTAGTCCGCGGCCGCCGCACGCCGCATCGGGCGCGGGGACCAGCGGCGATTCCCCCGTGGGTCCTAGGACCCAGGGCGGAGGCGGACATTCCGGGGTTGTTGTGACTTGAGTCACAGAGGCGGGTAATTGTTGACCCTGTGTACCGAGTGCGCAGCTCGCTGTGATTCAGTGGCAGGGACAGTGCATTACGTAGCCGATGAGAATCCTGGAGTCAGCTGTCGAGGTCTCGGGGAGAGCGAGCGATGGAGACCGAGTCGGAGCCGTACGTCCGTCTTGCGACCCTGCGGCAGCTTCACCGGGTCGTGACGGACCTCAACACCGCGCGCAGTCTCGCGGACACCATGCAGGCCGTCGCCGACGGCGTCGTCACCGGCCTCAACTATGAACTGGCCGCCGTCAACCTCGTCCGGCCCGACGGCGATCTCGTCGTCGCCGCCTTCGCCGGCAGCCCCGCCGCCGAGGCCCTGATCACCGGCCGGGTCGGCTCCCGCGCCTCCTGGGAGCGGCGCCTCTCCATGGGCGAGTCCTGGGGCGATCTGCGCTTCATCCCGCACACCGAGGGCTGGGTGCTGATCGAGGACGACGTCCCGCAGTGGCACACCGAGGGCCCCGCCCCCCGCTTCGAGGACGAGTGGCACCCGCACGACCGGCTCTACGCGCCCATGTACGCGCCCCGGGCCGGCTCCGGCGCCCAGGGCGCGGCCCCGGGCGCCGCCCGCGAGCTGCTCGGCGTCATCTCCGTCGACCGCCCGCGCAACGGCCGCCACCCCGGCCCCTGGGGCCGCGAAGCCCTCCAGGTGTACGCCTCGCAGGCCGCCATCGCGATCAGCAACGCCCGGCTCCGCTCCAACATGCAGCGCGCCCTGGTCCGCCTGGAGCGCGAGCAGCAGGCGCTGCGCGCCAGCGAGGAGTCCTTCCGGCAGGCGTTCGAGTACGCGCCCTCCGGCATGGCCATCGCCGAGATGGGCGGCGACCAGCACGGCCGCCTGCTGCGCACCAACGACGCCCTGTGCCGGCTGCTCGGCCGCCCCGCCTCCGTCATGCGCCGCTACTCCTTCGCCGACCTCGTCCACCCCGAGGACATAGGCACCCTGCTGCGCACCTCCCCCGAAGGCGGCCGCACCGAGCTGCGCCTCGGCCGCCGCGACGGCACGTACGTCTGGGTCAGCCTGCGCAACTCGGTCGTCGCCGACGCCGCCGACGGGCCCCGCTTCCTCCTCACCCACGTCGAGGACATCGAGGAGCGCAAACGGCACGAGCTCCAGCTCGCCCACCGCGCCTCGCACGACGCCCTCACCGGCCTCCCCAACAGCGCCGAACTCCGCGCCCGGCTGTCCGCCCGGATCTGCGCCCGCCCCTCCGCCGGCACCGGCGAGCCCTCCCGCGCCCCCGCGCCCGGCTACCCCGCGGCCGGATACGGGCCGGGATACGGGTCCGGTCACGCGCCGGGCTACGCGCCCGGGTACGCCCCGGGGCACATACCCGCGCAGGGGTCCGGGGCCCCCGCGCTGCCCGCGCCCGCCTCCCCGCCCGGCTCCGCGCACGAGCCCCCGTACCAGCCGCCGTACGAGTCCGAGTACGGGACGCCCGAGTACGGGACGCGCGAGTACGGGTACGACTACGACCACGAGCACGGTTTCGGCTTCTCGCCGGCCGGCGGCGTCGCCGGCCCGTACGACCACCACGTGCACCTCGTCGCCCCCACCGGCGGCGAGACCGACGACGGCACCAAGGGCCTCGCCGTCCTCTTCTGCGACCTCGACGGCTTCAAGTCGATCAACGACCGCTTCGGCCACCACACCGGTGACGCCGTGCTCATCGAGGTCGCCCGCCGCCTCACCACCGGCGTCCGCGACGGGGACACCGTCGCCCGGCTCGGCGGCGACGAGTTCGTCGTCCTCGCCGACGGCCTCGGCGCGGCCGACGCCGCCGATCTCGCCGTACGGCTGCGGAACGCGATCATCCCGCCGATCCGGGTCGACGGGCGGGCCGTCCGGGTCGGGGCGAGTTTCGGCATCGGCTGGGCCGAGTGCGGCATGACCGTCGAAGAGGTCCTGAACAGCGCGGACCAGCGGATGTACATCGAGAAGCGGTCGCGCGCGAAGGTGCACCGCAGAGCGGGTTAGTTGATCGTTCACCGCTTCGCCCCATGGCCTCAAACCGGCGCAAGGCCGTTCGAGGTAGGCTCGGCCGGTCGGCGACGGCTGACGAGCAGGCAAAGGGAGTGAGACCGGATGGCTGCCGGTAACGACGGCGCGAAGACGCCCGAGGACGACGATCCGTTCGGCTACCTGTACGCGGACGGCCAGGCCGCCGGGGCGCAGCCGCCCCAGGGCGGTGGTTACGGCTACCCGGGTCCGACGTCGCAGCCAGGCGTTCCCCGTACCTCGTACCACCAGGTCCGCACGGTCGGCGAGCGCCAGTACGGTGCCCAGGCCCAGCAGTCGCCCGTACCGCAGCAGCAGGGCTACGGCCAGCCGCACCCGCAGTACGCGGCGCCCGAGACCTACCCCGGCGGCCCTGGCGGCCCCGGCGCGCAGCGGCCCGGCGTCCCGCCGCAGCAGCCCGGCGGGCACGGCGGCGGTTCGGGGCGCGGCCCCAACACCCGCGGCCTGCTCATCGGCGCGGTGGCGGTCGTCGCCACCGTCGTCATCGCCATCACCGCCGCGGTCCTCTCCAACATGGGCGACAAGACCGACCAGGCGGGCGACGGCGAGACCACCACCCCGACCAGCGCCCCCTCGCAGGACGCCAGCGAGGCCCCGACGGCCGTTCCCGGCACCGACACCACGCCCGAGACCGAACTCCCCAAGCAGGACGCGGCCACCCTGAAGCTCGGCGGCTCCGCGGTCCTCGCCAAGGACGTCAAGGGCGCCGAGGGCGGCGACGGCGCGTACGTGTCGGGCTTCAACCAGCCCGGCGCCTCGGTCACCTGGAAGGCGAAGATGCCGAAGGGCGGCCAGTACCACCTGACCGTGCGCTACGCGATCCCGGCCGTCGACGCCAACGCCACCCTGACGGTCAACGGGACCGCGAACTCCCAGCCGATAGGCCTGAAGAACTTCGTCAAGTCCTCCGACCCGAACCTTGAGAAGAACTGGCAGACCACCTGGGCGCCGGTCGACCTCAAGGAGGGCGAGAACGAGATCAAGATCTCGTGCGAGGCCGGCAACCAGTGCAACGTGCTGCTGGACTGGCTCGAAGTCACCGTGCCGCGGTCGTAACGACCGCCCACCGCCGGAGCCTTCACTCGTAAGGATGAATGTCGGCTCCGTCGGCTGATGCTGTGTCGGCTCGTCCGGCGTGGTGTGGCCTTCCCGTGATGCCTCCCCGCGCCGCCGCCTACAGCAGGCGCAGGAACGACGTCACCGTCTCCGCCATCGCCTCGCGCGCCGGACGCAGATACGCGCGCGGGTCGACACCCGTCGGATGCGCGGCGAGATACGCGCGGACCGCCCCGGTGAACGCCGTGTTCAGGGCCGTACCGACATTGATCTTGACCATGCCGGCCGCGACCGCCGCCCGGATCTCGTCGTCCGGGACGCCGGACGAACCGTGCAGCACCAGTGGCACCGGCACGGCCTCCTTCAGCGCGGCGATCAGGGTGTGGTCGAGCGCGGCGGTGCGCTCCGTCATCGCGTGCGAGGAGCCCACGGCCACGGCGAGCGCGTCCACCCCGGTGTCGGCGACGTACGCGGCGGCCTCCGCCGGGTCCGTGCGCACCCCCGGCGCGTGCGCGTCCAGCGGCGGCTCGCCCGCCTTGCCGCCGACCCGGCCCAGCTCCGCCTCGATCCAGATCCCGCGCTCGTGGCCCCAGCGGACCGCCTCGGCCGTCGCCTTCACGTTGTCGCCGTAACCGAGCCGCGAGGCGTCGAACATGACGCTCCCGAAGCCCTCCGCGTGCGCCTGGTACAGCAGGTCCACGGACTCGACGTGGTCCAGGTGCAGCGCGAGCGGAGCGGAGGAGGCGCGGGCGACGGCGGCGGTGGCGGCGGCGATCGCCGAGAGCCGGCCGCCGTGGAACTTCACGGCGTTCTCGGAGATCTGGAGGATCGCGGGGGCGCCGGCCCGTTCGGCGCCGGCGGCGATGGCTTCGGCGTGCTCCAGGGTGATGACGTTGAAGGCGGCGAGGGCGTGGCCGGTGGTACGGGCGGTGGCGACGAGGTCGGCGGTGCGGGCGAGGGGCATGCGGGGTCCTTGTCGTGGCGCCCCGCGCTCCAGGGAAGCCGGGGCTAGAGGGCGGGGGAGGGGGTGGTCAGGGTGATGCGGGGGAGCAGGGCCTCGTAGGCCTCCTCGTCGAACTCGCCCGCCACCGGGGAGAGGACCGTCGCCGCCGAGAGGGCCGTGGCGTGGGTGAGGCGGGTGGGCCAGTCGGTGCCGTCGACCAGGCCCGCGAGGAGGGCGGCGACCGCCGAGTCGCCCGCGCCGGTGGGGTTTCCCCGTACGGGGGCGGGCGGGGCGGCCTGCCAGAGGCCGTCCGGGGTGGCGGCGAGCAGGCCCTCGGGGCCGAGGGAGGTGACGACCGCGTGCGCGCCGCGGCGGCGGGCGTCGAGGGTGGCGCGGTGGGGTTCGCGGGCGCCGGTGAGCCGGGCCAGTTCCTCGGCGTTGGGCTTGATGACGTCGGGGCGGGCGGCGATGCCGCGGCGCAGCGGTTCGCCGCTGGTGTCGAGCAGGACCGGTAGGCCGGCGGCGCGGGCGAGCCGGACGAGTTCCGCGTACGCGCCGACGTGGATGCCCGGCGGCAGGCTGCCGCACAGCGCCACGGCCCGGGCCCCGTCGAGCAGGCCGGTGAAGCGCGTGGTGAAGGCGGCCCATTCGGCCGGGGCGATGTCCGGGCCGGGCTCGTTGAGCTGGGTGGTGTCGCCGTTCGCGGCGTCGACGACGGCGACGGTGCGGCGGGTGGCGCCGGCGGTCGGGACGAGCGCGTCGTGGACCGTGCCGGGCAGTCCGGCCGTGCCGGTGGCGAGCAGGTCGCGCAGCATCGCGCCGGTGGGTCCGCCGGCGAAGCCGGTGACCACGGTCTCGTGGCCGAGCGCGCCGAGGACGCGGGCGACGTTGAGGCCCTTGCCGCCGGGGCGTTCGATGACCTGGCTGACGCGGTGTGAGGCGTGTGGCACGAGCGCGGGGACGTGGTAGGTGAGGTCCAGCGCGGTGTTGAGGGTGACCGTGAGGATCACCTGAGCCACCCCCGTCGTCGTTCGCCCTCGGCTTCCGGCTGCCCCGATCATGCCAAAGAGACGGCGCCTGGCCCAGCCCCCCGACCGAAAACCGCAGGACGAGCAGGGGCAAGTCGGGGTGAAACCGGCTCGGATGGGGTCGGTCGGCCCGGCGGGTGGGGTCGGTCGGCCCCGCCCGCCTCGCGGGGCGGCGGGGCGGGGGGCCGGACCCGTACGAGGGGTAGGTAGGTTCCCGTACGGGTCCGGGGTCCCGGTGGTGGCGGGGCGTCAGCCCAGTTCGGGCTCGACCAGCCACTCGCCCTTGCGCATCACGCCCTTGACCTCGAAGTCCGCGTCGAGCACCACGACGTCCGCGTCCTTTCCCGGCTCCAGCGAGCCGACCCGGTCGTAGACGCCGAGCAGCCGCGCCGGGTTGGCGGAGATGGCCTGGACGATCGCCTCGACCGGCAGCCGGTCGATCGTCGCGGCCCGCTTGAACGCCCGGTCGAGGGTCAGCGTCGAACCCGCGATGGAGCCACCCTCGACGAGCCGCGCCACGCTGTCCTTCACCTCGACCTCCAGCGTGCCGAGCATGTAGCGGCCGTCGCCGAAGCCCGCCGCGTCCATGGCGTCGGTGATGAACGCGACGCGCTCCGGCCCCGCGTGACGGAACGCCAGCTCCAGCGCGGCCGGGTGCAGGTGGGTGCCGTCGTTGATGAGCTCGACGGTGACCCGCTCGTCCTCCAGGAGCGCCGCGATCGGGCCGGGCGCGCGGTGCCCGAGGCCGGGCATCGCGTTGTAGAGGTGGGTGGCGACGGTGGCGCCCGCGTCGATGGCGGCCACGGTCTGCTCGTACGTGGCGTCGGTGTGGCCGATGGCCGCGATCACGCCGTGCTCGGCGAGCAGCCGTACGGAGTCGATGCCGCCGGGCAGTTCGGTGGCGAGCGTGACCATCCGGGCCTGGCCGCGCGCCGCCTCGATCAGCTTGCGCACCTCGGCCGGCTCGGGGTCGCGCAGCAGCGTCTCGTCGTGGGCGCCCTTGCGGCACGGGGAGATGAACGGGCCCTCGAAGTGGATGCCGGCGATCTCGCCCTGCTCGGCGAGTTCGGACAGCAGGCCCGCGCGCCGGCCGAGGAAGTCCATGTCGCCGGTGACGAAGGAGGCGACGACGGTGGTGGTGCCGTGCAGCCGGTGGGTGCGGACGCCGGTGAGGATCTCGTCGGTGGTGCCGGAGGTGAAGGACGCGCCGCCGCCGCCGTGGTTGTGCATGTCGACGAAGCCGGGCACGAGCCAGTGGCCGGAGAGGTCGAGCGGGGGCACGGTGGCGTCGTCGGGGACGCTGCCCGCGATGCGGCCGTTCTCGACGATCACTCGCCCGTTCTCGACGATCCCGGTCGGCAGCACCACACGGGCCCCGGCGAGAACTGTGGAAACGGCCATCAGGCGGATACCTCCGGGGCGGCGGGCTGGGAGTGGGCGGACTGCGGGTCGGTGGGCTGTGGGGCGGTGGGCTGTGGGGCGGTGGACTGCGGGTCGGTGGGCCGGGCGCCGGTCGGGTGCCCTTCGGCGGGGCCGGTGGTCCTGGCCAGCAGGTCCCAGGCGAGGAGACCCGCGCCCAGGCAGCCGGCGGTGTCCCCGAGGGCCGCCGGGACGATGGCGGGCAGCTTCTGGAAGGTGACCCGCTTCTCCACCGCGGCCCGCAGGGGTGTGAACAACGTTTCCCCGGCCTCCGCCAGACCGCCACCGATGATGAGCGTGCGGGGGTCCAGCAGGGTGAGCGCGGTGACCAGACCGTCCGCGAGCGCGTCGACGGCGTCCTGCCAGACGCGGGCGGCGGCGGGGTCGCCGGACTCGACGGCCTTGGCGCAGTCGGCGGCGTCCGCGTCCGGGTCGCCGGAGGCCTGGGCCCAGGCGAGCGAGACGGCGGAGGCGGAGGCGTACCGCTCCAGGCAGCCGCGCTGGCCGCAGCCGCACTCCGTACCGCCCGGGCGGACGACGATGTGGCCGATCTCGCCGGCGTAGCCGTGGGCGCCCGCCTCGATGGCGTCGCCGATGCCGATGGCGCCCGCGATGCCGGTGCCGAGCGGGACGAAGAGGAAGCGGTCCGCGCCGTGGCCGGCGCCGATCCGGCCCTCGGCGAGGCCGCCGGTGCGCACGTCGTGGCCGAGGGCGACCGGGATGCCGTCGAGGCGTTCGCTGAGCAGGGCGCGCAGCGGGACATCGCGCCAGCCGAGGTTGGCGGCGTAGACGGCGATGCCGTCCGTGGCGTCGACGATGCCGGGGACGGCGACTCCGGCGGCCGCTGCGGGCTCGCCGTACCGCTCCCGGCCCAGCGCGCGCAGGTCCGCGGCGAAACCGAGGATCGTCTCGACGACGGCCTCGGGTCCGCGCTCGCGCGCGGTGGCGCGGCGGGCCTCGTGGAGCAGCGTGCCGTCCGCCCCGACGAGGGCGGCCTTCATCCCGGTGCCGCCCACATCGAGGGCGATGACGTGTTTCACGTGGAACAGTCTCGCGCGTGATGACCCGAAAGGTCTAGTCCACTCCAGAGGATTGTTGCGGTCGGATACAAATTCGATTCCGGGCCGTGATTCCGGGCGAGTACGGCGGTGGGGCGGGGGATCACCCCCGCCCCACCGCCCGTACACAGGGAGTCCGGGACCTTACGGCGCGAGGATCACGCTGCGCGAGAGGTTGCGCGGGCGGTCCGGGTCCAGGCCGCGGGACTCGGCGAGGGCGACCGCGAGCCGCTGGGCGCGCACCAGGTCGGCCAGCGGATCGGTGCCGGGCCGGGAGACCAGGGTGCCGCCGACCCGGGCGACATCGCCCGCGAGGCCCTCCGGCAGCTCGCCGAAGACCCAGGTCACCCGGCCGGGGCCGGTGATCGCGATGGGGCCGTGGCGGTACTCCATCGCGGGGTACGCCTCGGTCCACGCCCCGGCCGCCTCGCGCATCTTCAGCGCGGCCTCCAGCGCGAGGCCGTTCGTCCAGCCGCGTCCCAGGAACGTCCACTGCTCGGCGGCCGGCGCCGCCTCCGGCAGCGGCTCGGTGAGCGCCAGCTCGGCGTCGACGGCGGCCTCCTCCACTGACTTCAGACCGGTCAGCGAACCGAGCCCGGCGCGCAGGAAGGCGAGCGCCGTGGTGGCGAACCGGGTCTGGACCACGGACTCCTCGTCCGCCCAGTCCAGCACCGCGACGGCGTCGGCCGCGTCCATGACCGGGGTCTTCGGGTCGGCGGTGAGCACCGTGGCCGGCACCCGGCCGCGCAGCCGCTCCAGAAGGTCGAGGACCTCGGTGGTGGTGCCGGACCGGGTGATGGCCACCACCCGGTCGTACGTGCGGCCCGCCGGGAACTCCGAGGAGGCGAAGGCGTCCGTCTCGCCCTGTCCGGCGGCCTCGCGCAGCGCGGCGTAGGCCTGCGCCATGAACCAGGAGGTGCCGCAGCCGGTGACGGCGACCCGTTCACCGGGCTTCGGCAGCCCCTCGAAACCTGCCGCGGCCTCGGCGGCTCGGCGCCAGGAGGCGGGCTGGGTGGCTATCTCGACGGAGGTGCGGGCGGCGGGGGTACGGGACATGCGGGGCGACTCCTCGGTTCCGGTCCTGCTGCGGTGCCGGTCGGTGACCGGCACCCCGTGCATAGCAGCGCCCCGCGCCGCGGGGCAATGTGCCACCGCGGCGACGGGCGGGGCGGACGCCGGCCCCGGGGCGGAATAAGTTGGTCTGTATGACCACCGATTTCGGCGAGCTGGGCGAGCGCGAGCAGGCCGTCCTCGCCCTGGAACGCCGCTCCTGGCCCGGCCCCGGCGCCAAGGAACGCGCCGTCCGCGAGCAGCTCGGCCTCTCCGCCACCCGCTACTACCAGCTGCTCAACGCCCTCCTCGACGACCCGCGCGCCCTCGCCCACGACCCGGTGACCGTCAACCGGCTCCGCCGGGTCCGCGCCGCACGCGAATCCCGCAGGTGACGGACGGACCTGGTGACGGCCCCCGCGACGGCCGTGGCGGCGAGCGTGGCGACGGCCGCGGTGCCCGCGTCCGGCCGGTGCGGCCCCGCGTCCGCCGGGTGACGTCCGGCCGCACGCCGAGGATCGTCCGGTTCCCAGCCGCTGACGGGACGGCCGCGGCTCGGTAGGGTCGTGCGCATGGTCAGCAGCCTTCCGCATCCGACCACCGCCGCCGGCCGCGACGGACTCGCCGCGCTCCTCGCCCGCCCCGGGAAGGCCGTCGTGGCCCTCGACTTCGACGGCACCCTCGCCGAGATCGTGCCCGACCCCGAACGGGCCCGCGCGCACCCCGGCGCCGTCCCCGCGCTCGCCGCCCTCGCCCCGCACGTCGCCTCCGTCGCCGTCGTCACCGGCCGGCCCGCGGGCGTGGCGGTCCGGTACGGCGGCTTCGCCGGCGTCCCCGGCCTGGAACACCTCGTCGTCCTCGGCCACTACGGCGCCGAGCGCTGGGACGCCGTCACCGGCACCGTGCGGGCCGCCGCCCCGCACCCGGGTGTCGCGACCGTCCGGGCCGAGCTGCCCGGCTTCCTCGACCGGATCGGTGCCTGGCCCGGCACCTGGATCGAGGAGAAGGGCCGCGCGCTGGCCGTCCACACCCGCCGCGCCGACGACCCGGAGGGCGCGTTCGAGGCCCTGAAGGGCCCGCTCGGCGACCTCGCCGCCGCCCACGGCCTCGTTCTCGAACCGGGCCGGCTGGTCCTGGAACTGCGCCCGCCGGGCATGGACAAGGGCCTCGCCCTCGCCGCGTACCTCCACGAGACCGGCGCCGCCTCCGTCCTGTACGCGGGCGACGACCTGGGCGACATCCCCGCGTACACCGCCGTCGAGAAGCTCCGCTCCGAGGGCCTGCCCGGCGTCCTGGTCTGCTCGGCCGCCGAATCCGCCGCCGTCCCCGACCTCGCCGAACGCGCCGACCTCACGGTCGCGGGTCCGGCCGCCCTGGTCGACTTCCTCGCGGCCCTGGCCCGCGCGATCGAGGAGAAGGCCGAGGAGCAGAGCGACTAGGAAATCCCAGGACGACTCAGGAGGCGGACGGCTCGATCTCCCCGGCGAAGACGATGATCTGGTCGATGAGGCTCCGCCGCAGATGGACGACGTCCGTTCCCGCCAGGCGGGGGCCGCCGGCGGGCGTGGTGAAGACCCACTGGTACCGGGCCCATTCGTCGGGCATGTCCACCGCCGAGCAGCGCACCATCGTGCCCGTCCCCGCCGGGTGGCTCCGGATGTCCCGCACGAACCGCTCGACCGCCGCGATTCCCTCGCTGCGACCCAACGGTCCCCAGAAGACCACGTCCGAGGTCAGGGCCTCGGAGAGCAGGACGGTCACATAGGTGTCGTCCGAGGCGTTGAACGCGGAGATGAATGTGTCGATCGCGGAGCGTGCGGTCTCTTCATGCATGCCTCAGTGATACCAGCCGATTCGGGTGCGCTCGTCCCCCTGAGCCGCCTTCCGGTCACGGTGGATCACTCCGGTCCCGGCACGAGGGAGACGAGCGGCGAGCGGGAAGGGCGACTAGCCTCGCAGCGCGTCCAGTTGGGCACGGAACCAGCGCTGGGGCGGGTGGTTCGTGGCGGCGTCGGCGAGGTGCTTGGTGCGGTCGGCGCGTTCCGCCGCCGGCATCGAGAGGGCCTCGTGGAGGGCCTCGGCGGTCGCAGTCACGTCGTACGGGTTGACGGCCAACGCGTCGGCGCGCAGCTCCTCGTACGCGCCCGCCTCCGTGGACAGCACCAGCGCGCAGCCCTCGTCGGAGACCACCGGGATCTCCTTGGCGACCAGGTTCATGCCGTCCCGCACCGGGTTGACCAGGGCCACGTCCGCGAGCCGGTAGGCGGCGAGGGAGCGGGTGAAGTCGTCCTCGACGGAGACCAGGACCGGCCGCCAGTCCGGGGTGCCGAACTCCTCGTTGATCCGGTCCGCGAGTTCGGCGACGGCGGCGGTGTACGCGCGGTAGACCTCCAGGTCCTGGCGGGAGGGGTAGGCGGAGGCGAGGTGGACCACCCGGCCGCGCCATTCGGGGTGGGCGGTGAGCAGTTCGCGGTAGGCGAGCAGGCCGCGCAGGATGTTCTTGGAGAGTTCGGTGCGGTCCACCCGGACGATGGTCTTCCGGTCCGCGCCGGCCTCCTCCCGCAGCCGGGCGAGCCGCGCGTCCACCTCCGGCCGGTGCGCGAGCGCGCGCAGTTCGTCGCCGTCCACGCCGAGCGGGTGCACCCGTACCCGGGTCTCCCCGATCGTGCGCTCCACCAGCGGATCGGCCAGGAACGCGGCGGCCCACGCCCGGGTGTGGAAGCCCACCTCGTCCGCGCCGAGCAGGCCCTCCACCAGCTCCTCGTGGGCGTCCTCCGGCAGCATCCGCAGATACTCCGGCGCCGCCCATGGCGTGTGCGTGAAGTGCCCGATCCGCAGATCAGGGCGCAGCGCCCTCAACTGCCCGGGAACCAGGGCGAGATGGTAGTCCTGTACGAGCACCGCGGCGCCCTCGTCGGCGGCCTCCGCCAGGGCCTCGGCGAAGGCCCGGTTGTAGGCGCGGTACGCGGCCCAGCGGCGGCGGAAGGCGGCGTCGAAGACGGGCTCGCGCGGGATGTCGTAGAGGTGGTGGTGGAGGAACCACAGCACCGAGTTCGCGATCCCGTTGTACGCGTCGTCGTACACGTCCGGGTCGATGTCCAGCATCCGTACGCCCGGCTCCGCGCCCCCGCGCCGCACCGCCTCGCGGTCGCCGTCACCGAGCGCCGCGCACACCCACAGGCTGTCCACGGCCCGGGAATCCCCGCCGGAGCCGCCGGACAGCGCGGAAAGTCCCGACACGAGCCCCCCGCCGCCCCGCCGGGCGGCCAGCGATCCGTCCTCCCGCACGGTGTACGAGACCGGGCCGCGGTTCGATGCCACGAGTACGGAAGCCATATGGCGAACCTAGCCCGTCCGCTAAACGCTCAAACGTACGGATTCGGGGCCGGGATCGTCACGTTCGGTCACCTTCCCCGGTCAGGCCACGTCGCGCCGCTCCGCGTACTCCTCGATCTCCGCCATCGGCGGCCGCTCCTCCGTGTCCACCGCGTACGTCCGCGGTACGAACCCGTCCTCGCCGCGCTCGAACTGCGTGAGCTGCGGCCGAACCAAGTGGCCCCGGGAGAGCCTGAGTTGAGCGGTCCGGTAGATCGCCGCGGCCATCCGGCCGAGGGCCCGCCCGTCCTGGTGCCGGTGCTTGCGCACGCCCACGTCGACCTGCGCGAGCGCGTCCAGGCCCACCGTGTGCAGCGCGTCCACCAGCAGGCCCAGCTCCACCCCGTAACCGACCGGGAACGGCAGCCGTTCGAGCAGCGACCGCCGCGCCGCGTACTCGCCGCCCAGCGGCTGCACGACCCCGGCCAGCCGCGGCCAGTGCAGGTTCAGCAACGGCCGTGCCACCAGCTCCGTCACCCGGCCGCCCTGGCCCGGGGCGTCGCCGAGCGGACGGTCGTACATCGCCTTCACGAACGCCACGTCGGCGTCGGTGAGCAGCGGCCCCACGATCCCCGAGACGAAGTCCGCCGAGAAGTCCTTCAGGTCGGCGTCCACGAAGCAGATCACGTCGCCGCTCGTCACCATCAGTGACCGCCACAGGACCTCGCCCTTGCCGGGCACCGCCGGTATGCGCGGCAGTATCGCGTCGCGCGCCACCACCCGCGCCCCGGCCGCCGCGGCCACCTCCGCCGTACGGTCGGTGGAGCCCGAGTCGATCACCACCAGCTCGTCCACCAGCGGCACCGCCTCGGACATCAGCTCGCGGCGGATCACCGAGACGATCGCGCCGACCGTCGCCTCCTCGTTCAGCGCGGGCAGCACGACACTGACCTTCGTGCCCCGCTTGGCCGCGAGGATCCGCTCCAGCGGGCGGTCGGCCACCGACCAGGACCGCCGGGCCAGCCAGCGTTCCACTTCTTCCAGCAACATGATCTCCATCTCGCGGATCGGACGCCCGTCTCCGGCTTCGAAGGCTTCGGTTACAGTCTTGAACAACGCAGCCGCCCGGTGCATGTCGGGGTGCCGGCCGCGTTTCACAATCGAATACCGCTCATCCAGAGGGGCAGAGGGACACGGCCCGTTGAAGCCCCGGCAACCCTCCAGTCGGTTCTCGTTCGCGCGAGGTCCCCGGCTTGGGAAGGTGCCAAATCCGTCTCATGGCGAAATGCGTCGTGAGGAAGATGAGGAGAAAGGGCCTCGCCTGCCATGGCTTCACAGACGGTTGCACCCACCACCCATTCCGCTTCCGCCACCGCCTCTGGTTCCGCCCCCGCTTCCGCCGCCGGCGGCCCGGTCGACCTCGGTCCCGCGTCCGGCCTTTCCTGCCGGGAATGCGGCCAGACCGTCCCGCTCGGCCCGGTCTTCGCCTGCGAACTCTGTTTCGGCCCCCTCGAAGTCGCCTACGACCTGCCGGCCGGGGACCCCGAGGCGCTGCGCGCCCGTATCGAGGCCGGTCCCGCCAACATCTGGCGCTACGCCCCGCTGCTGCCCGTCCCCGCCGACGTGGCCGGGAAGCCCAATCTGAACCCCGGCTGGACCCCGCTCGTCAAGGCCGACAACCTGGCCCGCGAACTCGGCGTCGAGCCCGGCAAGCTGTTCGTGAAGGACGACTCCGGCAACCCGACCCACTCCTTCAAGGACCGCGTCGTCGCCCAGGCCATCGAGGCCGCCCGCGCCTTCGGCTTCACCACCCTGTCCTGCTCCTCCACCGGCAACCTGGCCGGCGCCGTCGGCGCCGCGGCCGCCCGGGCCGGCTTCCGCTCCTGCGTGTTCATCCCGCACGACCTGGAGCAGGGCAAGGTCGTCATGGCCGGTGTCTACGGGGGCGACCTCGTCGCCATCGAGGGCAACTACGACGACGTCAACCGCTTCTGTTCGGAGCTCATCGGCGACCCGCTCGGCGAGGGCTGGGGCTTCGTGAACGTCAACCTCCGCCCGTACTACGGCGAGGGCTCCAAGACCCTGGCGTACGAGATCTGCGAGCAGCTCGGCTGGGTGCTCCCGGACCAGCTCGTCGTCCCGATCGCGTCCGGCTCGCAGCTCACGAAGATCGACAAGGGGCTGCGCGAGCTGATCAAGCTCGGTCTGGTCGAGGACAAGCCGTACAAGATCTTCGGCGCCCAGGCCGAGGGCTGCTCCCCGGTCTCCACCGCCTTCAAGGCCGGGCACGACGTGGTCCGCCCGCAGAAGCCGGACACCATCGCCAAGTCCCTGGCCATCGGCAACCCGGCCGACGGCCCGTACGTCCTCGACATCGCCCGCCGCACCGGCGGCGCCGTGGAGGACGTGACCGACGAGCAGATCGTCGACGCCATCCGGCTGCTCGCCCGTACCGAGGGCATCTTCGCCGAGACGGCGGGAGGCGTGACCGTGGGCGTGGCGCGGAAGTTGGTGGAGAGCGGGCTCATCGACCCGAGCCTGACGACCGTCGTCCTCAACACGGGGGACGGGCTCAAGACGCTGGACGCGGTGGCCGAGACCTCGCAGGCGACGGCTACCATCCGGCCGAGCCTCGACGCCTTCCGGGCCGCCGGCCTGGCTCACTGAGCCCCGTACCGCGTCCCGTCCCTACCGGATTCCCCCGTACCTCTCCTCTGTCTTCCCGCCTTCCCGCCTTCCCCGCCGAAAGGTCCGTGAACCCATGGCCGTGAACGTCCGCATCCCCACCATCCTCCGCACCTACACCGGTGGCGAGTCCCAGGTCCCGGCGGAGGGCACCACCCTCGCCGAGGTCATCGCCGACCTGGAGAAGAACCACACCGGCATCGCCGCCCGCGTCCTGGACGACCAGGGCAAGCTGCGCCGCTTCGTCAACGTGTACGTGAACGACGACGACGTGCGCTTCGAGCAGGGCCTGGAGACGGCGACGCCGGACGGCGCCGGAATCTCGATCATTCCGGCGGTCGCCGGCGGCTGCTGAGGTGAGCTGACCGCCCCTTAGGGGTTCGTCTCACCGGCCCCATTTCTCTCGCCCGGCTCACCCAGTGCAATACGGAATTGCCCCTTCCGCATCAACAAGCGGAAGGGGCAATTCTGCATGGTTGAGCGCGATAGAGTTGGGGAAGCCCCCTCCGTCGCCCATGCCAGACGCATATGAGAATGCGCGGCGCCGCGACAAGATATGACCAAAGAGGCCGTGGCTTCTGCACCTTCTGCACTGATTTGCCGGGCCCGACTTGCCCGGTAATTCGGCGTATTCGCACCGATTCCCTATTCCGTCGCACCCAGAATTCTCGTCCGACTGACCTGTTGCAGAGGGCAGTTGGGCAGATACATTCAGCGGCGGTCGACGCGTTCCGGCGCAGGGTCTGACCCGGGTCCGCGAAGTGTGGTCCCGCGCAAGGGCCAGTAATAGGGGAGTTAGGCATGGCTCAGGGCACCGTCAAGTGGTTCAACGCGGAGAAGGGCTACGGCTTCATCGCGGTCGACGGTGGTGCGGATGTATTCGTCCACTACAGCGCGATCCAGATGGACGGCTACCGCACCCTCGAAGAAGGTCAGCGGGTCGAGTTCGAGATCTCGCAGGGCCAGAAGGGCCCGCAGGCGGACATGGTCAAACTCGCCGTCTGACCGCGGCGCGATCGGCCACCGACGCACTTCCGTCGAGGGGCCCGCATTCCTGACCGGGATGCGGGCCCCTCGCGCGTATACGGGGGCGGGTGCCTGTGCGGGTGGGGGGCGCACGCGCGCCCGTACACGCGCGCAGGGGTACGGGCGCGTGCGCCTCGTGGAAAGGTGCGACGGCGGGGCCGGCGGGGGCCCGGTGGGGGCTCCGTAGAGGCTCCGCAGCGGCTCCACAGCGGCTCCGCGGAGGCCTGGCGGGGGTGCACCGAGGGTGCGGCGGAGGTGACCGAGAGCCGCCCGATCGCCGAGAGTCGCTTGCACTCGCATGGGTCGAGTGCTAATCATTGGCGTTAGCACTCTGAAGGTGAGAGTGCTACGAGGATCGGGCAGATGAGGCCGCCGAACCGCGTGGGGCAAGGAACCACGGGGCATGCGCCGGCCGTCCGTCGCGGGCGTCGGCGCGGTCCTGGAGCGTTATCCACCCCATGTCCGGGAGGACCACTTCACATGGCCAAGATCATCGCGTTCGACGAGGAGGCCCGGCGCGGTCTCGAGCGCGGCATGAACCAGCTCGCTGACGCCGTCAAGGTCACCCTCGGCCCCAAGGGCCGCAACGTCGTCCTCGAGAAGAAGTGGGGCGCCCCCACGATCACCAACGATGGTGTCTCCATCGCCAAGGAGATCGAGCTCGAGGACCCGTACGAGAAGATCGGCGCCGAGCTGGTCAAGGAAGTCGCCAAGAAGACGGACGACGTCGCCGGCGACGGTACGACCACCGCCACCGTTCTCGCCCAGGCCCTGGTCCGCGAGGGCCTGCGCAACGTGGCCGCCGGTGCCAACCCGATGGCCCTGAAGCGCGGCATCGAGAAGGCCGTCGAGGCCGTCTCCGGTGCGCTGCTCGACCAGGCGAAGGAGGTCGAGACGAAGGAGCAGATCGCCTCCACCGCCTCCATCTCCGCCGCCGACACCCAGATCGGCGAGCTCATCGCCGAGGCCATGGACAAGGTCGGCAAGGAAGGCGTCATCACCGTCGAGGAGTCCCAGACCTTCGGTCTGGAGCTGGAGCTCACCGAGGGTATGCGCTTCGACAAGGGCTACATCTCGGCGTACTTCGCGACCGACATGGAGCGCATGGAGGCCGCGCTTGAGGACCCCTACATCCTCATCGTCAACTCCAAGATCTCCTCGGTGAAGGACCTGCTCCCGCTCCTCGAGAAGGTCATGCAGTCCGGCAAGCCGCTGCTGATCATCGCCGAGGACGTCGAGGGCGAGGCCCTGTCGACCCTGGTCGTCAACAAGATCCGCGGCACCTTCAAGTCCGTCGCCGTCAAGGCCCCGGGCTTCGGCGACCGCCGCAAGGCCATGCTGAACGACATCGCCATCCTCACCGGTGGCACGGTCATCTCCGAGGAGGTCGGTCTCAAGCTCGAGAACGCCGGCCTGGACCTGCTGGGCCGCGCCCGCAAGGTCGTCATCACCAAGGACGAGACCACCATCGTCGACGGTGCCGGTGACAGCGAGCAGGTCGCCGGTCGCGTGAACCAGATCCGCGCCGAGATCGAGAACAGCGACTCGGACTACGACCGCGAGAAGCTCCAGGAGCGCCTGGCGAAGCTCGCCGGTGGCGTCGCCGTCATCAAGGCCGGTGCCGCGACCGAGGTCGAGCTCAAGGAGCGCAAGCACCGCATCGAGGACGCCGTTCGCAACGCGAAGGCGGCCGTCGAGGAGGGCATCGTCGCCGGTGGTGGCGTGGCGCTGCTGCAGGCCGGTTCGGTCTTCGAGAAGCTGGAGCTGGACGGCGACGAGGCCACCGGTGCCGAGATCGTCCGCAAGGCGCTGGCCGCCCCGCTGACCCAGATCTCCGTGAACGCCGGCCTTGAGGGTGGCGTCGTGGTGGAGAAGGTCCGCAACCTGCCCGTCGGCCACGGCCTGAACGCCGCGTCCGGTGAGTACGTCGACATGATCGCCGAGGGCATCATCGACCCGGCCAAGGTGACCCGTTCCGCGCTGCAGAACGCGGCCTCCATCGCGGCCCTGTTCCTCACCACCGAGGCCGTCATCGCCGACAAGCCGGAGAAGGCCGCCGCGCCGGCCGGCGGCGGCATGCCGGGCGGTGACATGGACTTCTGATCCTGACGGATCGGCAGTTCATCGCTGAACGCGACCGAGGGCGGCATCCCCAGTGGGGGTGCCGCCCTCGGGCTTTTGCGCGGTGTCAGATACGTGCGTGCACGTCAGCGCACGTCAGCGCACGTCAGCGCACGTCTACGTAGTCCTCGTACGCGTACGAGGAGTTGAAGTGCGTGCCGTCACCGCTGTGCCGCATGGTGTACCAGCCGTCGACCGTCGACGCCTTCTTGAAGGTCGCGACGCCGGTGGAGTCGGTACGGGCGGAGCCCAGCTGCTTCCAGGTGTTCGAGCCCTTGGCCTTGAACCACACGGTCACGGGAGCGTTCCCGTAGTTCTTCCAGGTGGTCCCGATCTGGTGCTGCAGCCGGCCGGTGACCGTCACGGTCGCGCCCTTGCGGACCGGCTCCGGCGACGCGTTCACCGCGAGGATCTTGGTGGCGCTGCGGCCCATGCCCCAGATGATGGTGGAGCTCTCCAGGAACCGGTCGCTCAGCGGGTGCCGCACCCGGTAGTAGCCGCTCGTGCTCTTGCCGCTGAGGACGTAGAAGCCCGGGTAGGTCGCCGAGGTGCCGGAGGCGAGGGTGCGCCAGCCGGTGCGCCCGTCGGCCGAGTACTCCAGGACGAGCTTCTGCCCGCTGGTGTCCCAGCGGGACTTCCACGGGTTGTACCAGGAACGGAAGCTGCCGGTCAGGGTGGCCTTGCCGTCCGCGCCGAGGGTGGCGGAGGCGAGGCTGATGCGGCCTTCCTCGGGGATCGCCAGCGGACCGCTGACGTCCCGAACGTCAGGTACGGGTCGACCGGGGTGACCACCCAGGTGTTCAGACGGAGGCCGGGGACGTGCGGCAGCTGCGCGGTGAAGGTGCCGTCCGCGCCGGTCGTGACGGTCTGTCCGACGAACCCGTCCGTCCGCCCGTCGATGCCGAGGCTCACCCGGACCTGCTGGCCGGCGAGCGAGGTGTCGACCCGCGGCGTGCCCTCGGCCGGCTGGTCGGGGGCGTTCGGGTCGGTCAGCGTTCCGGTGACGGTCACCTTCTGGCCGGGCAGGACGCGGGTCCGGTCGGCCTTGGCGGACACCTTGAGGGTGCGCGGCGTCAGGGTGTAGACCGACCGGGTGTAGCCGACGGACCCGTGCACCTGTGCGCTGTTCTCGCTGTACGAGACGCGGAACTCCTCGCCGAGCTTGACGTCGGTGTACGCCTCGCCGGTGTAGGTGCCCTGGTCGTCCGTGGTCGCGGTCCGCGCCGGGGCCGTGTCGTCGGCCAGGCGCCGGAGGGTGATGTCGCGGCCGGTGATCGGGACGATGTCGCCGGAGCCGGGCTGGATGCCGAGGAGCATCCCCGAGGGAACGGAGCTGCGGCTCTTCCAGTCGGGCGCCGTGAGACCGAAGTCGAGCTGCGGCTTCAGGGTGAAGTCGAGCGTGCCGGCGTCGGTGCGGGTGAGGGTGTTGCCGAGCGAGTCGGTCGCCGTGATGTCGATGGCGTACGTGCCCAGCTCCGGGATCGCGCCGCCGTCCTCGGTGAGCTTCAGCGGTGTGGCGGCCGGCAGCCTGAAGACGCTGGGGTTGTAGCTGAGCGGGGGCAGCTCGGGGATCTCGGTGACGACGGTGTCGCCCTTGCGGATCTTCGCCGAGACGGTGGTCACCTTGGCCTGTGCCGCGTCCGTCCACGCGCTGACCGAGAAGGAGCCGCGGTCGTAGGTGTCGGTGGTGGCGCGGCCGATGCCGACGGTGGCGGGCGTGGCCGGGTCCTCCGCGAGGGCCGGGGCAGCGCCCGCCGCGAGGGCGAGCACGGTCAGCGCGGCGAGCGTGGAGACGCTGGAGGGGCGGAGGTCAGATCGCATCGATGTACTTCTCCTTGGACTCGCTGTAGAAGTAACCGGTCTGCGTCTGCTTCACCATGCCCCAGGTGCCGTCGCCGTAGTTCTTGGCCTTGAAGCTGAACCGGCCGGCGGAGTCGGTGGGAACGTTGCGGGTGACCCAGTACCAGTTGGAGTCGCCCTTCGGCCGGAACAGCAGCGTGACCTTGGCGCCGGAGAGCGCCTTCCAGGTGCCGCCGGTCTTCTTCTGGACGGTGCCGGTGACGGTCATGTAGCTGTTCACGCGGGGCCGGCTGGGGCTGACCGAGAACGCGGAGAAGCGGGTCTCGATCCGGGCGAGCTTGACCGCGCCGGAGTCCTTCAGCGCGAAGCGGTCGGTCTCGTAGTGGTGCAGCCGGTACATGGCGCTGACGTAGCCCCAGGTGGAGACGTCGATCTTGCAGTAGCTGAAGCTGTTGTCCCACTGCATGGTGCCGTACTTCAGCTTGCTCCAGGTACGGCCGCTGTCGAACGACACCTGGAGGTGGACCGGCTCGTCCCGGCAGTCGCCGCCGTTGACCCGGGCGGTGGCGCGGACCTTGCCGAACTCGTCCATGGTGATGTTGACGCCGCTGTACGTGATCGGCTGCGGGACCGCGATCTCGCCCTGGTCGTAGGCGGTGTCGGAGAAGTAGACCGAGGGCCGCGGGAAGGTGTAGATCTGCGTGGCGTACGTGGCCCGGGCGCCGTACTTGAAGGAGCCGTCGGCGGCCGTCGTCCCGGTGCCCATCTGGCCGGTGACGGTGGTCGACCGGTTGGGCTCGGTGTTCGCCGTGACGACCGGGATGCCCGAGAACGGCTTCCAGCCGTCCGGGGTGAGCCGCTGCACCATGCCGCTCATGGTGACGTCGGTGTTCTTGGCGACGCGGTACTTGTTCTGGCCGGCGTTGACCCGGTACGTGGTCGTCTCGACGCCGACCTCGGGCACCGGGCGTCCGGCGTCCGGGTCGGTGTCGGCGGCGGGCTCGACGACGGTGGCCTTGCCGCGCCGGATGCTCGCGTTCGGCGTGAACGGCAGCGAGAAGGTGCCGTCGGCGCCCGTGGTGGCGGTCAGGTCGACGTAGCGCCAATCGAAGTCGAACAGTTCGAGCGACACCTTGATCTTGGTGCCCTCACGGGCCGGCGTCCGCTCCCCGGTGGACGGGTCCCACGTGGTCGCCTGACCCGACAGGACGACGTTCCGGTCGTCGTAACTGGTCTTCTTGTGGTCGAAGGACAGCTTGCTGACACCGGTGTGCAGCTTGTGGCTGTAGGTGCCGCCGGTCCACTTCTGCACGGTGCCGGAGGACAGCCGGTACTCGACGACGACCGGGTAGTCGCCCAGCCGCGTGCCCTCGGGCAGCTTCAGGCCCTCCGCGGTCGTCCAGCCGTAGGAACGGTCGGTGGCCTCGTCGGCGGACTGCCAGCTGAGGTCGTCGGTGGAAGCGAGGACGGCGGCGTCCGGCGCCGTGGAGGCGAGGACGGAGACCTTCACCCACAGTGCGTTCGACGTCAGCTCGACGACGGGCCGGCCGTCGTCGGAGGTCGTCACACGGGTGATGGTGTCGATGGCGTAGGCCGCGGGCGCGGTCGCCAGGGCCGGCAGGGCGAGCCCCGCCGACAGGGTGAACACGGTGGCCGCACGCACGAGGGCATGCGGCAGCGTGCGCGTTGAGCGCGTCAAAGTAACCCCCCACAGGTTATGAACGCGGCGCACGTGCCCGATGAGGCGGACGGGCCGCGTGGTAGCACGATAGCGCCCGCGCGTTGAACATGTTCACCTGATTCCCCGTAGAGGGGCGGACCTGTGAACGACTGGTGTGGGGGCGGAGGCCGTGCGGGGGCCGTGCGGAGGGTTACAGGTCCCGGCGGAGGAGGGCCTGGCGGAGGGGTTCGCCGGTGCGCCGGGCGTACGCCGCGCGCTCCTTGACCTCGCGGAGCGTGCGCGGGCGCCAGCCGGGACCGTCGCAGCACCCCATGTGGAAGCGGATCCCGGCGTGCAGGACGACGGACAGGGCCCGCCAGGCGTTCGTGTCCCGGCGCGGCGGCGGCGCGAAGGCGGCTCCGACGTGGATCAGCTCCCGCGTGCAGCGCGGACAGCGCCGCCCGTACTCTCGTGGCCCTTTGAGGGGATGGAAGGAGAACGGCAGCTTGTACGAGGCGCGGCACGGCAGACAGACGTACGAGCTCTTCGCGGGTGGCATGCGGACCAAGGTAGGCACCGGCCCCGCGGCCCGGCCAGGGAAATACCGCGCGGTGGGCGGGGAGGCCCGGGGCGGGAACACGCGGGGGAGAGGCAAACGCGCAGGCGGGCGGCGGGGCGTCCCTAGGGTGAGGATCATGCAGCTTTCCGCGATCACCCTCGACTGCGCCGACCCGCTGGCGCTCGCCGACTTCTACCACCGGGCCACCGGTCTGCCGCTGCACCCCCGCAACCACGCCGAGTTCGCCGGGGTCGTGCAGCCCGCGGGCGGCCTGCTCATCGGCTTCCAGCGCGTGGCCGGCTACCGCGCCCCGAACTGGCCGGCCCAGGACGTCCCGCAGCAACTCCACCTGGACTTCGACGTCGACGACCTCGCGGAGACCGAGGCCCGGCTGCTCGCCCTGGGCGCCGTACGCCCGAAGCACCAGCCGGACGCCGGGCGCTTCCTCGTCCTCACGGACCCGGCGGGTCATCCGTTCTGTCTGTCACCGCGTACCGCCACGACGCCATAGCCCGGTCCACAGGAACGACTCGCCGAAGCGCGGGGAGTCGGCGGGTTCGTCGCGCATGCGGCGCAGGGCGATCTCTGTCAGGTCGGCGGGCTGCGGACCCGAGAAGAGGGCGCGCAGGGCGGCGGGGGTGTAGGCGAGACCGCCGTGGAGGCTGCGGTCGCGGTAGAAGGCGGCGTCGGGGAGTTCGGACCCCATCCCGCCGGGGCCGGAGGCGAAGCAGACGAGGGAGAAGTGGCCGCCGGGGGCGAGGTGCCGGGCCACGAACTTCCGGTAGGTGGCGCGCCGGTGGGGCGCGAGGTGGTGGAAGCAGCCGGAGTCGTGGATCAGGTCGTACGGGCCGGCGTCGCCGACCTCGGGCAGGTCCGGTCCGAACACGTCGCCGTGCAGGAAGCGGACGCGGTCGCCGACCTCGGGGCCCGCCTCCCGGACACGCTCGCGGGCCCAGGCGAGCGCGTCGGCGGAGAGGTCGACGGCGTCGACCTCGTAGCCGTGCCGGGCGAGGTGGAGGGAGTTGCGGCCGGGTCCGCAGCCCAGGTCGAGGGCACGGCCGGAGGAGGGCGGCGGCCCCTGGTCGAGATGGCCGGCCAGGCTCTCGTCGGGCTTGTCGGCGAAGAAGGGGACGGGACGGTCCCGGTCCTCGTAGAAGCCCTGCCATTTGGTGTGGTCGTCGGCGAAGAGCCCGTCCAGGAGGCGGAGGGTGTCGTCGGTGGTACGGGTGGTGCGATCCAGGTCCGTTTCCATGGCTGAACGCTAGGGTCCGGGATGATAAAAGACCAGGTCGGAGCGGGTGTGGCGGGTTGGCGGCGAGGCGCTGGACGGGGTGTGGGCGGGCGTACGCGCATGGGTGCGGGGGCTGGTGCCCCGTGCCCCGGCGGGTGGTCCGGGAGGGGGCGCGAGGGGCCGCCCAGGGTCCGTTTCGGATCGCCCTGAAGCCGTCAACTCGCCGGAGCGGCCGCCACGTTCGCATCCTGTCCGGAGCGACGAAGAGACGCGGCGACGAAGCCGTTCGTCTTCAACTCCTCGACTGTCGCCCGCAGATACGCGACCGTCTCCGGCGCCCGCCCGATCGTCGTGCCGACCGCCTGCCGGATCTCCATGAAGCGCTCCTCGACGAGCCGCACCTCCGGATGCGCCGCCGCGTACGTCGTCATCGGCTGTCGGATCCCGGCGCCCGCCTCCAACTCCCGTTCCGCGAAGGTGTCGACGCCCTCCGCGCCCCGGACCAGCGTCGCGTGCCGCAGCGTACGCGTGAGGAACAGGTCGTACGCGGACCCCTCCTTCACCCCGATCCGCACGCCGGGCGCGTCCACGTCCGCCGGGGTGCGCAGCGCGGAGCCGCGCGGCACGGCGTACACGCCCTCGATGACGACGTACGGAGCCGTGAACGCCACCTCCGCCTCCCGCGCCGGCTCGACGGCGAGAAAACACAGATCGGCCCGTCCGCTCGCCATCGCCTCGTACGATTTGCGCGCCGCGTCGAAGCACACCAGCTCCACCGGCACCCCGAGCCGCGCCCCGATCTCCCGCGCGAGATCCACGGTGATCCCGCCCGGATCCTCCGAAGTCCCCTGCGCCAGCACGGGATTGCCAAGATTGATCGACGCGCGCAGCACCCCGGTCGGGGCGAGGTCGGCGACGACCCGCGGATCGATCCCGGTCTCTGCCGTCGGCTCGCTCTTCGGCTCCATGGACATGCCCCGGAGTCTAGACAGCTCCCACGCTCCCCTGGGGTGCGGCGGTCAGTGGTCAGAGGCCGGCGGTCAGAGGCCGGCTGGTTCGGGGCGGGGTGGGGCGTCGGGGTCGGAGGCTTCGGGGGTTTCGGGGGTTTCGGGGGAGCCAGGGGTTCCGGAGGTCGGGGTGGGGGAATCCTGTCGGCTCTTCTCCGGTTCCGGGGCCGGGTCCTGGGCCGGGCTCACGTTGAACTCTTCGAGCAGGTTCTTGCCGAGGCCGAAGAAGTACGTGGCGAGGAAGCCCGTCGTGTAGCCGACCAGCAGGCCGCCCGCGTAGATCGCGGCCGTCGGGCCGAGGCCGCCGCTGCCGGCGAGGAGCGGGAAGAGGGCCCAGCCCGAGGGGCCGATGGCGGTCGAACCGATCGTGTGGCCGAGCATGTCGAAGAGTCCGATGAAGGCGCCGCCGAACGCGCCGCCGACGCAGGCCGTGACGAACGGGCGGCCCAGGGGCAACGAGACGCCGTAGATGAGGGGTTCGCCGACGCCGAGGAGGCCGGTCGGGAGGGCCGAGCGGATGGTGCGGCGGATCGGGCCGTTGCGGGAGAGGCGCAGATAGACGGCCAGGGCCGCGCCGACCTGGCCCGCGCCCGCCATCGCGAGGATGGGGAGCAGCACCGTGTAGCCCTCCTGCTCGATGAGGGTGGTGTGGATCGGGATGAGGGCCTGGTGCAGGCCGAGCATCACCAGGGGCAGGAACAGTCCGCCGAGGACGAACCCGGCGCCGGGGCCCGCGTGGGCGAGCAGCCAGTGCGCGAACTCGCCGATGAGGCGGGCGACTTCACCGGCCACGAACATCAGGCCGTAGAGGGTGGCCAGGCCGGCGACGAGCACGGTGACCGTCGGGGTGACCAGCACGTCCAGGGCCTCCGGCACCCGGCGGCGGCACCACTTCTCCACGTACACCGCGAGCACCGCCGCGCCGAGCGCGCCGAGCACCCCGCCCTGGCCGGGGGAGAGGGGCCGGCCGAAGACCTCGACCTTGGCCACGCCCGCGTACACGATGATCGCCGCGACCGCGCCGCCGAGGATGGGCGTGCCACCGAACTCCTTGGCGGTGTTATAGCCGACGAAGACCGCGAGGAGGGCCATGAAGCCGTTGGCGAGCGCGGTGAGGGCCGGGGTGAGGCCGGGCAGCCAACCGAGGTTGACGAGCAGGCCGTTGAGGCCGGCGATGATGCCGCAGCCGATGAGGGCGGGGATGAGCGGGACGAAGATGTTCGCGATCCGCCGGAGGAGGAGTTTGGCGGGGGTGGCGTTCCGGGCCTTCCGGTCCGCCTTGATCGCCGCGCCCTTGCCGGCGAGGGCTTCGGCGTCGTGGCTGTCGGCTCCGGCCGCGGCGGCTCGCGCCACCAGTGCCTCGACCTCGGGTGCGACCCGTGCGACGACGCCCGGCCCGAGCACGATCTGGTACGTGTCGTCCTCCACCACCCCCAGCACGGCCGGCAGGGCCCTCAGCTCCGCCTCCCGTACGCGCGTGCGATCCCGCAGCCCCAGCCGGAGCCGGGTCATGCAGTGGGCCACGGACTCGATGTTCGCGGTGCCGCCGACGAGCGGGAGGATCGCGGCGGCGAGGGCGTGGTGGGCGCTGTGGGCGGCGTGGGAGTCGTCGGAGTCGTGGTGTCGGTCGTCGGTGCTCATGGTGCGGTGGTGCCATGCCGCGTGGGGGTGGTACGCGCCCCGGGCCGCCGGACCACCCGTCCGGCCGAGGGCAGGTCAGGGCTGGTCGAGGGCCGCCCGCAGATGGCCGCGGGTCCTGGCCAGCCGCCGTTCCGCCTCGGCGGCGTCGTCGACACCGGCGAGGATCATCAGGACGGCGGTCTTCACCTCTCCGTCCGCGGCGGCGAGCGCGCTCTCGATCCGCTCGTCCGGCGCTCCGGTGGCGAGGGCCACGATGCGGCGCGAGCGCGCCTGGAGCTTGTCGTTGGAGGCGCGGACGTCGACCATCAGGTTCCCGTACGTCTTGCCGAGCCGGATCATGGTGATCGTCGAGATCATGTTGAGGACGAGCTTCTGGGCCGTGCCCGCCTTCAACCGGGTGGATCCGGTGATGAGTTCGGGCCCGGTGACGATCTCGATGCCGTGCTCGGCCGCCGCCGCGAGCGGGCTGTCGGCGTTGCACGACAGGCCGATGGTGAGCGCCCCCCGCGCGCGGGCGTGTTCGACGGCGCCGATGGCGTACGGCGTACGGCCGGAGGCGGAGATGCCGACCACCGTGTCGTCGGCGGTCAGCTTCAGCGCGTCCAGGTCGGCGGCGGCGAGTTCCTTGGAGTCCTCGGCGCCCTCCACCGCCTGGACCATGGCACCTGGGCCGCCCGCGATGAGGCCGACGACCTGCGCCGGGTCGGTGTTGAAGGTGGGCGGGCACTCGCTGGCGTCGAGCACCCCGAGCCGCCCGGCGGTGCCGGCGCCCAGGTAGAGGAGACGGCCGCCGCGGGCCATGCGCGCGGCGGTGGCGTCGATGGCGGCGGCGAGGGCGGGCAGCTGCCCGGCGACGGCGGCGGGGACGGTCCGGTCCTCGCCGTTCATGATCCGGGCGATGTCGAGGGTGGGAAGCCGGTCGATGTCGGCGAGTTCGGGGCGGAACGCCTCGGTGGTGAGGGTGGCCAGCTGGGCGCGCAGCTCGGAGTACGTGGGTGTCGTGGACACGGTGCTCTCTCAGCGGTTCGAGCGGGTTGGGGGGTTGGGAGGTGCGGTGGAGCGGTGGGAGGGGTGGAGCGGGGTCGAGGACTTCGACAGGGGTGGGCGGTCGGCGGTCGGCGGTCGGCGGTCAGCGGTCGGCGGTCAGCGGTTGCGTGGGGTGTGGCGGTGCGCCAGGGCCTCGTACGAGGCCGCGAGGGCCGGGGCGGCCGTCTCGTACGTACGCTGCGTGACACAGGTGAACAGACAGTCCACGACCAGGAGTTGACTGGTTCTGGACGACATGGCGGCGGGGCGCAGTTCGCTCTCGCGGGCCGTGGAGGTGGTCAGGACGTGGTCGGCGTACTGCGCCACCGGACCGTCCGGGCGGCCCGTGATGGCGACGGTGGTGGCGCCGTGGTCGAAGGCGACGCGCAGCGGTTCTATGACGTCGCCGGTGGAGCCGGAGTGCGTGATGGCGATGGCGACGTCGCCGGAGCGGAGCTGTACGGCGTTGGTGACGGCGAGGTGCGGGTCGCTGTGGGCGTGCGCGACGAGGCCGATCCGGAGCAGCTTCTGGCCCAGGTCCTGGGCGACGAGGCCGGAGGCGCCGATGCCGTAGATGTCGATCCGGCGGGCGGTGGCGAGGGCGGCGACGGCGGCGCCTAGCTGGACGGTGTCGAGCCCGGCGGCGGTGTCGGCGAGGGTCTGCTGCTCGTCGTACGCGAGCTTGGCGACGACGTCCGCGACCGGGTCGTCGACCGCGATGTCGGCGGTGACGGCCGGCGCGCGGCCCGACTGCTGCTGGGCGGCGAGCCCGGCGAGGGCGAGGCGCAGATCGCGGTAGCCGGGATAGCCGAGCAGGCGGGCGGTGCGGACGACGGTGGCCTCGCTGGTGCCGGTGAGTTCGGCGAGGCCGGTGACCGTGAGGGCGGCGCAGCCGGCCGGGTCCGCGGCGACGGCTTCGGCGACCCGCTGCATGGAGCGGGTCATGGACGGCGCGAGGGTGCGGACCTTCGCCGCGAGCGCGGCGGGGGCGGGCGGGGCCGGTGTGGCGGCGGCAGCGGTGGCGGGGGACGTGGCCGCGGAGGGCTGCTCCGGAACGCTGGTGAAACTTTCCTTCACGTCATAGGTCACAGCTGAAAGATATTTTCGGCCGTGAGGGGCGTCAATAGGGCGTGGGGGCGCGATGTGTACCCCGAGGCCGTTGGTCCCCGTGGCCCCACCGGGGTGACAATGTGAACATGGACGAGATCGACCCCGTGGAGCAGTCGCTCCACGCCGCCCGCGCCCTGGTTCTCGCCGACCTGGCGGCGCGCGACGTCGCCATGGCCGAGGTCGTCTCGATGGTCGAGGACGCCGTGACGCACCGCCGCTGGTGGGTCGAGCAGTGGCCCGAGGGCCGCTCCTTCGTCGCCGGCCTGGTCGCACAGGACGTGCAGGACTCCCTTCTCGAACGGTACGGCCGCTGGCCGCTGTGCCCCGTCTGCTCCTCGGGCGACCCGCACGCCCTCGACGTCGAACCCGAGCTGGGCCCCGACCCGCACTGGGTCTGTGGCAAGCAGGGAGTGGTGGTCGCGCCGGTGGGCGGCCTGACGTGACGGCGGCGGGGACGGCGGCGGTCACGGGGACGGGGACGGGAACGAGGACCACGACGGCGACAGGGGCCCGGGCATGACCCTCTACATCGACCCGCCCACCTGGCCGGGCCACGGCCGCATGTGGTCGCACCTGGTCAGCGACGTCTCCTTCGCCGAGCTCCATACCTTCGCCGCCGGCATCGGCTGCCCGGCCCGCGCCTTCGAGCGCGACCACTACGACGTCCCGTCCGACTACTACGCCTCCGCTGTCGCGGCGGGCGCGATCGAGGTCGGTTCGAAGGAACTCCTCCTCCGCCTCACCGCCGCGGGCCTGCGCCGTCCCAAGGGCCGTCCGGCCCCGGGGCTCCCGGGCGGCGGCTGTCTGACCCCCTACGAGGCGCGGTAGTCGTCGTACGCGAGGGTGCCACGCGAGGGTGTGGTTCCGCCGGGCGTCAGGTCCGGCGCCCCGGTACGCGCGCGGGGGCGGGGTCCCAGTGCCGGTCGCAGGCGGTGCAGTACCACTTCCAGAGGCCGGGCGCGTCGGGCCGCGTGTCGGTGGTGTCCTTCCAGAGCATGGGCGCGGGCGGCGGGCACTGGGGACAGGGCGGGGGCATGGACGCCATGCGGTTCTCCCTCGGTCCCGGCCAGCATGGCGCGTACGCCACCGGGCCGGGCCCGCCGACGCGCCCAGTGCACCACCCGACGACCCGCACGAGGGACCCGTACGAGCAGCCCGTACACGAGCCCTCGGGAAGGGCCTTGCACGGAACCTTGCGCGGCACCTTGAACGGAACCTTGCGCGGCCCCTCGGTCGCGGCCCTCGCCGGGGCCCGGGTCGATCCGGGCATCCTGTGGGCGGTGCTGGCCGGCGAGATACCGCTGCCCGAGATCCCCGAGTTCCCGGACGCGCTGGACGCCTGGCGGCGGACGTACCCGCTGGACGCGGCGGCGCGGCGGATGGTGGAGGCCGCGGCGGGCGACCTCTCCGATCCCCGGGTACGGGCGGTGTTCCAGGTGGCGCCGGGGGTCGGCGCCCTGGTGACCCGGGAGAGCCTGGCGGCCGTGCGGGTGCCGGTGGGCATCCGCTGGGGCGGGGCGGACACCGTCAATCCGTACGAGGCCGACACCCGGCCCTACCTGGAGCACATCCCCACGGCGAGCGGCCACTCGGCCGGTCCGGACGTCCGCCACGACGACTTCTTCGCGCCGGAACCGGCCGACCCCACGGCCCGGGTACGGGTCGGCGGGGAGGCCGCGGACTTCTTCGTACGGCACCTCGGCGGCCCCGCCGCCTGAGCCGTCAGACCGTATGAGCCGTCGGTCCGCCCGATCCGTCGGGCGGTGCCCGCGCGGTGGTTGAGCGCGGCACCTCGGAGATCTTTCAGGGTCGACCCTGACGCGTTTTCAGGGACTTCCCGGAGTCGCCGGGGTGCCCGCCGTTCCTAGGCTTCGGGCATGGCAATCTCTCGACGTATCAGGACGTTCGCGGCGTGCGCGGTGCTGCTCGCGGGCACGGCCACGGCCACGACGACGGTCACGGCGACGGTCACGGCGACGGCCGCGACCGCCCCGGACCCGCTGGCCCGTTTCCACGACCAGCGGGTCGACTGGCACGCCTGCGCCCAGGGCGCCGGAGATGAGGCCGGGAAGGCGCTGGACGCAGCCGGAGCCGACTGCGCAGACATCACCGTGCCGCTCGACTACACCCGCCCCGGCGGCCGCACGCTCACCGTCGCCGTCTCCCGTCTGAAGGGCGGCGACACGGCCCACCACGTCGGCGCGCTGCTGCTCAACAACGGGGGACCGGCCGGCCCGAGCCTCGACATGCCGCTCGGCGCCGCGCCGGTGATGGGCGAGGTCGCAGGCCGCTACGACCTGATCGGCATGGACCCGCGCTTCGTCGGCCGCAGCACCCCGCTGGACTGCGGCTGGGACACCGGTTCCGCCTTCCTCCGCTCGGCGGGCGCCGACCGGGCCGCGTACCGCGAGGAAGTCGCCCTCGCGCGCGACATGGCCGCGCGGTGCGAGCGCACCAACGGGGACGTGCTGCCGTACGTCACCACCCGCAACACCGCCCGCGACATGGACGTCATCCGCGCCGCCCTCGGCGAGAAGAAGCTCTCCTATTTCGCTTACTCCTACGGCAGTTACCTCGGCCAGGTCTACTCGCAGCTCTTCCCCGGCCGCACCGACCGTATGGTGCTCGACGGCGTCGCCTCCCCGAAGTACATCGACCAGAACCTGCTGCGCGGCGCCGAGGAGTCCAACGAGGCGGCGCTGGGCGCGTGGGCGTCGTGGGCCGCGGCCCGGCACACCACGTACGGGCTGGGCGACACCCGCGCGAAGGTCCTCGCGACGGTGCGGCACATCGTGGACGCCGCCGCGGACCGGCCGCTGCGCATAGGCGCGTACCAGGTGGACGAGCACATGGCCCCCGGGCTCATCGTCGCCGGCCTCGGCAGCGACCGCGACGAGCGGCGGGCCGGCGTGGCCGAGACCGTACGGGTCCTGGCGCGCGCCGCCGACCGGAAGCCGGCCCCGCCGTCCGAAGCCCTCGCCGGCCAGCTGGAGTTCCTGCTGACCGGGGCGGGATCGGCCCCGTCCAGCCAGATGACCGCGATCCTCTGCGGCGACGTGGCCGAGCGGCGCGGCGTCGGCACCTACTGGCGGGACGTCGAGAAGTCCCGCGAGCGGTACCCCCTCGTCGGACCGCTGGCGAACGACATCAACCCGTGCGAGTTCTGGAAGCGGCCCGCCGAGGCGCCGACCGTCCTCGACAACGACGTCCCGGCCCTGCTGGTCAACGCCACCGACGACCCCCGCACCGGTTACGCCGGCGCCCGGGACCTGCGCGCGCAGTGGCCGAGCTCCCGGCTGCTCACCGTGAAGGGCGCCCGCCAGCACGGCCTGTACGGCGAGTACGGCAACACCTGCGTCGACGACAGCGTCAACACCTACCTGCGTACGGGGCGGCTTCCCGCACGCGATCAGAGCTGCGACGCGTAGTCGCGCGCCGGCCGTCCACAGCCTGTGCGGGACCGCCGCCCACCGTGGGACCGGGTTCCTGGGCGCCCACGCCCAGGAACCGCAGCACCGCGAGCACCCGGCGGTGGTCGGCGTCCGCCCTGGGGAGGTCGAGCTTGGAGAGGATGCTGTTGATGTGTTTGGCGACGGCGCTCTCGCTGACCACCAGCTGGGCGGCGATGCCCGCGTTGGAGCGGCCCTCGGCCATGAGGGCGAGGACGTCCCGTTCGCGGGCGGTCAGCCGGTCCAGCGGGTCGCTCGACCGCCGTACCAGCAACTGGGCGACGACCTGCGGATCGAGCGCGGTCCCGCCGTCCGCCACCCGGCGCAGCGCCTCGATGAACTCCTCGACGTCCGCGACCCGTTGCTTGAGGAGGTAGCCCACGCCGCTGGTGTTGGCGGCGAGCAGGTCGGCCGCGTAGCGCTCCTCGACGTACTGGGAGAGCAGCAGCAGGGCGGTCGACGGCCGGCTGCGGCGGATCGACAGGGCGGCGCGGACTCCCTCGTCCGTGAAGCCCGGGGGCATCCGGACGTCGACCAGCGCCAAGTCGGGCCGGTGCTCCTCGACCGCGGCCAGCAGCGCCTGCGCGTCGCCCACCTCGGCGGCGACCTCGAAGCCGGCCATCTCCACGACCTTGACCAGCCCCATCCGCAGCAGCACGGAGTCCTCGGCGATCACCGCGCGCCGCGGGCCGGGCTCCTCCCGCCTCGGGCCGGGCTCCTCCCGCCGCGGGCCGGGAGTGGCGTCCGTCGGATCGGCGGCGGCGCCCCTCGGGTCAGGGATGGCGTCCCTCAGCTCTGGCACGGCAGCTCCACGCTCATCATGGTCGGTCCCCCCACGGGACTGCTCATCCGGAATGTTCCGTCGACGGACCGCACCCGCTGGGCGAGCCCCGGGAGGCCGCTCCCCTGGGCGGGGTCGGCCCCGCCCAGGCCGTCGTCCGTGATCACTACCCGCAGTATCCCGCCCAGCCGGGTGACCGTCACCTCCGCCCGGGTCGCGTCGGGCGCGTGCTTGGCGACGTTCGTCAGCGCCTCGGAGACCACGAAGTAGGCGACCGCCTCCACCGCCGGCGCGGGCCGCCGGGGCAGGTCGACCCACAGCCGTACGGGCAGCGGGGCGCGGGCGGCGAGTCCGGACAGGGCGGCGTCCAGGCCGAGTTCGTCCAGGACGGCGGGGTGCAGGCCCCGGACGAGACTGTTCAGTTCCTCGATGGCCTCCTTCGCCTCCCGGTGGGCGGTGTCGATCACCTCGCGTGCCTCCGGCGGCAGATCCACCAGGGTGGCCCTGGCCAGGCCCAGGTTCAGCGCCAGCGACACCAGCCGTTGCTGGGCGCCGTCGTGCAGATCGCGTTCGATGCGCCGCCGTTCGGCGTGCGCGGCGTCCAGCGCGCCGGCCCGGCTCTCGGTGAGGTCCTCGACCCGCCGCACCAGGTCCTCTTCCCGGCTGTGGCCGAGCAGGGCGGGGGTCAGATGGCTCTCCAGGCGTACGACGGCGGCGGCCAGGCTCGGGACGCCGGCCAGCGCGATCAGGCCCGCCGCCGAGAGATACGCCGCCTGTGTGGAGTAGCCGAGGTGGGAGATCCGCCACTGCCACGGCAGCGCGTACACCCACACGCAGGTCAGGGCGGCGGTCAGGCCGGCGGCCGGCAGTCCCACCGCCAGTGCTTCGAGCGTGCCGAACAGGGCGCCTGCCAGGCAGTGGTAGCCGAACTGGCGCCCCGGGCGCCGCCACCCGGGGCGGGGTATGCCGATCCCGAGCAGCCGCCGGAAGCGCCAGACGTGGGCCACGGTCAGCGCCGGTACGCAGAGCGCCGCCAGGACCAGGAGGAAGCCCAGCATCACCGGGGCGCTGCTGTCGTTCCCCGCGACGGTCTCCCAGACCAGGCCGAAGGCCATGAACAGCAGGAATCCCATGAGGAGATGGAGCGGCGCCCCGAGGGCGAGGAACGACAGGTCGCGCGTCAGGCGGGTGCACGCCCGCCGCAGCCGGGGCGGGATCTTCATTTCTCCACCGTAGGCGGGGGTCGCCGCCGCCTGCCATGGACCTGGCTGCCCTGCCGAGGGTGTACCTGGTGCCACCCCAAGACGGCCAACAACGTTACTGACTCGGGGCGGCGCGGACCGGAGGGTTGACCGGGAGCCCGACGGCCGGGTTCCCGAGACACCGGAAGAGACCTCCGACGTGGCCCTCATCGCTTTCAACACCCCTGTGGACGACCGCGGTCACGCGACAGCAGCCGCCGCCCGTTTGGATGTCCGCGCCCGTCGATGGCAGGGCCGCGTCCTCACGGGCGCGGGCCTCGCCCTGCTGCCCTGGCTCGGCTACCTCGCCGGCACCCTTCCGCCGGCCGAGGCCGCCGCCTGGGTCGCCCTCGACGCCCTGGAGGCCGCCGCGTTACTCACCGCCGGCAGCCGCCTGTCGCGCGGCGACGCCCGGCACCGCATGCCGGCGGCGGCCGCGGCGGTGCTCCTCCTCGCCGACGCCTGCGTCGACCTCGCGACCTCCGCCCCCGGCCAGGAGCTGGCCGTCGCCGCCGCCATGGCCGTCCTGGCGGAACTGCCCCTCGCGGCGCTGTGCGGGTTCCTCGCCGTACGCCCGTCGCGGAGCGGGCCTGGCCGGAAGGGCTGAGCGAACCGGGCGCGCCGAGCCGGGCATGCGGGGCGCGCCGAGCCGGGCATGCCGAGCCGGCCGACCCGAGCCGGCCGACCCGAGCCGGCCGACCCGAGCCGGCCGACCCGAGCCGGCCGACCCGAGCCGGCCGCACCGGGCGCGACCTCGGCATCGAGCCGGCGGCGACACGCGAGGAAGAAACTCCTTCCCAAGGACTTGCCCCACCAGGTATCTTGCATCGCATGGAACCAGGTGATTCGACCAAGCAGGCGCGGGCGGCGGCCCAGCTGCGCAAGGGGGTTCTGGAGTACTGCGTGCTCGCCCTGATGCGGGACCGCCCCGTCTACGGTGTGGAGCTCCTCCGCGCCCTGGAGGACTCCGGGGCCCTGGCCACCAGTCAGGGCACGGTCTACCCGCTGCTCTCCCGGCTCCGCCGTGAGGACCTGGTCACCACCACCTGGCAGGAGTCCGCCTCCGGGCCGCCCCGCCGCTACTACGCGCTCACCGATGCCGGCCGGGCCGCGCTCGACGAGTTCACCCGCGTCTGGCCCGGCTTCCGCGATGCCGTCGACGCCTTCCTGGCCACCTCGCCCCCCTCCACCGGAGACCTCACGTGAAGACCTCTGCCGACCCCGTTCGCGACTACCTCTCCGCCGTCGAACGCGAGGGCTCCTCGCTTCCCGCCGACCGTCGCCAGGAACTCCTGGCCGACCTCGCCGAACACATAGAGGTGACGCGCACCGAACGGCCCGACGTCCCGGTCGGAGAGATCCTCGCGGAGCTGGGGGACCCCCGCACGATCGCGTCGACGGCGCTGGCCGAGGCGGGGAACGGGGCCGGCGGCGCCACGCCCCAGGGCGACGCGGACGCGCCCGTACGGCGCGGCAAGGTGCACCCTCTGGTCCCGCTCCTGATGCTCAGCCTCTCGCTGCCCTTCACGATGGTCTTCTCCCTCGGCCCGGACGCGGCGTTCGACCCCGGCTCGGTGTTCGGCTTCCTGTTCCGGATCACCGGTGCGGTGCTTCTGTGCACCTCGGTGCACTGGACCGCCGTCCAGAAGACGAGCGGCGTGCTCCTCACCGTCGTCGTGCCGACCACCGTCATCGTCACCTGGAACGTGATCAGCGGCTGGTCGGCGGGCGAAGTCCAGGCCCTCGTGGGCAACTTGGGAAGCCTTGCCCTCATCGTCGGCACGGCGGTGTGGCTCTGGCGCGCCCGCCGCGTCTGAGCGAGGCCGCCACGTCACGCGGCGGCTCCTGACCGGTGGCCGTGGCCCCGGATCGCGTCGGAGGACGGCGGTCCGGGGCTTTCGCGCGCCCGGAACCTTCCCGCTCTACGGAGCCGACGCGTCGTGACGCGCAGGCGGTGGGAGCCGGTGGGAGCCGGTGGGAGCCGGCGGGAACGTCCCGGCCGACTCCCGCGGCGCGGGCCTCAGGCGCGGTCGGCGGCGTTCGTCTGGTGCGCGGAGGCGGTCTCGACTCCGGTCTCGGCGCCGGTCTCGCCCCGGGCCACCACGCGGCTTCCGGCGGCGGCGGGCGTACGGCTCAGGCGCAGCGCGAGGCCGACGGCGCCGAGGCCGACGAGGGTCATCGCGGCGCCCGCCCAGGCCGGGGAGGCGTAGCCGAAGTCGGCGTCGATGACGGCGCCGCCGAGCCAGGGGCCGCTGGTGTTGCCGAGGTTGAAGGCGGCGGTGGTGGTGGCGGCACCGAGGGTGGGGGCGGCGCCGGAGACGTTGAACATCCGGGCGTTGAGCGCGGGCGCCGTGTAGAAGGCGGACACGCCGAGCAGGAAGGTCAGCACGATCGTGACGGCCGGGCTGCCGGCGAACAGCGCCAGCCCCACCAGGAAGACGGTCGAGGCGGTGATGCCGCTGAGCAGGACGCCGAAGAGGCGGGCGTCGGCGACCCGGCCGCCGATGTACGTACCGATCAGCGCGCCGATGCCGAAGAGTCCGAGGACGGGGGAGACCCAGCCCGCGTCGAGGCCGGAGACGTCGGTGAGGAGCGGGGCGAGGTACGAGAAGGCGCAGAAGACGCCGCCCGCGGCGAGCGCGGTGACGACGATCGACAGCAGGACCTGGCGGTCGCGGTAGATGACCAGCTCGCCCTTGAGGCGGGGGAGCTTCTCGGGCAGGGGTATGCGCGGGATACGGGTGACGACACCCACGAGAGCGATGGCGGAGGCGACGGCGACGGCCCAGAAGGCGGAACGCCAGCCGAGGTGCTCGCCGAGGAAGGCGCCGGCGGGGACGCCGAGGACGTTGGCGACGGACAGGCCGCCGATCATGACGGCCATGGCCTTGGCCCGCGCGTTGAAGGGCACCATGGCGATGGCGACGGCGGACCCGACCGCCCAGAACCCGGCGCAGGCGAGGGCGCTCACGACACGGGAGGCGAAGAGCACGGAGTAGTTCGGCGCGAGCGCGCCGGCGACCTGGCCGAGGCCGAAGACGCTGATCAGCGCGATGAGCGTGGTCTTGCGCGGCAGCCGCTGGGTGGCGGCGGCGAGGAGCGGGGCGCCGACGACCATGCCGATGGCGAAGGCGGAGATGAGCAGTCCGGCGCGGGGGATGGAGACGTTCATGTCCTCCGCGAGCGGCGGCAGGATGCCGGAGAGCATGAATTCGCTGGTGCCGAGGGCGAAGACGGACAGGCCGAGGATGTAGACGGCGAGGGGCATCCGGGCAGCGGCCGGTGGCGCGCCGGGAGAAGGCGAGGAAGACGGCATGACACGGGCAACCCGCCGTTCAGTCCTGTCATTCCGCCGTACGGGAATTTCTCAGGATCCGGATGACGACATGTCGCCCGCCGGGGCGGTGGCCTCGTGGCTTTGTCCACGAGAGCGGGAGTCGTTTGTCGATGAGCGCGGGAGGCACCCCGAAGGCGGCCAAGTCGATGTTCACGAGTTCGGGAGGCACCCGCCGCTGACCTGATGTGTACATGTACCCCGGACTCCAGGCGGGCGAGCGTTGTGAACCGTGCGAGATCGTCACCATCTGCAACCAGGCTGGCGACTGCGGCCGCAGGCAGGCCCCTGTCTACACAGCCGCATCGGTGGGGGTTCCGTCCTGCTCCGGGAGCAGCTCGGGCATCCCCTCCACCAGCACCACGACGCCGCTTACCTCACCGGCCTCGGAACGGCCGACCCACACCGGGTAGGTACCGTCCCCGGTCGTCGCGAAGGACATGAACTCGCCGCCGGAAGCCTCGTCCCAGGTGCGCTGCATGAACATGGAACCGTCATCGATGTCCTCGTACCCATCCAGGTCCGACTCCCCCCGGATCAGCCCCCGCTCGAAGAGCGCGATGAGCGGCTCCCAGGCCCCGGCGTCGGCGAAGCAGCCGGTGGCGCCGTCGGTGTCGAAGCCGGCTATCTGCTGCTCGATGAACAGCCGGGGATCGTCGTCCGGACCGAGGGCCATCTCCCAGGTCGCGGCGGGGGCATCGCTGACGAGCAGGCGGACGGCCGTGGGCTCCGTGGTCGTGACCGCGGCGTCCCGCCACTCACAGCGGTAGCCGAAGCGGACCCGCGCCTCGTCGAGTACGTACTCCCCAGGCGGGACGGGGACCGTGATGCGCGGCCCGTCGCCGTGGTCGATGTCCGGGCCGGAGACGGCCAGCAGCCCGCTGGGTACGCGCAGGGTGCCGACCCTACGCGGCTCCACGACGGTCATCACGGGGTGGTACCCGTCGGTCACACGCACCCCGGGCCGGAACAACTCGTTGATCGGCCCGGGCTGCGCGGGGCGCGGCGGACGCCAGCAGGTGGCGGGGGCGTCTCCGTCACCTGGCTCGGCTGCCTCGGCCACCTCAGCCGCCTCGAAGCCCGGCGGCTCACTGAGCCCGTGTACCTGGGCCGAGAGCAGCGGCCACTCCCCGAAGGCGGGGCGGTCCATCCAGCGCTCGTCGTCCCGGAGTCCGGGCGAGGTGGCGTATGAGCCCCCGCCCCGCCCCTGCCGCTCCTCCGTCCGTCGGCCCCTCCCGTCCGGGAAGAGGTCCACGGTGATGCGTGGGCACGCCTCGTCGAACTCCGCCATCTCTGGGCCTGTGTAGTACCAGCCGACGGAGTACCGCCGCAGCAGCCGCGCGGGGTCGTCCAGCAGCCGCATGTCCAGGTCGTAGGTACGGCGGCCTTGGGCGTCGTAGACCCACAGGCCGACGTAGTTGTCCCGCCAAGAGACGAGTCGGACTTCCAGCGGAGCCTCCCGGTCCGGCTCCCGGTACACCACCACGTACGGAAGCCCGGCGGCGTCCCGCTCCCGGGCCTCCTCGGCGGCTATCGGCCGCCAGGGCGCACAAGCCTCCAGGTCCCAGGCCTGCGCGTACCCCACCTCGACGACCATCGCCGCTCCTCTTCCTGCAACCTGCCCTGGTTCTGTGCTGACCTGCAAGGTAGCCGCTGCCTGCGACAACGGCCCTGCTGGGCGGGCGGCGGGCCAGCTCCGGCGCCCAGACGGTCGTGCCGGTGATCCGCTCCATGACCCGCTCAACGAGGGGCTTGCCAGGGTGATCCGTTGAGCAGCCCCCCGCTGACAGGTGCTCGGCCTCGGCAACGCGGCACATTCCCGTGGTGTGGTTGCCCCCACCCCTCCCATGGTGGCCGGCTGGATGGGCAGCGGCACCGGTGACCGGCGATCGTATGTCCCGGAAGGCAACGTGAGCCGAAGGGGAAACAGTGAGTCGTCTCGTGAGTGGTCCCAGGGAACGCGCCTTCGCGCGCCGCACGTTACTGGCGGGCGCGGCGGCGGCCGGTGTGGGAGCGGCCGGTGTGGGAGCGGTGCTCGCCGGTGCGGGGGAGGCCGTGGCCGGTGGGCGCGGAGGACCGGTGAGCCAGGCGGCCGTGGCAGCCGAGGCGGCGCGGCTGGAGAGCGCGTTGATCGAGCTGCGGCGGGACCTCCACCGGCACCCCGAAGCCCCGGGGCAGGAGCGGCGCACGGCCGCCGTGGTGGCCAGGAAGCTGCGGGCGGCGGGGCTGACGGTGACCACCGGGGTGGGCGGCCACGGTGTCGTCGGTGTCCTGCGGGGTACGCGTCCGGGCCGGACCGTCGCCTACCGGGCGGACATGGACGCGGTCCCGCCCACGGACATCGTCGGGACGGGTCCCGCGCCGGCCCACGTCTGCGGCCACGACGTCCACACCACGGTGGGTGTCGGCGTCGCCCAGGTCCTGGCACGGCTGCGGCACCGGCTGAGCGGAACGGTGGTCTTTCTCTTCCAGCCCGCCGAGGAGGCCCTGTCCGGCGCCCGCGCCCTGATCGACACGGGGGTGCTGGAGCGCCTGGGTATCAAGGAGATCCACGCGCTGCACTGCGGGCCGTTCCCGGTCGGCCGGTTCGCCGTGACCTCGGGCTACGGGCTGCCGGGTCAGGACAGGGCGGAGGTGACCTTCTCCGGACCGGACGCGCCCGATGCCGCGCGGCGCCTGGCCGCCGACCTCGGCGCGCTCGCCACGGTGGCGGTCCCGCAGACCCCGGCGGACCTGGAACGCCTCGTCGCCGACGTCGAGACGCCCGACGGTCCGCTGGCCCGGTTCGTGGCCCTGCGCGCCAGAGCCCAGGAGGCCACGGTGAGTGCGTCGTACCGCTGCTGGCCGCCGGAGCGGTACACGGAGGTCCGTGCGGACATCCGCCGCATGAGCCTGCGGTACGCGGGGGCCGCGACCCGCTTCCCCGCCGAGCCGTTCCCGGCCATGGTCTGCCCGGAGCGCGAGGGTGACCAGCTCGCCCGCCACCTGCGCCGTACCGTCGGCGGGAAGGCGGTCATCGAGCTGCATGCCGCCTTCCCCTTCAACGGCGAGGACTTCGCCCTCTACCTGGACCGGATCCCCGGTACGTACACCTTCCTCGGCGTCCGCGCTCCCGGAGCACCCATCACGACGAGCTTTCCGCACTACCCCGACTTCTCGCCGGACGAGCGCGCCATCGGTGTCGGCGTACGGGCGATGGCCGGCTGGATCGCCGAGCGCGCCCACGGGCTTCCGTAGGGTTCGGCGGCACCCGCCCGATCGGGCTCGTGAGGAAGGGCACCCCGCCTGTGCTCGACGAACTCCCTTGCGACCAGAAGGACTTGGAGGCCACCGTGCCCGTGGCCCTGTGTGTGGCGGCCGTCCTCGGTGCCCCGGGCGCGGGCGGCTAGGGCGATTCCTTCGTGGCGGTGGGGGTGGTCGCCTCGCGTGCGGCCAGCTCTCGGCTGGAGGTCTCCACCATGGCGCGCACCATCTCGTCCGCGGACGGCCCGGGGGGAGGGCACAGGGAGTCGAGGCTGTAGCCGTTCGGCGCGAGGCGCAGGAGGGTGTCGGCGATGTGGTGCCGCTGTTCCGAGAAGGCCGCGTGGTGGTCGGCGGGGTGTCCGGCGTCGTGGTCGTCGGCCGGCCGTGGCGCTGGCTCGGTCGTGGGGCTGCCGGGGTGGTCCTTCGCGCCGACGGCGGACAGGGCCTGGCGGAAGGTCTCGGCTTCGGACCGCCCGAGAGCCGCCAGTGTCGTCGCCAGATCGTCGGAGGCCGGTGCCACGCGAACCCTGCGTGCTTCCTTGAGGTAGCGGTCGAGGACGAGATGGAGGTACGAACCGGCCGGGGGCGGAGTCGGGTCCATGGCGTCCAGGACGGCGCTGAGCCAGTCGGCCAGGCGCCGGCCCGCGAGGCCGAGATCGTCCCAGCACTCGGTCCGCAGGTTCTCGGCCAGATAACGGGCCCGCTCGAAGGCTTTACGGCCGGGGGTCATGGGACTCGGGGCGTCCAGCGGGCCGTAGGTGTCCCGCAGCCGTGGAGCGTTCTGTTCCGCGAGGGAGCACAGCAGTGCCAGGTGGACGTAGACGTGGAAGGCCGCCATGGAGCGATGGGCGTTCCAGCGGTTGTTCGCGCCGTCGAGGCCCGGGATGTTCCACAGGGACACGAGGCGACGGGCCTCGGCGGGAGCGTTCGGGGAGTCGTCGAGGTCGCGGACCAGCATGGAGTGGGCGTGGCGGAAGTCGTACAGCTTCTGGTGAAGCGCCTCGTGGAGCAGGTGCTCGGCGACCCACCAGGGGTTCTGGAGGAGCTTGCGGTTCAGGAAGATGATGCCGGCCACGGTGAACTGTGAGGTCGATGCCTTCCCCGCCCACACGCCGGTCCCGGGGGTGATCCCGATCAGATGGGTGTGGCTCAGGGCGCCGCGCGACGTCAGCGGCAGCAACTCGTCGAGGATCCGGTAGCCCTGGCGCAGCACTGCGAGATCACTCTCGCTGGGTTGGGCCAGCGCGGCACCGAACTGGTGCTCCACGAAGCGCGTGAACGTCTCTCCGAGGAAGCCGTGATCCTGTCCAGGGGACCAGACCCAGGGAGTACGCGTCGGATCGCCGAGCCATTGTGCGGCGGTGGAGTCGCCCTGCAGCGGTCCGTTGGCGGCGCCGGATTCCACGTGCCGTGCGACGGCTTCGATCACTTGGGCGGACACGTGGGGAGTCAGCGGGTTCCGCCCGGGCTTGGCGCCCTCCCGCCGAGTCAGCAGCTGCTGGACGGCCCGGCGGAGAAGTGGATCCCCGAGTGTGCGGTATCCGGTCCGGGGGTCGGCCTGCTGAAGTACGGTCAGCAGATGGCGGGCGGCCGGCACCGAATCGCCGAGGCTTTCGAGTCGGCGCGTGAACGCGCGGTGCATTTGTTCACGCACATAGCGACTGTCGCCGAACGGCCTGCGTGAGAGCACCGTGTCGAATGCGTCCCATTCCATCTTTCGCCTTTCCGCCTGTGCCGTCCCGGCGCTCCCGCGCGCCGTTGGTGTACCGCCCTGTGGTGGTTCGCCGTTGCCTCTCGTGTCGCACCGCCCCGGTGCGGCACGAGCGAGGCGGCTGCTACTCGTCGACCTCTCCCATGTCGATGACATCGTCGACTTCTCCCATGTCGATGACATCGTCGACTTCTCCCATGTCGATGACATCGGGATCGTCTTGGCTCCTGGGTTCCTGGAACGCGGAGGTCGCGTTGTGCTGGGCCTGCATCTGCTTGACCTCCTCGTCGGTCACTTCGCGATCGAATTCGAGGATCACGCGGGATCCCGGCTCACGGTTCCCGGAACTGCCGGAATCTGTCATGGCGCAGCGCCTTTCCCCGGAGGGGCATGAACTGCCGACTCCGGCGTTTGAATGCGGTTCGAAATTGCGAGACGACACCCGTCGTGCGAGCATCATTCATGCCGCACTACTCGCGGGTATGCGACCGTGCGCCGGAGAACCACCTGAACGGCGGCGCGCGCTCCGCGCGGGCGCCCGAGGCGACGGAAACAGGCGCGTCGGAAGCGGGCGCATGGCCGACTGTCATGGCCGACTGTGCGGCGGGGCCCGGCCAAGGAGGCATGCCATGGAGCGAACGGCCACCTCGGGGGAGTCGGACACGCGAACCTCGGTCAGCCTGACGTTCGACCATGAGATGTCGACGGCCGAGGTCGAGAGCCTGCGGCGAAGCCTGGGCGCGCGAACCGCCCTGCACGTGCCGCCCATGGTCGGTGCCGCCTTCGCCCGGGCCCGGCGGATCGGATTCGCGCAGTCGTGCTGTCCCGAAGTGGGCGCGCTGATGTCCGTCCTCGCGGCGGCGGTTCCGGGCGGCGGGCGGATTCTCGAACTCGGCACGGGAGCCGGCGTCGGTCTCGCGTGGATCGTGCACGGGCTGCGCGGCCGTACCGACGTCGAGGTCGTCAGCGTCGAGATCGACCCGCACAAGTCCGCCGCGGCGGCGGACGCGCCCTGGCCCGAGGGGGTCACCCTGGTGGTCGGCGACGCCAGGAACCTCCTGCCCTCCCTGGGGCGCTACGACCTGATCTTCCTGGACGTCCCAGGCCAGCTGAAGGCTTCCTTGCTCGACGACACCCTCACCGCACTGAAGCCCGGCGGACAGCTCCTCATCGACGACATGAACCCGTACTGGGATCAGGGAGCGAGCCGACAGCCCCGTTACGGGGGCGACCCCGAGCGCGTGCTTGAGGACCCCCGTGTGGTCTGCACCCAGCTCCCGTACGCGACCGGGATGGTCCTCGCGTCGCGCCTGTTCGGGGAAGAATCGGCCTAGGAGCGGCGGCGGGTCGACCTGCGCCAGATCGTGCGCAGGCCGAGGGCCAGGGCGACGAGGGCCGCGACGACGATTCCGGCCTTGATCACGAGGTCCACGAGGATGTGGTGGACGAATTCCGAGGACTCCATCAGCTGCGCCGACCGGGACGCGAGCGGGACGAGGGCGGGCGCGGTCATCGGCGGTCCTCCAGGCGGCGGGCGGCGGCGCGGGCGGCGGCCTTCACGGCGGGGGTCGCGTAGCGGCGGACCTCGTCGAGCCGGCCCGTGCGCCTGAAGTGCAGGGCCACGGCGAAGACCACCAGGGCGAGGACGACGATACCGGCCGCGACCAGGCCGAATCGGACGAGCAGGAGCGTGAGCACGGTGTCCATGAGGGGCCTCCAGCTTTATTTATCACGCCTGTGATAAATCCTTTGTATCACAGGCGTGATAAAAAGGCTCCATGCCCAAGCAGGTGGATCCGGAAGCCCGCCGTCGACACGTCGTCGACGCGCTGTTCCGTGTCGTCGTCCGGGACGGCCTCCAGCGCACCTCGCTGCGGGCCGTCGCCGACGAGGCCGGACTGAACATCGGCTCACTGCGCCACTACTTCTCCGGGCAGCAGGAGCTGATGCGGTTCGCGATGCGGTCGATGCTCGAACGGGTGGCGGTCCGCCTGGTCGACCGCGTCGACGAGATAGGCGAGCTGGTCGACTACTCCCGGCGCGAACAACTGGCCCTGTGTACCGAACTGTTGGCCGAACTCCTGCCGCTGGACGCACACCGCAGGGCCGAGGTCACCGTCTTCCTCGACTTCAACACCGCCGCCCGGACGGACCCTTCGCTCGCGGACCTGTCCCGGCAGACCGCCGAGGGGGTACGGGATCTCGTACGCCGCGTCCTCGGCCGCCTCGACGACGCGGGCACCCTGCGCCCCGGCCTCGACCGGGCCGTCGAGACGGAGAAGCTGGCGTCCCTCGTCGACGGCCTGGGGCTCAACGGCGTCCTGCACCCCGAGGTCCTCGACCCGGACCTCTGCCACGCCGTGCTGCGCGCCCATATCGAGGGCCTGGCCCGCTGACCCGGCATCGGCCCGCCGGGAGGCGACGGGCCGGGGCGTGGCCGGCCACGCCCCGGCCCGCTTGACGCCCTTGGTAAGTACTGGGGGAAAGAACTACCTACCTCACCCTCCCCTACCTCACCCTCCCCTACCTCTCCCTACCTACCCCAACTACCCCGATTCCACGATCGGGTGACAAAAGGTTTGGAAGGCGGGCGAGTACCCGCGGATGCGGTACGGTCGCCACAAACGACCCCGCAAAAGCAAACGCGGCCCCCGCCGGGACTGGCATCCCGACGAGGGCCTACCGTTCAGGAAGAAAACAGCTTCCCAATGGTTGATCCGCAGTCTAACGCGGCAGAGCCCGCGTTTCCCGGAACGTTCGAGATCCCCGCCGACGCGCCACGCTCAGGGGTGATCCGTGTACGAACCCGGTACCGCGACCACTTCACGGTCGTCGGCAACCACCTCGCCCAGCACCCCGACCTGTCGGCCGCCGCGATCGGCGTCGCGGTGTACATCCAGTCGCTGCCCGACGGCTCCGACATCTCGGTCAAGCGCCTGACCCTGCGTTTCCGCGAAGGCGAGATCACGCTCCGCCGGGCGGTCAACGAGCTGGTGGAACAGGGCTACTTGGAGCGCCGCCGGATCCCGCTGGGCATGGGCCGGTTCGCCACCCGCGTGATCTCGTACGACGACCCCGCCTGCCGCTGGCCCGCACCGCCTTGCCCACCGGAGCCCCCGGCCGCCCCCGAGCCGCCGCGGCCGCCCCGCAGGCAGGAACCGACGCCTCCGCCGCCGCCCCCGGCCGAGATGCCTCCTCCTCCGGCCGAGACGCAGCCTCCCGTCGCGCCGCCGCCCCGGTCGGCCCAGTCCGCCCCGCCGAAGACACCCCCGCCGCCCCCGCTGCCGCCGCTCTCCGGCCCGGCCGCCGACCTGCTGTCCCGGCTGCGCACGGCCGATCCCCGCCTGCTGCTCTCGCTGCGCGACATCCACCAGCTGGCGCCCGCCGTCGACACCTGGCTGGAGCGTCACGCGACCGCCGACCAGATCACCCGTACCCTCACCGCCGGCCTGCCGCCGCTGCACGTGCCGATCCACTCCCCGGCCCGCTTCCTCGCGTACCGCCTGACGGCCCACCTCCCGCCCCCGCTCCCATCGGCACCACAACAGCCCGCCGGGCCCCCGCCGTTCGGGAACTGCGAGGTCTGCGACCGTGCCATCCGCACCCACGACCCGCACCCCGTCTGCGCGGACTGCCGCGCCGAGGCCCACGACCACGACCGGGCCCACGACCCGGCAGCAGCCTGACCTCAGCCCCCTCACTCGCTCCGCAACGCACGCACCATGACCGCGAACCGCGGGGAGTCGTCCGCAGGCTGGACCTCCTCCCGCTGCTCGTAGCCCCATGTCTCGTACAAGGCCCGTACCTTGGGGTGGGCGGCGTCGACGAGCAACGTGACGAAGTCCGCCTCCGACGACCTGACGAGCGCGTCATGCAGCGGCCGTGCCCGCCCGGTGCCCTGCCACCGGGGCAGCACCATCAGTTCGGACAGGGCGAAGATCCGCCCCCGTACGTCCCGGGGGCGCCGCGCCCCCTTCCACCAGCCCCCGGGCTTGAACGCCGCCCCGTACGCGTACCCGACCGGCCCGTCCCCTTCCCACCCCGACACGCACGACCAGTTCTCCCGCCCCGACCACAAGTCGACGAAGTACGCGAACCGTTCGCGAGTGTGAAACGGGTTCGGGTCGTGCGCGTACACCTCGTCGTGAATGTCGAGCAGTGTGGACCGGACGCGCGGCGCGTCGGTGTGCGCGTACCACTTCAGATCCATTGGCGTGACTCCTCGATCCAGCTTGTGACTTCGGGCATGTTCGTCCCCGTGGCCTCGACCACTTGGCGAGTTCTGGCCAGCGTGTTCGCGGTGCGCTGTGAACCGGAGCCCGGGGGAAGCACATCGCGCGCCTGCTTGCCGGTTGCGCAAGCCAGTTCGACTTCACCTTGACGTGCCTGGCACAGCGAGAGATGTGCCGTGTAGAGGGCTCTGTCGCGCACCATGTCGCCGGGGAGCGTGGCGAGCGTGCGGTGAAGGCAGGATTCGGCCCGCTCGTGTTCGCCGAGCGCCGTCCAGGCGTACGACGAGAGGGCGTTGAATTCGGCCTGACTATAGAAGGCGATCCATGCCGATGGCTGGCCACCACGGGCTCGTTCGAATGCCTTCTCCGCGAGAGTGATGGCCCGCTGCGACTCCGCGGGCCGATGAATCCTGGCCAAGGAATTGGCGTGGCGCATGTGCCCCAGTGACGCGTACAGCGGGTCGCGTCGTGCCACCGAGGAGCGCTTCATCACCTCCGCGCCGGCTGCCGCCTCGGCATGGTTCTCCCTTTGGCTGGAAGCAAGCGTCAGATGGTCCCAAACCCGGTAGAGGGCCGTGCTGTCACGAGCCAGACCCGCGAGAGCGAGGGCCTGGTGCAAATGTTCGCGAGCTCGCCGTGGTGCGCTGGCGTCGATGGCCGCGAAGCCTGCCAGGCACCTGACGTCGGATGCGATGCGGTACAGCTGACGTCGGACGCTGTCCGAGGCACCGCCTCCGGCGAGGAACAGCTGGATACGTGCTGCCAGCTCGACTACCCGGTTCTCGTGTTCCGTCGCTCCGCCGAGTCGCTGGTCGTCCCGCAGCAGGGCGAGGTACTCCAGTCGCAGCCGGTCTAGGTCGGACCGGCCCGGGCGCGCACCTCGCACCGGATGGGTGGCGAAGACGGCGGTTCCGGTCGCTGCGGCAAGGAAGGAACGACGACGCACTGGGTCCTCCGCTGGTGCGGCGGTACGTGGTGGATCGAACCCTAATGCCGAGACCGGGCATCCGAACACCGCTTGCAGCGCGGCGCAGGTCCGGCCGATCGGCCTGCGGGTGCTGCCATTGACCAGATTCCGCACCGTTCGCGCGGACACGTCACCGGGCTTTCCGCTGAGCGCTTCGAGGGCGAGATCATCCGATGCGCCAATTCGTCTTGAGTGAGACCGAGTTCGAGCATGCGACGCTTGAGGATGACGTTCGCTCCCATGCGTGGAAAGGTAGCTGGGCCGCGAACCCTCGACCAGTTGTCAGGTAATGGGAGCGCAAAGTCTTCCGGTTGTCGCGAACGTCTCGGCGGCATCCCTTCCTGTTCACGGGTGCCGCGAGGCCCTTGGCTGATCACATGTATCCGGAGGTAGAGGACTCTCCGGGCGACCCCGCTGTATTCCCGGCAGGAGTGTGCACATGACCACGGGTTCCTCCCACGCCACCGACGAGCCTCTGGAGTTCGGTGTGCCAAGTCCCGCGCTCGTCGCCCGAGCTGCTGCCGGGTTCGAGAGGTTTCTTGACCGCAGCGGTCAGGAAGACGTGGCGGAGGGCGGCCGTCACGTCGTGACCGATGCCGACGCAAGGTCGCTCTTCCATGAGGACGACCATCCCTGGCTGCATCGGACCGTCCGGGACATCGCGAGTCGCGGTGAGGGGGAACTCACCGCGATCGTGCACGAGGTGACCGCAGGCCGGACTGTTCGGGTCGCGCACATCCGCCCCACGTCCGGCGTCGAGTGGGCTGCGGCGGCGGAGAACATTCAGCTCGTCTCGGACGCCGGCTGAGGTCGTCGGGCGGGAGGGCGACCGCGCTCGGTGCCACCGTCGGTGGGCGCCTGCCCGCCCCCAGGGGGCCTCAACTCACCTCGTTCGTCAGTTCCTTCAGCTCGCGTTCCATGTTGGCGCGGGCCCGTGACTCCCAGGCCGCCGCTCCGTACGGGGTGCGGAAGAGGCGGGGGAGGGCGAGAAGGTGACGGAGTACGGCCGCTCGGCCCTCGCGGAAGTCGGGGTCCGGGACGAAGGCGTACTCCTCGCGGACCGCGCTCGTATACCCCGTATAGGTATCCGGGTCGCTCGCCAGGACGGCGAGGTCCGCGTCGCACAGGGTCTCGCCGTCGAGGTCGCCGGGGGCCGGGTCGTGGGTGACGGTGAGGCGGACGAGGCGGGCGACCTCGGCGACCTCGTGCCGGGTCAGGCCGGCCTCGGTGAGGGCCTTTTCGGCCAGGGCCGCCGAACGCTCCTCGTTCTCCGAGCGGTCCGGCCGGTAGACCGCGTCGTGGAACCAGGCGGCCAGCCGTACCAGCTCCAACTCCCCGCCCTCGCCGCCCTGATCGGCGAGTTCGTCGATGCGGTCGAGGACCGCCCGCAGGTGCGACACGGTGTGGTAGCGGCGCTGCGGCTCGGACCAGCGGGACAGCAGGTTCCGGCCGTACGGGATCGGGTCCGGGCCCGCGCGGCCGGTGCGGGCGGCGAGCAGGGTCGAGGTCCAGCGGGCCAGGAGTTCCTGTTCCTGGAGGGGTGTCAGCTCGGCGGTCATGTACGCATTCTGCCGCCCCCGTACGCGCGTCACGCGCGGAGGCGCGCGCTCCTCTTCCCGCCCCGGGGTCGCTCCACGCCCGGCGACACCGGGCCTTGACCGGGTCGAAACCGGGCCGTGACCACCGGCCGGACGTGCTCTGAACTCGGCTCTTAACCGGGCCCTTACATACCCCCCACGGGTATGCTACGGTGCAGCGCACAGGTACCCCCAGGGGTATGTGTTCGCTACTTCAACTCCCCAACGCGAGCGAAGGGTCAGGGCAATGTCAACCGTCAATCCCCGGCGCTGGTGGGCACTTGTCGTGCTCGCCGCCGCACAGTTCATGGTCATCATGGACACGTCGATCATCGGCGTGGCGCTTCCGGAAATGCAGAAGGACCTCGGCTTCTCGCAGAGCGAGCTGCAGTGGGTCTTCAACGCCTACGTGATCGTCTTCGGCGGTCTGCTGCTCCTCGGCGGGCGCCTCTCCGACCTCATCGGAGCCCGCAAGATCTTCGTGTCCGGCTGGGTCGTGATGATCGCCGGTTCGGTCGTCGCCGCCGCCGCGCAGACGGCCTGGGTCGAGATCGTCGGCCGTGCCGTCCAGGGTGTCGGTGGCGCGCTCATCGCGCCGTCCGCCATGACCCTGCTCATGATGCTGTTCATGCACGACCCGCGTGAGCTGGGCAAGGCGATGGCCCTCTACGGCGCCGCGGCCCCGGCCGGCGGTACCGCGGGTGTCTTCCTCGGTGGTGTCTTCACCGAGTGGGCCGCCTGGCAGTGGTGCTTCATCATCTACGTCCCGATCGGTCTGATCACCCTCGCCGCCACCAAGATCCTCCCGAACGTCGAGTCCCGCCGCGGTTCCGTCGACATCCTCGGCGCCATCTCCGTGACCGCCGGTCTCGCGCTCGCCGTGTTCGCCGTCGTCCGCGCCCCCGAGGTCGGCTGGGGCTCCACCGCCACCATCCTGGAGCTGGCCGGCGCCGTCGTCCTGCTCATCCTGTTCTTCGTGATCCAGAAGTCCCTGCGCGAGCCGCTCATGCCGCTCAGCGTCTGGCGGGTCCCGCGTCTCGGCTCGGCCAACCTGGCCATGACGCTGCTCGGCGCCGCCTGGATCCCGATGTGGTACTTCCTCAACCTGTACCTCCAGCAGGTCCTGGGCTACGGGGCGTTCGAGTCCGGTGCCGCGCTGCTCCCGATGACCGTCCTCCTCATGATCTTCATGACGGCCATCACCGCCCGCCTCATGATGAAGTTCGGTGCCAAGCCGCTCATCGGCATCGGTCTGCTGGTCCTGGCCGCCGGCCTGGTCTGGCTGGCCACGGTCGAGCCCACCGGCACCTTCCTGGTCGACGTCCTGCCGGCCTCGCTGGTCGCCGCGCTCGGCATGTCCCTCGCCTACATCCCGGCGATGATGTCCGCGATGGCCAACGCTCCGCAGGAGCAGGCGGGTCTCGCCTCCGGCATCGTCAACACCACCTACAACGTCGGTTCCGCGCTGGGCCTCGCCGCCCTCACCGCGGTCGCGATGTCGCAGGGTGCCGCCCAGATCGACAACCTGCCGAAGCTGACGGACGGCTTCTCGTCCGCCTTCATCGGCGCCGCGATCATCGCCGCCGTCGGCGGTGTGATCACGCTCCTCGTGATGAAGGGCGACAAGGCCCTGGCCGCCGGTGCTCCGGCCGGCGCGGGCGACGCCGCCTCGCAGCAGCAGGGCGACAAGGTCAACGCCTGATCACCCTCCCCTCAGGGGCCGCCCGACGTTCCTCCCCGGACGTCGTGCGGCCCCTTTCGCATGCCCTCCACGCACCCGTCAGTCCCGCCACTCGGAAGGAACCGGTCATGGAACTCGGAACCCGCGCCGTGCACGTCGCCAATCCGCCGCTGGAGCAGGGGAGTTCGCCGCTCTCCGTGCCCCTCGTGCAGTCCTCCGCCTTCGCGTTCGCCTCCGCCGACGAGCTGGCCGGGGCGATGGCGGGTCCCGACGGCCCGTACGTGTACAGCCGCCGCGGCAACCCGACCGTACGGGCCCTGGAAGCCACCCTCGCCGGGCTGGAGGGCGGCTCCGGCGCCATCGCCTTCGCCAGCGGCATGGGGGCCATCAGCGGGGTGCTGCTCTCCCGGCTCAAGCCGGGGGACCGGGTGGTGGCGCAGCGCTGCCTGTACGGGGGGACGTACGCCGTCCTGTCCGACCTCGCCGCCCGCTACGGCGTCCACGTCACGTACATCTCCGGCGACAGCGTGGCGGAGTTCGAGCGGGCCGTGGCGGAGGCCGAGCCGGCCCCGAGGCTGCTGGTCCTGGAGACCATCGCCAACCCCACCGGGCAGGTCGCCGACCTGCCCGGACTGCTCGCCGCCGCCCGCCGGCTCGGCGTCACCAGCATGGTCGACAGCTCGCTCGCCTCGCCCGTGCTGTGCCGTCCGATCGAGCTCGGCGCGGACGTCGTCGTGCACTCCACCACCAAGTACCTCTCCGGCCACTCCGACGTCCTCGGCGGCGCCGCCGTCTTCGCCGACGACGCCCTGCGTCGGGCCGTGTGGCCCCGTACGGTCGAACTCGGCGCGTGCGCCGACCCGTTCGCCGCCTGGCTGACCCTGCGCGGCATCCCGACGCTGCCGCTGCGGATGCGGCAGCACTGCGCCAACGCGGCCGTGCTCGCCGAGCGGCTGGCGGCCCGCGACGACGTCGTGGCCGTCCACTACCCGTGGCTGGCGGGCCACCCCTCGTACGACACCGCCCGCGCCGTCCTCGCCGGCGGTGGCGGGCTGTTGTCGTTCGAGCTGGCGGGCGGCCGGGAGGCGGGCCGGGCCTTCATCGAGCGGGTCCGGGTGGCCCGGCTCGCGCTCTCGCTCGGCGGCGTGGAATCCCTGGTCACCCACCCCGCGTCCACCTCGCACCGGGAGCTGGACGCGGACGCGCTGGCGGCCGCGGGGATAGGCGCCGGCCTGGTGCGGATGTCGGTCGGCATCGAGGCGGTGGAGGACCTGTGGGACGACATCGTGCAGGCCCTCAAGTGAACGGCGCCGTAAGGGCTGTTCGGGTTCCGGTTCAGGGGTCTTCCAGCCTTCTTTTGGCTTGACAAAATAAATGGTTGATTCGTAGATTAGGGGATACCAGGAAACGACCACTCCTAGGTCAAGGGGGGCGCGGAATGCGCTACTTCGAGGACTTCCGGCCCGGCGACGTCCACGAGCTGGGCACCGTCACCGTCACGGCGGAGGAGGTGCTGGAGTTCGGCAGGCGCTTCGATCCGCAGCCCTTCCACACGGACCCCGAGCTCGCCAAGGACTCCCAGTTCGGCGGACTGATCGCCAGCGGATTCCACACCCAGTCGATGTTCATGCGCCGGTACGTGGACGGCCTGCTCGCCTACAGCGAGTGCATGGGCTCGCCCGGCATCGACGAGGTCCGCTACCTGCGCCCGGTCCGCCCCGGGGACGTCCTCACGGCACGCGTCGAGGTCCTCGGCGTCACGCCGTCGCCGTTCAACCCGGCCACCGGCACCGTCAAGCCGCGGTGCACGCTGGTCGGCGCCGACGGCGCCCCCGTGTTCAGCATGATCCTGCACAGCATCTTCCGGCGACGTCCCGCCGGGTCCGAGGCCGGCCGTCTGTCGTCGATGCCCGCGTCCGAGGACCCGGCGGGCTGCTGCGGCTGCGGGCCGAAGGACACCGCGGCCCGCGGGTCCGGCCGTACGTCCGACCGTGCCGTCACGGCGGAGACCCGCAGCCCCGCGATGAGCGCCTGATCCACGCGGCGCGGCACACACCCGCCCGCACTCGCGCCCACGCACGAGCGACACCCCGTACGAGCAACACCCCGGACGTCTCGCACGTCTCGCACGTCCCGCACGTCCCGCACGCCCCGGCGTGCGGCCCGGACCGGGTCCGCCCCTGGTCCGGGTCGCCCCCCGCACATCTGAACACGGCACCTGAACGTCACCTGAGCACGGCACCTGAGCACGGTCGATCGCACCACTCACCCACCAGCGAAGGGGGCCCTCCTGTGGAGGCCGTATCCCGCACCGCCCAGTGGACCGCCGCAGCGCGCGCCCTGGAGACCGAGCGCGAGGACCGGCTGTTCGCCGATCCCTACGCGCGCACCGTCGCCGACCAGATCGGCTTCGATCTGCTCGAGCGCTACGCCGGGGGCGGCACCGTGCCGTTCCTCGCCATCCGCACCACCTACCTGGACCGCGCCATCGTGAAGACGGTGCGGGAGCGCGGCATCCGCCAGGTGGTCTTCCTCGCCGCCGGCATGGACACCCGGTTCTTCCGGCTGCCCTGGCCGGACGGCGTCACCGTCTACGAGCTCGACCGCCCCGCCCTTCTCGCGGCCAAGGCCGACATGCTGAAGGACGAGCCGCAGCCGGCCGGACGGACGCGCGTCACCGTCCCGGTCGACCTCACCCAGGACTGGACCGGCCCCCTCAAGGAGGCGGGATGGAAGAGCGACGAGCCCGTCCTGTGGGTGGTGGAAGGACTGCTGTTCTTCCTGCCCGAGCAGGCCGTCCGGACCCTCATCTCGACGCTGTCCGCGCACGCGGCGCCCGGCTCCGTGCTGCTCGGCGACGTCATTTCCAAGGCCGCGCTCGGCAACCCGCTGGCCCGCTCCTTCATGAAGGCACTGGAGGAGGACGGCAACCCGTGGCTCTTCGGCACCGAGGAGCCCGAGGAGCTGCTCGCCGACTGCGGCTGGGCCGTACGCGAGGTCAAGCAGCCCGGTGAGGACGGCGCCCACTTCGACCGGTGGCCCTACCCGGTGCCGGCCCGGTCCGTGCCGCGGCTGCCGCGCTCCTTCCTGTTCACCTGCGATGTCCCGACGTACGAGGAGGGCTCGGCCGCATGACCGCCCACGACTTCCACCAGAAGGTCATCACCGACGCCGGCGCGGCCGTGCGCGGTCTGACCGTCGCGCTCGGCGAGCGCCTCGGCCTCTACAAGGCCCTCGCCCAGCACGGCCCGTTGACCGCCGCCGAGCTGGCCGGCAAGACCGGCACGAACGAGCGGTACATCGAGGAGTGGCTGCACGCGCAGCTGTCCGCCGGGTACGTGGAGCGGCACCCGAGCTCGCTCACGTACACCCTGCCCGCCGACCACGTCGAGGTGCTGGCCGATCCGACGGCCGTCACCTTCGCCGCCGGGTTCTTCACCGCGCTGAAGGCGCTGTACGCCACCGAGGACCTGCTGGCCGAGGCGTACAAGACGGGTGACGGGGTCGGCTGGGCCGAGCACGACGCGGCCCTCGACACCGGCATGGGCTCCTTCTTCCAGCCGACGTACGAGCACAAGCTGGTCGCCGACTGGCTGCCGTCGCTGCACGACATCACCGAGAAGCTGGCGGACGGCGGCACCGTCGCGGACGTCGGCTGCGGCGTCGGGCACACCACGCTGCTGATCGCCCGCGCCTTCCCGAACGCCACGATCCACGGCTTCGACTACTCCGAAGAGGCCATCTCGATCGCCCGGCAGCTCGCCGAGGAGGCCGGCCTGTCCGACCGCGTCGTCTTCGAGGTCGCCTCGGCCGACGACTACCCGGGCACCGGCTACGACCTGGTCTGCTTCTTCAACGCCCTGCACGACATGGGCGACCCGGTGGCCGCCGCCCAGCACGTCCTCAAGTCCCTTGATGCGGACGGCACCTGGATGCTGGTCGAGTCGAACGTGTCGCCCGCCGACATCGACACCCAGACGCCGGCCGCCCGCATGTTCATGGCCCTGTCCGCCGTGATGTGCCTGCCCGTCGCCGTCGCCCAGCGCGGCCCGCACGCGCTCGGCAACCACTCCGGCGAGAAGGCGTTCCACGCGATCGCGGAGGAGGCCGGCTTCGGCCGCTGGCGCCGCGCGAGCGAGACGCCCGTGAACGCCGTCTACGAAGTCCGCCCCTGACCCGACCTCCGGACCCGGTAGATCCATTCGACCCGCCAGACCACGAAGAAGAGGGAGTAAGGCCATGGGCGTGACCGCCCCGCTGCCCGTCACCGACCGGTTCATGGAGGTCCTGGAGCGCCTGAGCGAGCGTTCCGTCGAGGACTACTACAACCCGTACCAGACCTTCCAGTGGCCCGACGCCCTGGAGGAGAAGCAGTACTGGATGACGCCGGAGCTGCTGACCGTCTACGGCACCGAGCACTTCGAACGCCTGGACGAGGAAACGCTTCAGCGCCTGTCGCGGTGGGAGTCCATCAACTTCTACAGCCTCAATGTGCACGGCATCCGCGAGCTCCTCATCGAGGTCGTCGGCCGTATCCACATGCCCGGCTTCGAGGTCCCCTCGGACTTCTTCCACCACTTCATCGGCGAAGAGAACGAACACATGTGGTTCTTCTCGGAGTTCTGCCGCCGCTACGGCAGCAAGATCTACGGCTCCACCGGCATGCGCGCCGACGCCGTCTGGGAGCCCGAGGTCGAGAACTTCCTCGTCTTCACCCGCATCCTCTTCTTCGAGGAGCTGGTCGACCACTACAACTCCCGGATGGCGAAGGACGCCTCGCTGTGCCACACCATCCGTGAGGTCAACCGGATCCACCACCAGGACGAGTCGCGCCACATCGCCTTCGGCCGCGAGCTGGTCTCGCTGCTGTTCCAGCGGATGACCGAGGCCGTCAGCGCCGAACGGGTCCGCGAGGTCGAGGCGTACGTCAAGCGCTACGTCGTCTACAGCGTCAACTCGCTCTACAACCCGCATGTGTACAAGGACGCCGGCATCGCCGACCCGCTCGGTCTGCGCAACGCGCTGATCGCCGACGAGTCCCGCCGCGCCCACGAGCGCAAGGCGATCCGCAAGCCGCTCGCCTTCTTCCTGAAGACCGGCATCTTCTCCGACGACAGTCTTCCCGTCCTCTGAGAACCCGGTCCCGAGTCCGCGAACCCCGAGTGCGCGCAGTCGTCAGTCCGCGAGCCCCGCGTGCGCGGACCGAGATTCCGCGGACCCGGCGGCGCGAACTCCGAGTGCGCGAACCCACCCGAGAGGTGCACCGACCATGACCGTGACGACCCCGAGCACGTCGGGGCCACCAGGGGCCTGCCCACGCTGGGCCCGGAGGGGACCCGCCTGCTGCGGCTCCTCGACGACACCTTCGAGAGCTGGGGAGTGGGCGCGGGCGCCCGCCCGATGACCATGCCCCCGCTGCTCCCGGCCGCCGACCTGGCCCGGCTCGACTACTACGACAACTTCCCGCACCAGGCCGTCGTCGCCGCCCCGCTCGATCTGGAGCGCCGGACGACCGCGCCGTTCTCCCCCGACTCCGGCACCTTCCCGGCCGAGGCGCTGCAGCCGGCCGCCCTCGGTCTGCCGTCGGCGTCCTGCTACGCGGTGTACCTCACCCATCAGGGCACGTCGGTCGCGGACGACACACTGGTGACGATCTGCTCGTGGTGCTTCCGCAAGGAGACGCACTACGAGGGCATGCGGCGCCAGCTCGGCTTCCGTATGCGGGAGATCGTGGCCATCGGCTCCCAGGAGCACGCCGAGACCCACCTCGTGGACTTCACGGCCCGGGTGCGGGCGTACGCCGCCGCGCTCGACCTGCCGCTGAACCGGGAGGCCGCCACCGATCCCTTCTTCGACAAGGGGAGTTCGAAGGCCCTGCTCCAGCGGCTGACGCCGGTGAAGCACGAGTTCCTGTACGAGGACCTGGCCATCGCCTCCGTCAACACGCACCGGAACTTCTTCGGCGATCGCTGCTCGATCTCGCGCGAGTCGACCGGCGGCCCGGCCTTCACCAGCTGTGTCGCCTTCGGCCTGGAGCGCTGGCTGTCGGCACTGACCCGCCGCTACGGCAGCTGGGAGGCCGCCACCGAAGCGGTTCTCGACGCGAACGCCCGCATGCGCGCCGATGCGAGTCTCGCGGCCGGGCCGGTGATCTGACGTGCCGGCCCGTCCCGTCGCCCCGCCGGCGGGCGGCCTGGGCTGGGCGAACCTCGGCATGGACATCGTGTCCGTCAACCGCGTGCGAAGGCTTCTCGGCCAGTACGGGGAGAAGTTCTTCGAGCGGATGCTCACCCCCGGCGAACTCGCCGACTGCCGTACCGCCGACGGGCTCGACATCCTGAGCCTGTGCGGCCGGATCGCGGCCAAGGAAGCGGCGTTCAAGACGTTACGGGTCCGCGGCAGGTTCCTGCCCTGGACCGACATCGTCGTACGGCGCTCCGAGGGCGGCTGGCCGCTCGTGGAGCTGCGCGGACCCGCGGCCGGCATGGCCCAGGAGTCCGGCATCTCCGAGATCACCGTGTCCATCAGCCACGACGTGGACTACGCGGTCGCGGTCGCCGCGCCGATCATCGCCCCCACCCCTTCCGTAACCAGCAGTAGGTAAAAGGAGAGCAATCATGGCCGACGGCCTGCAGACGGTGAAGAACTGGATCCTGGAGCGTCACCCGGAGCGCGACGACGTCGCCGCGGACCTCGACCTGATCGAGAACCGCCTCATCGACTCGCTGTCCTTCGTCGAGTTCGTCTTCCTCCTGGAGCAGGAGAGCGGCACGGCGATCCAGATGGAGACCCTGGAGGTCGACTCCATCCGCACCCTCGCCGCCATCGAGCAGCACTTCTTCGGCGCGAAGGTCGAGGTGGGACAGGCATGAGCCGCCGCCTCTTCACCTCGGAGTCGGTGACCGAGGGGCACCCCGACAAGATCGCCGACCGGATCAGCGACACCATCCTGGACGCCCTCCTCCGTGAGGACCCGTCCTCCCGCGTCGCGGTGGAGACCCTGATCACCACCGGCCAGGTGCACATCGCCGGCGAGGTCACCACCTCCGCGTACGCGCCGATCGCGCAGCTGGTGCGCGACGCCGTCCTCGACATCGGCTACGACTCCTCGGCCAAGGGCTTCGACGGCGCCTCGTGCGGCGTCTCGGTGTCCATCGGCGCGCAGTCGCCGGACATCGCCCAGGGCGTGGACACCGCGCACGAGGCGCGGGTCGAGGGCGATGGCGACGAGCTGGCCGCGCAGGGCGCCGGCGACCAGGGCCTGATGTTCGGCTACGCGTGTGACGACACGGCCGAGCTGATGCCGCTGCCGATCGCCCTCGCGCACCGGCTGTCCCGCCGGCTGACCGAGGTCCGCAAGAACGGCACCGTCCCCTACCTGCGCCCGGACGGGAAGACGCAGGTCACCATCGAGTACGACGGGGACACCCCGGTCCGTCTGGACACGGTCGTCGTCTCCTCGCAGCACGCCACCGACATCTCCGTCGAGGGCCTGCTGACCCCCGACGTGCGCGAGTACGTCGTGGAGCACGTCCTCAAGGAGCTGGTCGAGGAGGGCGTGACGCTGGAGTCCGACGGCTACCGGCTGCTCGTCAACCCGACCGGCCGCTTCGAGATCGGCGGGCCGATGGGCGACGCCGGCCTCACCGGCCGGAAGATCATCATCGACACGTACGGAGGGATGGCCCGGCACGGCGGCGGCGCCTTCTCCGGCAAGGACCCGTCGAAGGTCGACCGGTCCGCCGCGTACGCGATGCGCTGGGTGGCCAAGAACGTGGTGGCCGCGGGTCTCGCCAAGCGCTGCGAGGCGCAGGTCGCGTACGCGATCGGCAAGGCCGAGCCGGTGGGTCTGTTCGTCGAGACCTTCGGCACCGGCGTCCTGCCGGACGAGCGCATCCAGGAGGCCGTGTCCGAGGTCTTCGACCTCCGGCCGGCCGCGATCATCCGCGACCTGGACCTGAAGCGCCCGATCTACGCGGCCACGGCGGCGTACGGGCACTTCGGCCGGGAACTGCCGGAGTTCACCTGGGAGCGCACGGACCGGGTGGAGCAGCTCAAGCGCGCCGCGGGGATCTGAGGGGAGCCGAGGAGATGCGTATCGCTGTCACCGGATCCATCGCGACCGACCACCTGATGACCTTCCCCGGCCGGTTCAGCGAACAGCTGATCGCGGACCGGCTCGAACAGGTCTCCCTGTCGTTCCTTGCCGACAACCTGGAGGTCAGGCGCGGCGGAGTGGCAGCGAACATCGCCTTCGGGCTCGGTGTGCTCGGCCTGCGCCCCGTCCTCGTGGGCGCGGTCGGCGCCGACTTCGAGCCGTACCGGGTGTGGCTGAAGGACCACGGTGTGGACACCGACTCGGTGCGCGTCAGCGAGTCGCTCCACACCGCCCGGTTCGTCTGTACGACCGACGAGGCGCAGAACCAGATCGCCACGTTCTACGCCGGGGCGATGTCCGAGGCCTGGGAGATCGGGCTGCGCGACGTGCTGGCCCGGTCCGGGCGGCTGGCGCTCGTCCTGGTCTCGCCGGACGACCCCGAGGCCATGCTGCGGCACACCCGCGCCTGCCGTGAGCTGGGGGTTCCGTTCGCCGCCGATCCGTCGCAGCAGCTGGCGCGACTGGACGGCGGACAGGTGCGGGAACTGGTGGACGGGGCGCGGTTCCTGTTCACCAACGAGTACGAGACGGCCCTGCTGACCGAGAAGAGCGGGTGGAGCGAGGCGGAGGTGCTGCGGCACGTCACCACCTGGGTCACCACGCACGGCGCCGCCGGGGTACGGGTCCGGGGTGAGGGCCGGACCACGCTGGAGGTGCCGGCCGTGCGGGTGGACGAGGCGGTGGACCCGACCGGTGTCGGGGACGCCTTCCGGGCCGGATTCCTGGCCGGGACGCTGTGGGGCGTGCCGGAGCGGTGCGCGGCCGAGCTGGGCTGCGCGATCGCCGCGACGGTCCTCGACTCCGTGGGCACCCAGGAGTACCGGCTGCGGCGCGATCCGCTCCTGGAGCGGATCCGGACGACGTACGGGGTGGGCTGCACGGCCACCCTGGTCACCCATCTGAGGGGGCTGTCATGAGCCACGGGCAGGAACGTGGGAGCGGTAGGCCCTCGCTGCGGGAAGAGCTGACGACTCGGGTCGTGGTGGCCGACGGGGCGATGGGCACGATGCTCCAGGCCGCCGATCCGACGCTGGACGACTTCACCGGACTCGAGGGCTGCAACGAGATCCTCAACATCACCCGGCCCGACATCGTGCGCTCGGTCCACGACGCGTACTTCGCGGTGGGCGTGGACTGTGTGGAGACCAACACCTTCGGCGCGAACCTCGCGGCGCTCGCCGAGTACGGCGTCGAGCACCTGGTCGCCGAACTGTCCGAGGCGGGCGCGCGGATCGCCCGCGAGGCCGCCGACGCGCACACGGCCGGGGACGGCCGGCCGCGCTGGGTGCTGGGCTCGATGGGCCCCGGCACCAAGCTGCCGACGCTCGGGCACGTGACGTACGAGCCGCTGCGCGACGCGTACGAACAGAACGCGGAGGGGCTGCTGCGCGGCGGGGCCGACGCCCTGCTCGTGGAGACCTCGCAGGACCTGCTCCAGACGAAGGCGGCCGTCATCGGCGCCCGCCGGGCGCTGGACTCGCTGGGCCGCGAGGTGCCGCTGATCGTGCAGGTGACCGTCGAGACGACGGGCACGATGCTGCTCGGCTCGGAGATCGGCGCGGCGCTGACGGCCCTGGAGCCGCTCGGCATCGACATGATCGGCCTCAACTGCGCGACCGGGCCCGCCGAGATGAGCGAGCACCTGCGCTATCTGGCGCGGCACGCGCGGATCCCGCTGTCGGTGATGCCGAACGCGGGCCTGCCGGTGCTGACGAAGGACGGCGCGCACTACCCGCTGTCACCGGACCAACTGGCGGACGCCCAGGCCGGGTTCGTACGGGACTACGGGGCCGCGCTGGTCGGCGGCTGCTGCGGTACGACGCCGGAACACCTGCGGGCGGTCGTGGAGCGGGTCCGGGGCGAGGCCGTGCCGGCCCGCACGCCGGTGGCCGATCCGGGCGCGTCGTCGCTGTACGGGCATGTGCCGTTCCGGCAGGACACCGCGTACCTGGCGATCGGCGAGCGGACGAACGCGAACGGGTCGAAGAAGTTCCGCGAGGCCATGCTGGAGGGCCGCTGGGACGACTGCGTCGAGATGGCCCGGGATCAGATCCGCGAGGGCGCGCACATGCTCGATCTGTGCGTGGACTACGTGGGCCGGGACGGCGTCGCCGACATGGCGGAGCTGGCCGGACGGTTCGCGACCGCCTCGACCCTGCCCATCGTCCTCGACTCCACCGAGCTGGGGGTGCTGCGGGCCGGCCTGGAGAAGCTGGGCGGGCGCGCCGTCATCAACTCGGTGAACTACGAGGACGGGGACGGGCCCGAGTCGCGGTTCGCGAAGGTCGCGGGCCTGGCACGGGAGCATGGCGCGGCGCTGATGGCGCTGACCATCGACGAGGAGGGCCAGGCCCGGACGGTCGAGAAGAAGGTCCGGATCGCCGAGCGGCTGATCGCGGACCTCACGGGGAACTGGGGGATCCGCGAGTCGGACATCCTCATCGACACCCTGACCTTCACGATCTGCACGGGCCAGGAGGAGTCGCGCAAGGACGGCATCGCCACGATCGAGGCGATCCGGGAGCTGAAGCGCCGGCACCCCGACGTGCAGACCACGCTGGGCCTCTCCAACATCTCCTTCGGGCTCAACCCGGCCGCGCGGATCGTGCTCAACTCGGTCTTCCTGGACGAGTGCGTGAAGGCGGGCCTGGACTCGGCGATCGTGCACGCCTCCAAGATCCTGCCGATCGCCCGCCTGGCGCCGGAGCAGGTCGAGGTCGCCCTCGACCTGATCCACGACCGGCGGCGGGAGGGCTACGACCCGCTGCAGCGGTTCCTCGAACTCTTCGAGGGCGCGACGGCCAAGTCGCTGAAGGCCGGCAAGACGGAAGAGCTGCTGGCGCTGCCGCTGGAGGAGCGGCTGAAGCGGCGGATCATCGACGGCGAGAAGAACGGCCTTCAGGCCGACCTCGACGAGGCCCTGGAGTCGCGGCCCGCGCTCGACATCGTCAACGACACGCTGCTCGACGGCATGAAGACCGTCGGTGAACTCTTCGGCTCCGGCCGGATGCAGTTGCCGTTCGTGCTCCAGTCCGCCGAGGTCATGAAGAACGCGGTGGCGCATCTGGAGCCGCACATGGAGAGAACCGCCGACGGCGAAGGGGGAGTCGGCAAGGGCACCATCGTCCTCGCCACCGTGCGCGGCGACGTCCACGACATCGGCAAGAACCTCGTCGACATCATCCTCTCCAACAACGGCTACAACGTCGTGAACATCGGCATCAAGCAGCCGGTCTCCGCGATCCTGGAAGCCGCCGAGGAGCACAAGGCCGATGTGATCGGCATGTCCGGTCTCCTGGTGAAGTCCACCGTGATCATGAAGGAGAACCTGGAGGAGCTGAACAGCCGCGGACTGGCCGCCGGCTATCCGGTGATCCTCGGCGGCGCCGCGCTGACCAGGGCGTACGTCGAGCAGGACCTGCACGAGATCTACCAGGGCGAGGTCCGCTACGCCCGCGACGCCTTCGAGGGCCTGCGCCTCATGGACGCCCTCATGGCGGTCAAGCGCGGGGTGCCGGGCGCGACGCTGCCGGAGCTGAAGCAGCGGCGGGTGGCACGGCGTCCCGAGCAGACGGCGGACTTCGTGGACGTACGGGAGCGCGAGCCGGAGCCGGCCGGGCGCAGCGACGTGGCCGCGGACAATCCCGTACCCGAACCGCCGTTCCTCGGGACCAAGGTCGTCAAGGGCATCCAACTGGCCGACTACGCGTCCTGGCTCGACGAGAGCGCCTTGTTCAAGGGGCAGTGGGGGCTCAAGGACAAGGACCTCGTGGAGTCGGAGGGCCGGCCGCGGCTGCGCGGCTGGCTGGACCGGCTGCAGACCGATCAACTCCTCGAAGCGGCCGTGGTCTACGGCTACTTCCCCTGTGTGTCCAAGGGTGACGTACTGATCGTCCTGGACGAGGACGGGGACGAGCGGACCCGCTTCTCCTTCCCGCGCCAGCAGCGGGGCCGCCGTCTCTGCCTGTCCGACTTCTTCCGGGGCGAGGACTCCGGGGAGATCGACGTGCTGGCCGTCCAGGTCGTCACGGTCGGCTCCCGGATCGGGGAGGAGACGGCGAAGCTCTTCGCCGCCGACTCGTACCGCGACTACCTCGAACTGCACGGCCTGTCCGTGCAGTTGGCCGAGGCCCTGGCCGAGTACTGGCACGCCCGGGTGCGCGGCGAGTGGGGCATCGCGGGTGGCGACCCGGCCGGCCTCGACGGGATGCTGCGCACCGAGTACCAGGGCTGCCGCTACTCGCTCGGCTACCCGGCCTGTCCCGACCTGGAGGACCGGGCGAAGATCGCCGCCCTGCTGCGGCCCGAGCGGATCGGGGTCGAGCTGTCGGAGGAGTTCCAGCTGCACCCCGAGCAGTCCACGGACGCGCTCATCGTCCATCACCCGGAGGCGAGTTACTTCAACGCGGGAGGCCGGCGATGAGCGTGACCACGACCCAGGCGGCGCCTCCGGCGCCGACCGCCACGGGCCCGACCTTCTCCTTCGAGTTCTTCCCGCCGAAGACCGACAAGGGCGAGCGGACCCTGTGGGACGCGATCCGCCGGGTAGAGGCCCTCGCGCCGGACTTCGTCTCCGTGACGTACGGCGCGGGCGGCTCCTCGCGGGACCGCACCATCGAGGTGACCAAGCGCATCGTCACCGAGACCACGCTGCGGCCGGTCGCCCATCTGACGGCCGTCGGGCACACGGTCGCCGAGCTGCGCGCGATCATCGGCGCCTACGCCGACGCCGGCGTACGCGACGTGCTGGTGCTGCGCGGCGACCCGCCGGGCGATCCGCGCGGCGCGTGGTACCCGCACCCGGACGGCTTCACGTACGCGTACGAACTCGTCGAACTCGTCCGGTCGTTGGGCGACTTCCGGATCGGCGTGGCAGCCTTCCCGGAGGGCCACCCGCGCTCCCCGGACCCGCGGAGCGACCTCGCGCACTTCGTCGCCAAGTGCAAGGCGGGCGCGGACTACGCGATCACCCAGATGTTCTTCGACCCCGAGGACTATCTGCGGCTGCGCGACCGGGTCGCGGCGGCCGGCTGCGACACCCCGATCATCCCGGAGATCATGCCGGCCACCGACGTACGGCAGATCCGGCGCTTCGCCGAACTGTCCGACGCGGCCTTCCCCGAGGACCTGGCGCACCGCCTGGAGGCCGCGAAGGACGACCCGGCCACGGCGTACCGCGTCGGCGTCGAGCACGCGGCCCGGATGGGCCTGAGGCTGCTCGACGAGGGGGCGCCCGGCCTGCACTACATCACGCTCAACAAGTCCACCGCGGCACGCGAAATCCACCGCACCGTCCTAGCGTCAAGGAGCTTCGTCCATGTCTGACACGGCGTTCACCGACTACAAGGTCGCCGACATCTCCCTGGCCGCCTTCGGCCGCAAGGAGATCACGCTCGCCGAGCACGAGATGCCGGGCCTGATGGCGATCCGCCGGGAGTACGCCGCCGCGCAGCCGCTGGCGGGCGCCCGGATCACCGGCTCGCTGCACATGACCGTCCAGACCGCCGTCCTCATCGAGACGCTGGTCGCGCTCGGCGCCGAGGTGCGCTGGGTGTCCTGCAACATCTACTCCACCCAGGACCACGCGGCCGCCGCCATCGCCGCCGCCGGCATCCCGGTCTTCGCCTGGAAGGGCGAGACGCTGGAGGAGTACTGGTGGTGCACCGAGCAGGCGCTGACCTGGCCGAACACGCCCACCGGCGGCCCGAACACGATCCTCGACGACGGCGGCGACGCCACGCTCCTCGTCCACAAGGGTGTGGAGTACCAGAAGGCGGGCGCCGTGCCCGACCCGTCGACCGCCGACAACGAGGAGTTCCGGGTCATCCTGGAGCTGCTGCGCGACACCGGCCTGGACTGGTCGACGATCGCCGACGGCATCCGCGGCGTGACGGAGGAGACCACCACCGGTGTCCACCGCCTCTACGAGATGCACCGCGACGGCGCGCTCCTCTTCCCCGCGATCAACGTGAACGACGCCGTGACGAAGTCGAAGTTCGACAACAAGTACGGCTGCCGGCACTCCCTCGTGGACGGCATCAACCGCGCCACCGACGTCCTCATCGGCGGCAAGACGGCCGTGATCTGCGGTTACGGCGACGTCGGCAAGGGCAGCGCCGAGTCGCTGCGCGGCCAGGGCGCCCGCGTGATCGTCACCGAGATCGACCCGATCTGCGCGCTCCAGGCCGCCATGGACGGCTTCCAGGTCGCCACCCTGGACGACGTCGTCGAGACCGCCGACATCTTCGTCACCACCACGGGCAACAAGGACATCATCATGGCGTCCGACATCGCCCGGATGAAGCACCAGGCGATCGTCGGCAACATCGGCCACTTCGACAACGAGATCGACATGGCCGGGCTCGCCAAGATCGACGGGATCGTCAAGGACGAGGTCAAGCCGCAGGTCCACACCTGGACCTTCCCGGACGGCAAGGTCGTCATCGTGCTGTCCGAGGGCCGGCTCCTGAACCTCGGCAACGCCACCGGCCACCCCTCCTTCGTGATGTCGAACTCGTTCGCGGACCAGACCCTGGCCCAGATCGAACTCTTCACGAAGACCGCGGAGTACCCGGTCGGCGTCTACACGCTGCCCAAGCACCTGGACGAGAAGGTCGCCCGCCTCCACCTCGACGCCCTCGGGGTCCGGCTGACCACACTGCGCCCGGAGCAGGCCGCGTACATCGGTGTCCCGGTCGAGGGTCCGTACAAGCCGGACCACTACCGCTACTGAGGCGCCATGCCCAGCGACTGTATCGACGGCGCCGCCGACCACCACGTCCTGGTGGACCCGGTCGTCACCGGAGTGTCCGATGACGACGAGGGCGGCGCGCGTGACCGCGACCGTGACCCGTGGCTCCCGGACCGTCTGCTGAAGACGGAACGCGACCTGCTGATGCCGCTGCTGCGCCGTACGCCCGAGGGGGCGTACGCCAACCGCACCGCCTGCCCCGGCTGGACCGCCCGGCAGGTGCTCGCCCACTGCGCGGCGGCGCTCGTCCGGATCGTCGAGGACCGGCTGGAGGAGGGCGTGTTCCTGCCCGACGCCAACGCCTCCGACGTGGCCGAACGCGAGGACTGGCCGCTCGGCCGGATCCTCGACGAACTGGAACGCGGCATGACCGAGGCGGGCCCGGTCATCGCCGAACGCGAGGACGGCCGGCTCGACGCGGTCGCCCTCGGCGAGTGGGTGCACGCCGGGGACGTCCGGGAGGCGTTCGGCGCCCCCGGCGCGTACTGCGGCGACGCGCTCGACCTCGCTCTGCCGCTGCTCTCGGTGACGAGCCGCAAGCGGGAGACCCCGCGGCTGGTCGGCGTGCTCGCCGGCCGGCCGGGCGAGGTGGCCCTCGGCAACTCCATCGAGGGCCGCGCCCCGGCCCGCTTCAACGGGGACGCCGCCACGCTGATCCGGATCTACTCGGGCCGGCCGCTGGTGCGCACCCGCTACGAGCTGACCGGCGCGACGGAGCAGGAACTCCTCATCTACCGCTGACCGGCGGGCATCGCCGGTACGTGGTGCGCGGTGCGCGGCGGGCCTGATCGCCGTGCGCCGCGGGCGAGTCGCGTACGGCGGGCGCTGTGCGCCGTGTGCGGTGCGGCGAGTCTCGCCTGCCGCGGGTGGTACGGCGGCTCCGTTCGCCGTGTACGGCGAGTGCCGCTCGCCATGGGTTGTCCGGCGAGTGCTGCTTCCGCTCGCCGTGAGTCGTACGGCGCGTTCTGTGCGCCGTACGCCGAGTGCCGGGCGCGCGTCGCCGCGTGCCCGGCCGTGTACCGAACGACGACCGCCGAGCCGCCGGTCGTCGGGCAGCCAGCGCCGACCGGCCTGTCGCCGGTCGCCGACACATCGGCGAGCCCCGGTCCAGGGTCTGTACGGGGGCCGGGCCGGGGCTCGTGTTCTTCCCCACGAGAGGAACCCCTTCCATGCCCAGCACGCTTGACCAGCTGCTGCGCGCCCAAGCGGCGTCGCGGCCCGACGAGACCGCGGTCGTCTTCGGCGACGACCATCTGAGCTTCCGCGAACTCCACGAGGGAGCCGCGGTCCTCGCCACGTACCTCCGCACTCTCGACGTCGCCGCCGACCAGCGCGTCGGGGTCTACGTCGAGCCGTCGCTCGAACTGGTGATCGGGGCGTGGGGAGTGGTGCTCTCCGGCGGGGCGTACGTCCCGCTCTCCCCGGAGTACCCCGAGGAGCGGCTCCGCTACATGATCGAGGACGGCGGCGCCCGGATCGTCTTCACCCAGGAGGCCTTCCGCGACCGCGTCACCGAACTCGCCCCTCCCGGCACCACCGTCGTCACCCTCAAGGACGCCGTCCAGCACGCCTGGCGCACGGCCGGCGACGAAGCGCCGCTGGACGACGCGGAGTTGGCGCCCACCCAGCTCGCCTACGTCATCTACACGTCCGGCTCCACCGGCAAGCCCAAGGGCGTCATGATCGAGCACCGCTCGATCGTCTCGCAGATGCTCTGGATGGCCTCCGAGCACCGGCTCGGCCCCGGCGAGACCGTCGTCCAGAAGACCCCCATGAGCTTCGACGCCGCCCAGTGGGAGATCCTCGCCCCCGGTGTCGGTGCCCGCGTCGCCATGGGCCCGCCCGGGGTCTACCGCGACCCCGAGGGCCTGATCGAGACGGTCCGGCGGCACGACGTGACCATGCTCCAGGGCGTCCCGACCCTGCTCCAGGCCCTCGTCGACACCGAGCGTCTCGCCTCCTGCACCAGCCTGCGCCGGGTCTACTCGGGCGGCGAGATCCTCTCCCGCAACCTCGCCTCCGCGCTCCTCGGCGAGCTGCCGGATACCGAACTGGTCAACCTGTACGGCCCCACCGAGTGCACCATCAACGCCTCGTCCTACACCGTCACCCGCGACACCGTCGCCGACGCCCCCGCCGCGATCCCGATCGGCAGACCCGCGCGCGACACCACCTTCCACATACGCGACGGCGAACTGTGCATCGGTGGCATCCAGGTCGCGCGGGGGTACCTGGACCGGCCCGAGCTGACCGAAGACCGCTTCGTGACCAGCGACGACGGCGAACGCTGCTACCGCACCGGCGACCTCGCCACCCTCAACGACGACGGCACCGTGCAGTTCGCCGGCCGCGCCGACAACCAGATCAAGCTGCGCGGCTTCCGCGTCGAACTCGACGAGATCGCCCTCGCCATCGAGGACCACGACTGGGTCCGCAACGCCGCCGTCATCGTCAAGAACGAGCCCCGCACCGGCTTCCAGAACCTCGTGGCCTGTGTCGAGCTGTCCCCGAAGGAAGCCGCCCTGATGGACCAGGGCAATCACGGCGCGCACCACCAGTCCAAGGAGTCCAAGCTCCAGGTCAAGGCGCAGCTCTCCAACGCCGGCGCGCTCGCCGACGCCGCCCTCGCAGGCCGCCCCGTGGTCGGCCTGCCCGGACGGACCCCGAGCGCGCGCACCCGGCGGGCCGTCTTCGCCCGCAAGACCTACCGCTTCTACGACGGCGGCCCGGTCACCCGCGCCGACCTGCTGCGGGTGCTCGCCCGCCGCCCGGAGGGCCTCGGCTCGCGCGCGCTCGGCACCCTGACCGCGGCCGACCTGGGCGAGATCCTGCGCTGGTTCGGCCAGTTCCACAGCGAGGAACGGCTGCTGCCGAAGTACGGCTACGCCTCGCCCGGCGCGCTGTACGCGACCCGGCTGTACGTGGAGGTGCGCGGCATCGCGGGCCTGGCGCCCGGCACGTACTACTACCACCCCGTCCACCACCGGCTGTACCTGATGGAGGCCGGCACGGAGGAGGGCGAGCCGCTGGTCCGGTTCGGCTTCGAGGGCTCGTGGGAGGCCATCGAGCCGGTGTACAAGAACAACATCCGTGAGGTCCTGGAGATCGAGACCGGCCACATGGTCGGGCTCTTCGAGGAGATCCTGCCGCCGCTCGGCCTCGACATCCGCCCGGTGCGCGGCGGCGAGGGCCCCACCGGCCTCGGATTCTTCGACCTCGTCCCCTACGACGAAGAGTCGCCGGCCGACACCGGGACCGACCTCTACGTCCAGATCCACCCGGAGCGGATCGCGGGCCTGGAGGCCGGCCAATATGCCTATCAGGGCGGCGAGTTGACGCCGGTCTCCGGCGGGCTTGTGGACAAGAAGCACGTCATCGCCATCAACCAGGCGGTGTACGAGCGGGCCTCCTTCGGCATCACCGCCGTCGCCCGCGCCGACGCGTCCGACGCCGGCTGGCGCGCGTACATCGACCTCGGCCGCGCTCTCCAGAGGCTCCAACTCGGTGAGCACGGACTCGGGTTCATGTCCTCCGGCTACAGCTCGATGTCCGGCCACCCGCTGCCCGCCGCCCGCCGCATGGACGAGCTGCTCGACGCCGCCGGGCTGCCCACCGGCCCCTCGTACTTCTTCGTCGGCGGCAGGATCAGCGACGAACAGCGGCTCAGCGAGGGCATGTACGAGGACACCGTGCACATGCGCGGCCCCGCCGAGATGATCCGCGACGACCTCGCCAGGCACCTGCCCGACTACATGATCCCCAACCGGGTCGTGGTCCTCGACCGGCTGCCGCACTCCGCGAACGGCAAGGTCGACGTGCGCGCGCTCGGCGACCTCGCCGTCGTCAACGCCGGTCTGCACGGCCGCCCGCACGTCCTGCCGCGCACCCGCACCGAGGAGCGGCTGGCCGAGATCTGGGCGGCGGCGCTGAAGTACGAGGAGGTCGAGGCGGTCTCCGTACTCGACGACTTCTTCGAGTCCGGCGGCAACTCGCTGATCGCGGTCGCCCTCATCACGAAGATCAACCGCGAGTTCACCGGCGCCGGCCTGCCGCTGCAGATCCTCTTCGAGTCCCCGACCATCGAGAAACTGGCCCACCGCGTCGACGGCGCCGCCGCGGCCCCCGCCTCGCGGCTCGTCCGGCTCTGCGCGGAGGGCGCCCGCTCGCCGATCTACTGCTGGCCCGGGCTCGGCGGCTACACCATGAACCTGCGCCACCTGGCGGCGGCGGCCTGCGTCGACCGGCCGTTCTACGGGGTGCAGGCGCACGGCATCAACCGGGGCGAGGCCCCGTACGACACCATCCGCGAGATGGCCGCCGCCGACGTGGCCGCCATCCGCCGCCGCCAGCCGTCCGGCCCGTACACCCTGTGGGGCTACTCCTTCGGCGCCCGCGTCGCCTTCGAGTCGGCGCACCTCCTGGAGGAGGCGGGGGAGCAGGTGGAGAACCTGTTCCTGATCGCGCCCGGATCGCCGAAGGTGCGGGCCGAATCGGCTTCGGGCGGGGCCTCGTACGACAACCCGGGCTTCACCCAGATCCTGTACTCGGTCTTCGCGGGCGAACTCGCCGACGTGCCGGCCCGGGACGCGGAGTCGTTCGCGAAGTACGTGACCGTGCAGTTCCCGGCCCTGGAACCGGACTTGGTGGCCCGGATCATCGCGATCGTGGAGAAGACCTTCGACTTCACGTACAGCTTCAAGGAGCTGACCGAGCGGACGGTGTCCTGCCCGGTGACCATCTTCAAGGCGCGCGGGGACGACTACTCCTTCCTGGAGGGCACACGCGGCTGGTCGACGCGGCCGCCGACGGTGGTGGAGCTGAACGCCGACCACTACAGCCTGCTGCGGTCACCGGACCTGGCGGAGCTGGTGAAGAAGATCCACTACCGGCTGGGGAGGTAGCGGGCGGTCGCCGGGGCAACCCGTTCGGCCGTGGTGTGGGTGCGGGGCGGGGGAGCGGCTGCTGTGCTGGTGGCCGGTACCCCGCCCCGTTCCGTACGCCCCGGATCCGATCCGATCCGTACGTCTCCGGTCCGTACGCCTCGCCACCAGGAGCGCACCATGCCCGTGATCGTCACCATCGAGATCCCCGGCGGCAGCGAGGAGCTCTACCGCCGCACCCACGACAAGATCACCGCCGCGCCGTGGTTCCCGACGCCCGGCTTCCTCGCCCACGCGGCGGGCCCGGACGGCACGGGCGGCTTCCGGGTGATCGACTTCTGGGACTCGGTGGAGGCGTTTCAAGCGTTCGAGCGGAAGGCGCGGCCGATCTACGAGGAGATGGGGATCGGCGGGGTCATTCCGAGGGTCGACGAGGCGGTGGAGGTGGTGGTCCCGCCGCGCGGGTAATCGCGTTGCGGGGCAGGCGGGTTCGCGTCCAGGGTGACCGTCATGACCACCGAACCCACCGAACCCACCGAACCCACCGAACCCACCGAACCCACCGAACCCACCGACTCCGCGGAGTCGACGGCGGCGACGGCGACGACGACCGGCTTCACGGCCGACCTCTTCGCGTCCGACGGCCGTCTGAAGGCCATCCCGCGCCGGCCGGCCCGCCGCACCGCGCTGCTCGACCATCTGGCCGCCACCCTCTTCGAGCCGGCCCGCGCCTACACGGAGCGCGAGGTCAACGAGGCCCTGAAGACCGTGCACGACGACTTCCCGGCGCTGCGCCGCCACCTCGTCACCGGCGGCCAGCTCACCCGTACGAAGGACGGCTCGGCCTACCACCGACAGCAGCGGACCGGCCCCCTGGCGGGAGCGACCCCCACCGCGCCGTGAGCGCGGCGGCCCTGGCCGGCCTGCTCGCCGGCTTCGGCATCGCGATCCCGGTCGGCGCGGTCGGCGCCCTGCTCGTCGCCCTCACGGCCCGCGCCGGCTGGCGTACGGGCGCGGGCGCGGCCCTCGGCGTCGCCACGGCGGACGGCGTCTACGCCCTCGTGGCGGTGGCGGGCGGTTCCGCCCTCGTCCCGCTCCTCACGCCGGTGACGGCCCCCATGCGGCGGGTGTCGGCGGCGGTCCTGGTGGCCCTCGCGGTCCGGGCGGCCTGGACGGCGGTACGCGCGTACCGCGGGGACCCCCGGATCGCCCCCGGTCCCGGTCCCGGTCCCGGCTCCGGCACGACGACCCCGCTCCGCGCGTACCTCACCTTCCTGGGGATCACGATCCTCAACCCCATGACGGTGATCTACTTCGCCGCCCTCGTCCTCGCCACGGGCCCCGACGCACCCGCCACCCCCGCCACCCGCACCGCCTTCGTCCTGGCGGCCTTCCTCGCCTCCGCGACCTGGCAACTCTTCCTGGCCATGGGCGGCACCCTCCTCGGCCGCACCCTGACGGGCCCGCGCGGCCGCATGGCCACGGCCCTGACGTCGAGCACGCTGATCGTGGTCCTGGCGGTGCGCCTGGTGACGTAGAGGGCGATCAGAGACGTTCCAGTTCCTCCAGGAACTCGAAGTCGAGGAAGTCCTCGGCGTTGTCCTGGAGCCACTGGAACGCCCGCGCGCGATCGTTCTCGATGTCGATGTCGATGTCGATGGCGGCCAAGTTCTTGGGCACGGAGCCTCCTCGTCCGATGTCAGTGGTCGGACCGATGATTTTCCCACCCCGCGGCGGTCTATGGATCTGAAACCATCGCGCACGTCGACCGAGCAGCACACCACGGAACGAGGAACCGCCATGCGAACCCTGATCACTTCCGCCTTCGTCTCGCTCGACGGCGTCGTCGAGGCACCCGGCGGCGAGCCCGGCTACCGGAACTCCGGGTGGACCTTCAAAGACGTCGAGTTCCTTCCCGAGGCGTTCGCGATCAAGGGCGAGGAGCAGAAGGAGGCCACGGCGATGCTGCTCGGCCGAACCAGCTACGAGGCGTTCAGCCAGGTGTGGCCGGAGATGGCGGACTTCGCCGACTACAAGGAGATGCCGAAGTACGTCGTCTCCACCACCCTCACCGACGACGACCTCGTCACGAACTGGGGCGAGACCACGATCCTGCGCTCCCTCGACGAGGTCGCCGCGCTGAAGCGGACCGAGGGCGGCCCGATCATCGTCCACGGCAGCGCCACCCTGAACCAGGCCCTCTCCGACGCCGGCCTGATCGACCGCTACCACCTGCTCGTCTTCCCGCTGCTTCTCGGCGCGGGCAAGCGGCTCTTCAGCACCACGGACAAGGACACCCAGAAGCTGAAGCTGGTCGCCCACGAGGCGTACGCGAACGGCCTCCAGAAGCAGATCTTCGACGTCGTCCACTGAGCCGGGCCCGCGGGCGTAGTCTCGGCCTCGGGCGGAAGTCGGACCAGGGGAACGGATCAGGGGGATCTCAGCCGTGTCCAGCACGTCCAGCACATCCCGAGGGTCGTGGCCGGTGATCCTCGGCCTCGCGAACCTGCTTGGCGCCTACATCGCCTACGACGCGCTCCTGATCCCGCCGGCGGGCATCTGGGACGACCACAATCTGACCGGCATCTCGGTCGCGTCGCTGCTGCTGATTCTGCTGGGTCTCGGCACCGCGCTGATCACGCTGATTCCGGTGCGCCGGCGGAGACTCGGCTACGGGTGGCTGGTCCCGCCCGTGTTCTTCCTCGTGGCGGGCGTGGCGAGGCTCTGGTACATCAACGACGTTTATCCGGTGGGTCCCGGCGGCTGATTCCCGGCGGCTGAGCGTATGTGTGAAGCGGCGGGAATCAGCCCTTCGCGGGCCTGATGTTCTGGTTGTGGTGGAAGACGTTGTCCGGGTCGTACGTCGCCTTCACGGCGGCCAGCCGGTCGTAGTGGCCGCGGTAGGTGGCCCGGACGCGTTCGTCGCCCTCGTCCGCGCCGATGAAGTTGACGTACGCGCCGCCCATCGAGTGCGGGTGCAGCGCGTCCCAGTAGCCGACGGCCCAGTCGCGGATCACGCCCGCGTCGGCCGGCTCGGGGCTGATGCCGGCGATCACGCCGGACCAGGTCGCGTCCCGGTACGCCCAGGCGGTGTCCATGGGCCCGGGGCGGTGCGCCGCGCCGTCCACCGGATACAGGTGCATCGTGGACAGGTCGGTCGGCATGCTGTCCAGGAACGAGCCGTGCACGTCGATCGCGCCGTCCGTGATCCGGTCGAAGAAGTCGCCGCGCCAGTACCACTGGAGTCCCTTCGGGATCAGTCCGTCGAAGGTCGACTGGATCGCGGGATACGGGACGGGGGCGGCGAAGTGGAAGACGGGCGGCGCCGGTTCGGACACGTCCGCGAACGTATTCGTCAGGCTGTCCTCGTCCGCCACGCCCGTGTAGCACCAGACCACGCCGCACATCTTCTTCCCGTGGATCTCCTCCGGGAACGGCGGCCCGGGCGGGACGGCGAGCAGCGCGAAGAATCCGTACAACTCCTCGGGCGCGCCCGGCAGATACTCGCGGTACCAGCGCAGGACGGCGTCCAGGTTCGCCGGATCCCACAGCGTGACGGCGAGGCCGACCGTGTCCACCGGATGCAGGGCGTACGTGAAGGACGTCACCACTCCGTAGTTCCCGCCGCCGCCCCGCAACGCCCAGTAGAGCTCCGGGTGTTCGTCCGCCGAGGCGGTCACGACGGAGCCGTCGGCGAGGACGACGTCCGCGGCGAGGAGGTTGTCGATGGTGAGTCCGTACGCCCGGGTCAGGTAGCCGTGCCCGCCGCCCAGGGTCAGTCCGCCGACGCCGGTCGTCGACATGATCCCGGCGGGCGTCGCGAGCCCGAAGCCGTGCGACTCGTGGTCCAGGTCGCCGAGTTGGCTGCCGCCGCCGACCATCGCCGTCCGGGCCGCCGGATCCACCCGTACCCACCGCATCGCCGACAGGTCCACCATCAGCGCCCCGTCGACCAGACACAGCCCGCCGCCGCTGTGCCCTCCGCCGCGCACCGACAGGTCGAGGCCGCCGTCGCGGGCGAACCGTACCGCCGCCCGTACGTCCGTCGTGTCCGCGCACCGGGCGATCGCCGCCGGCCGGCGGTCGATCATGGCGTTGTAGATCTCCCGGGCGCCGTCGTAGGCGTCGTCGCCGGGTGCGATCACCTCGCCGCGCATCTGTTCGCGCAGCGTCTCGTAGGTCGTGCCGCTCGTACCGCCCATGACTCCTCCAGGGCACCCCTGTCGGACGGCCGCGCTACGTCTCCAGTCTCCCTCCGTCCCGTACGCTCCGCGAGCGCGTCGCACGAGGTGCCCCCGCCGCCGCTGCCCGAGGAGGCGCACGGACCGGGCGGCACCGGCAAATCGGCGCGGACCATGGTGCGTTGATGCAGCCTGCCCCGCCCGCGCCGATAGCGCCGAAGGACATCCGGCCCGGCCGCCACTGGTACGGCACGGCGGCCGCCGTCGCTCTCGTCCTGACCGTGCTGGGCGTGGTCCTCGGAATGAACGCGGTCTCCGGCGTGGCCGACGCGGTGGACGACGGCGATCAGTTCGCCAACGGCGAGACCGTCACCGTGCGGCTCGGACCGGACAGCGACAAGTCGGTCTGGATCAGTGATCCGGGCCCGGGGTTCCACTCGACCTGCGTCATCACCGGGCCGGGCGACCCGAAGGTCACCGCTCCGGGCATCGACGTCTTCCTCACCTACGGCCAGACCTGGAACCCGCGCTACGCCATCGAGGTCACGCGAACGGGTGACTACGCGCTTACCTGCCAGGCACCGGAACCGGCCCGTTACGCCGTCGGGGAATCCGGCGGCTTCCTCTCCCTCGCGGGCAGGCTGATGGTGGCCGTCCTGCTCACGGGCCTCGGACTCGTCGCCTGCGTCGTCATCGTCGTCGTGACCGCCCTCCGCCGCCGCGGCCACCGCGAGCGGCTGCTCGCCGAGCGTCACGCGGCTGCCGCCGCCGGTCAGCCCGCGCACCCCGCGCCGGCCTCCGGCGGACGGTGACCGTCCCCTGTACCCCGGCCGTACCCCGGCCGTATCCCGGTCGAACCCAGGTCGAACCTCGGTCGCAGGCGGGCGTAATCCGGCGGTTCCGGCCGGAAATCCGGGTTGTGGCGACCACCGGAGCGAGTGCTACGTTGATCCGCTTTGTTCCGATCGGAAGGAAAGCGAATGGACGTTCCCTCCTTGCACCGCCGGTTCCTCGACGACGTGCTTCCCCGGATCCGGGAGGACGCGCGCGTGGCCGGTGTGGCCGTCACCGGGTCGTTCGTGGGAGGCCGCCCCGACGTCTACTCGGACGTGGACCTGATCGTGGTCGTCGACGACGACGCGCACGACGCGGTCATGCGCGAGCGGCTCGCGCTGATCGGCTCCTGGACCTCCCTGGTGGTCGGCTTCACCGGGGAACACGTCGGCGAGCCGCGCCTGATCATCACCCTCGTGGGGCCGCCGCTGCTGCACGTCGACTTCAAGTTCGTCCGGGCCTCCGACTTCGCCGAGCGGATCGAGGACCCGGAGATCCTCTGGCAGCGGGACGACGTCCTGGCCGCCGCGCTCGCCGGGCACCCGCCGGCCCCCGCGGGACTCGACCTCCAGTGGATCGAGGACCGGTTCTGGGTCTGGGTGCACTACGGCGCCACGAAGCTCGGCCGCGGGGAGCTCTTCGAGGCCATCGGCTTCCTCGGCTTCGTGCGCGACGCCGTGCTCGGCCCGCTGGCCGCCCGCCAGGCCGGCGCGCCGCCCCGGGGCGTACGGCACCTGGAGAGCGTGGCGCCCGAGGAGGCGCGCGAGCTCCAGGCGACGCTGTGCGGCTACGACCGCGACGAGGCGGGACGGGCGATGCTCGCCGCCGTCGACCTCTACCGCCGGTGGTCGGGCGGCGGCGAGGGCGCGGCCGTCAAGCGGCACCACCACGCCGAGGAGCTGGCCGTGGCCTACCTCCAGGACGTGATCGACCAGGGCCGCTGACCCCGGCGCCGGCGCTGAGGGGGCGAGAGCCCCACGCACGCACGACGCACGCACGACGCACGCACGACGGCCCGCCCCGGAACAGGGGCGGGCCGTCATGCGTGCGTGCGTCGTGCGGAGCCCGCCATACGTGCCGTACACGGACCGGGCGCGACTACTTCAGCGCGGAGAGCGCGGCCTCGTAGTTCGGCTCCTCGGCGATCTCGTTGACGAGCTCCGCGTGCAGGACCTTGTCGTTCTCGTCGAGGACGACGACGGCGCGGGCGGTGAGGCCGGCCATCGGGCCGTCGGCGATCGCGACGCCGTAGTCGGTGTGGAACTCGCGGCCGCGCAGGGTGGAGAGCGTCTTCACGTTGTCCAGACCCTCGGCGCCGCAGAAGCGGGCCTGCGCGAACGGCAGGTCGGCGGAGATGCACAGCACGACGGTGTCGGCCAGCTCGGCGGCCTCCGTGTTGAACTTGCGCACCGACGCGGCACACGTCGGGGTGTCCACGCTCGGGAAGATGTTGAGGACCTTGCGCTTGCCCGCGAAGTCCTTCAGCGACTTGTCCGCGAGACCCTCGCCGACCAGGGTGAACGCGGGCGCCTCGCTGCCCGGGGTGGGCAGGGTGCCGTCGACGGTTACGGGGTTGCCCTTGAGCGCGACCTGCGCCATGAGGTGTCTCCTTACGAATGAATGGTGTCATCGTCAACAGCTGTCGACCCCCCGATCGTATTCCGCGGCGGCGAAGCCTCGCCGACGGCGGCACGGCGGGCCGGGGGCGCCGAACCCCTGTTCCCGCCCGCACCGGCTCCGTACGCTCGCCGCATGAACGAGATCACCGCGCGCCTCACGGCCGCCGCCACCCCCTCGGCCCCGTCCCTCGTCCTGCGGCCCTGGTCCCCGGAGGACGCGCCCGCCCTGGTCGGCTGCGGCGAGGACGCCGAGCTGCGCCGTCGTACGACCTTCGCGGTGAACGACGAGGCCGACGCCGACCGTTGGATCCGCGACAGCGAGCGGGGCTGGCAGGAAGGCAATCGCTTCGCGTTCGCCGTCCTCGAAGTCGAAGAAGGCGGCGGGGCGGGGCAGTTGGCGGGCCAAGTGGTGCTCAAGGGTGTCACCCCGGGGTCGTCGACCGCCGAGGTCGGCTACTGGACGGCGGCCCGGGCACGTGGGCGCGGGGTCGCCCCGCGGGCCGTGGCGGCGGTGACGGAGTGGGCGTTCGCGACCTTCGGCGAGGGCGGGGTCCAAGGCGCGGTCGAGGGGGGCGGTCTGAAGACTCTCGAACTCCTCCACCAGGTCGACAACGTCAACTCCTGCCGGGTCGCCGAGAAGTCCGGCTTCGCCCTGCGCGCGATCCTCCCGGCGTCCCCGCCCGCCTACCCGAACGACGGCCACCTGCACGTCCTGGAGCGGTGAGGCCGGTGCGGCCGATGCGAGCGCGCGTGACCTTTCTGCCGATGTCCGAGGGCGGCCGCAGAACCCCGGCGATGAGCGGCATCCGGCCTCGGCTGAAGGTCGGAGACCGCTTCACCAGCTGCATCGTCCGGTCCAACATCGGGGACGACGTGTTCCTGCTGGGACAGGAGTACGAGGTCGAGCTGGAGCTGGTCTTCCGGCCGGGGAACCGGGACGCGCCGGCGCCCGGCGATCCGGTCGAGCTGTTCGAGGGCGGCAGACGGATCGCGACCGGCCGGCTGAAGGCCTGACCGGCCGCGTGGCCGGTCACGTGTTCGGTCGGGCCGTCGGTCACAGCGCGGCGCGGTACGCCTCCAGGCGCTCGGCCACGTCCTTCGGGTGGGCGAGCATGGGGCTGTGGTCGCCGGGCATCTCGTCCGGCTCGATGCCGAGGCGTTCGGCGGCCACCGCGCGCAGGAACGGGGCCGGGAAGAAGCGGTCGCCGGAGGACAGCGGGAACCGGGTCGGCACGTCCGGCCACGCGTCGACCGCCGCGGCATGGATCAGTACTACGTCGCCATGTCCCGATCCTCTCCCACCCCGGGCCTGCCGGAGGGGAACTTCCGCACCCGGGACAAGAGGCGGCGGACGTAGCGCCGCCGAGCGGGCCGGCGAGGGCGGCTCCGCCGGGAACCGGGCTATCGGCGGTAGCGCTCCGCCACCGCCGCGAAGGCCTCCTTGGGCTCCCACTCCATGTCGGGGTAGGTGCGGCCCCGGCGTCCTTCGAGGATTTTGACGATGCCCAGGCCGGCCCGGTCCAGGTCGTCGCGGGGGTCGCCGTCCGGGCGGTGCGGATAGCCGGGCAGGGCGAAGAGGAACACGAAGGCGCTGTCCACACCCTCGGTCTCGAAGATCTCCAGCAGTTCGCCCAGATACGCGGCCTGGCCGGCCTCGTCGCGCTCGTAGACGCCGTCCAGCCGCACGGGGTCCTTGGTCTCCGGGTCGTGCTCGACCACTTCGAGGACGCGTCCGCCGCGGTCGCCCGCGCCGCGGTACGCCGCCGTGCCGAAGCCGGTGATGGCCAGCGGCTTCGGGCCCCGGGCCAGGGTGCGTACCGCCTCCCGGAACCGGTCGGCGACCTCGGCGGAGCGGATCAGCTCGTACGTGACGAAGTCGAAGGGCGTCCAGTCGACCTGCTCGAACTGGATGGCCGCGTAGGTGAGTTCGCCCTCGAAGCGCTCGCGGATCGCGGCCGCCGCCTCGCCGAGGAACGCGTTCACGCGGACGCCGAGCGCCCGCATCTCCTCGGCCCGCCGCTCGGGCCGGCCCATCAGCCGTTCGACCCGCTCCTCGGGGCTCTCGCCGGGCAGGAAGCCGGGGTTCATCACGCTCAGCTCGACCCCCGCGACGAACACGACCGCGGCTCCCCGCCGCCGGATCCGTTCGGCCCGCTCGGCGCAGTCGCGGAAGAGGGCGAGGATCCGCTCCGGTTCGAGTTCGAGCGGGTAGGGCGAGAACCAGATCTCCAGGCCGAGTCCGGCGGCGGCGACGGCGGCCGACTCCAGCCGGCCGGGGTCGCCGCCGATGATCTGGACCGCGTCGCAGTGCAGGTCGTCGCGGATGATCGCGAGTTCGCGCCGTACCACGGCGGGGTCGAAGTGCTCGCGGGAGTTCCGGCCGTGCGTGACGAAGCCGGTGTCGTAGGTCATTCCTCTGGCGCGCATGGTGCCGCCCCTTCTTCTCGTCTCGTCGATCGTCTCGGGTGGGTCGAGGCTGACACGAAAAGATGCGCGCACGCAAGATTTCTCGAACGAAAGATTGCTGGCGCGCAAGTTTGCGTGCGCGCAGTCCGCTGTGGAACGCTGACGCGCATGACGACACCACCGCCAGGACTGCGGGAGCGGAAGAAGCGGGCCACCCGCGAGGCGCTGCGCGAGGCGGCCCTGCGGCTGGCCGTGGAGCGCGGGCCGGACCGGGTGCGGGTGGAGGACATCGCCGAGGCGGCCGGGGTGTCGCCGCGTACGTACAACAACTACTTCGCCAGCCGCGAGCAGGCGATCGTCTCCGCCGTGACCGCCGACCGGGAGGCGCGGATCGCGGCGGCGGTCGCCGCCCGGCCCGCGGACGTACGGCTGGCCGACGCCGTCACCGACGCGGTGGTCGAGCGGTTCACGCGCGCCGGCGAGCACGAACAGCGCGCCCTGCTGCTGATCACCACCAACGCCGCGCTGCGCGACGCGTTCCTCGACGCCACCGCCGGCATCGAACCCCCGCTCGCGGCCGTCCTTGCCGAACGCCTCGCCGTACGCCTGGGTGAACGCCTGGGCGGTGACGCCGAAGCGCCCGCGGCCCGGGTGCTCGCGGCGAGCGTGGCCGCGGCCGTCCGTATCGCGCTGGAGGGCTGGCTGCGGCCGGCCGGGGACACGGAGGCGGGCGAGGGTCCTACCGCCGGGGGACTGGTCGTCCCCGCCGGCTCGCCGGCCGACCGGCTCCGCGCGGCACTGGCCCCGCTCGCGCCCGCGTTCGACGCCGCCGAGCGCGGCTGAGCGCGGCTGAGCGCGACTGAACCGGGGCGTCGGCACCTCGAATTTCTCGAATGCGTGTTCATGCGAAGATCCACGCATGCTCCGGCGCTTTCTCTACGTTTCGGCCGCGCTCCTGGGGGCCGCGTTCGCCTTCGGCTCCGCCGTGCTCGGCGACTGGGCCGACGAGAACCAGTACCTCTGGGTGAGTCGGGCCTGTGTCCTCGGCTTCGTGGGTGGGTTCGCGGTGGCGGCGGGGTGCGCGGCGTTCGCCGTCCTGCCCCGGCGCTGGCTGCGGCACGTGTTCCCCCAGCCGGGTGAGGGGCAGTACGACGTGATCGCGCGCCGCAGGAAGCTTCCTCCGATCGACGGGCGGGGGGCAGGGGTGGCCGCCGCGCCGTTGATGACGGCGGGCACGCGGCCGAGGCGGGGAGGGAAGCCGAGTCCCGGGCCCAAGCCCAGGCAGGGGTCGAAGGAGCCGGTCTCCTGGGGCGAAGTCGCGTTCGTGGCCGGAAGCAGCTGGCTGGTCACCGGCGCCGGATACGGCCTCCTCGCCGCCTTCGACGAGCCCGGTCTCCCCTTCGCGCCCCTCCTCGTCCTCTCGCTGGGCCAGTGGGTCGGACAGCGGCACCGCGACTGGGCCGCCGCCTCCGCGGCGGCCGTCGTCGGCGTGGGCACGCTGCTCGTCCTGCTCGATCCGCTGCGGAACGACCTGGGCCGCTTCCTCGGCGACGCCCTCACCGTGGGATCCGGGGCGACGACCGCGCTGATCGCCTTCGCCCTCGTCCAGCGCCGCCGCGCGCGGACGGCCCGCTGATGTCACGGACCGCCCGCCAACGCCATGGACGGACCGTTTCAGCGGGGGCGGGAGGGCGGACCGTCGAACCGGGCCCAGATCGGCGTCCAGTCGCGGGTGTACAGCACGACGTTGCCGTCCCGCTGCATCCATAGCGACGCCTGCGAGGCCGGCGATGTACGTGTCCGGCCCGAGGCACTCGCCCGGGGCGAGGTAGTCGTGGTAGCTCCAGCCCTGTGCCCGCATGTCACCGGCCGTTCGGCGCTCAACAGCACGTCAACGGCGGATAGATGGGATGACGTCGACCATTTCGGCGGGAGCGGGGGGCCGCTGTCACACATCGGGCCGCTGCCCGGTCCTAGGGGACGACCGGACGGCGTGCCCCATGGCGCCGATCCGTCACCGGTCGAGAACGCTCTCAAAGGGGAGAACACCATGAGCCATGTCCACACCGCACACCCCGGCGCGACGGGGCATGACGAACTCGTTCCGTCGCGCTACGCGCTGAAGGTCGGCGACATCGACGTCACCGTGATCAGCGACGGCGTCCTGCCGATCACCACCTCGACGCTGGCCGCCAACGTCGAGCGGGCCGAACTGGACGCCTGGCTCAAGGACATGTACCTGCCGCAGGAGGTCTGCGACTGGCCCCTGAACGTGGCCGTGCTGCGCAGCGGCGACCGCACCATCATCGTCGACTCCGGTCTGGGCACGGAGTTCCCGGGCTTCCCGCGCGCCGGTCAGCTGGCCGCGCGCCTGGACGCCGCCGGCATCGACCCGGCGTCCGTGACCGACGTGGTCCTCACCCACCTGCACATGGACCACGTCGGCGGCCTGCTCGTCGAGGGCCTGCGGGGCCGGCTCCGAAAGGATGTCCGCGTCCACGTGGCCGCCGCCGAGGCCGAGTTCTGGGGCACGCCCGACTTCACGAAGACCGTCATGCCGGGCCCGGTGCCGGACGTGCTGCGCCAGACCGCGTCGCGCTTCCTGGACGTGTACCGCGGCCGGCTGCGGACGTTCGAGAAGGAGTACGAGGTCGCGCCCGGCGTGGTGATGGAGCGCACCGGCGGCCACACCCCCGGCCACAGCATCATCCGCCTGGAGTCGGGCGGCGACCGCCTGATGTTCGCCGGTGACGCCGTGTTCCAGACCGGGTTCGACAAGCCCGACTGGCACAACGGCTTCGACCACGACCCCGAGGAGGCCATCCGGGTCCGGCGCCGCCTGCTGACCGAGCTGTCGGAGACCGGCGGCCAACTGCTCGCCAGCCACCTGTCGTTCCCGTCCGTCTGCCACGTCGGCGCCGACGGTAACACCTTCCGCGTCGTCCCGGCCGTCTGGGACCACTGACCCGACGCACCGGAGCCGTCGGCCGACCGGGGCACACGCCCCGCCCGGCCGACGGCTCCGGCGGCTCTCCCGGCCCGGTCGGACCGCCCGGTCAGCCGTTCGGCAGGTGCACGCTCCCGTACAGGGTCCAGTGATCCGAGTTCCCCGTGGTGGCGGAGACGGCGCAGTCGGAGACGGGCGCGTTCCTCGGCGAGAAGATGTAGTCCAGCTTCCGGGTGGGGTGTCCGTCGACCCCGTTGGCCGTCGGCTTCCCGGTGCGCAGCGCGTTCGGATCGCCGCCCTGCCCGCATTCCTGGTACCGGTCGTAGACCACGTTCAGCGCCGTGCTCGGGCCGCCCGCGTTCACATCGGCCTCGGGGTACGGCGGTACGAGGTTGAAGTCGCCGCCGAAGACGACCCGGTAGCCCCGGTCCTCGTACGACCGGGTGATCTCGACGAGCTTCCGCGCCTGCTCCTCGCGGTACGTGCCCTTCGGGTCGTCCTCGTCGTAGCCCGAGCTGAGGTGCGCCGAGCAGGCCGCGAGGCCCCGGTCCGGCATGACGGCGCAGACCGCCGTGCGCTTCTCGAACGACGGGGAGGGCAGGTCGTGCCGCTTGTACCAGGCGTTGGAGTCCGGGACGGCGATGGCCACCCCGTACGCACCGCGGTCGGCGACCGGCTGGTCGTACTTGTCCGTGATGGCGCACTGCTTCTGGACCAGCGGCCCGCCGGACCCCTGCTGGTGGATGGGCGCGAAGCGGACGTCCCAGCCGCGTCCGGTCCCGCCCTCCAGAACGGGCTTCTCCAGCATCCACTCGACGCGTTTGGCGTGCTTCTCGCAGAACTCCTGGAAGAAGATCACGTCCGGCAGCTGTCCGTTGCCGGGGCTGTGCAGCCGGGCCTGGATCCCGTCGGTCAGCTCGGCGTAGCCGGCCAGCCCTCCGCTCCAGGCACACTGCTTGGCGTTGGCGCAGACGTTCCAGGTCATCACGTTGACCTGGCCGGCCGGCGCGGCGGTGGCGGCCGGCGGGACCTCCCACTCGTCGGCCGAACCCGTCTCGTTCGCCACGGGCTCCAGAACGAACTTCTCCCAGGACGCGATCTGGGTGGCGCGCGAACGCAGCAGCCCGTCGCCCATCGCGCTCAGGTCGGCGGAGACGTACGTCAGCTCCGTGTCGGTGGCGTTCTCCTTCGCGCCGAGGGCCACCACGACCGAACCCGCGGGGACCCGGCCGGCGGGACGTCGGTCAGGTACTGCGGGGTGAACTGCTGCCACTGCCCCAGCCGCACACCGCGCGCCCGCAGCATCCCCGTCCGCGGGTCGGCGTCCGAGAACTCCGAGGAAGCGAAGAAGCCCGTGGCGATGAACCGCAGGCCGATCGTCTTGGCGGCGTGGTTGGTGTGGAGCGTGAAGAGCTCCCACTTCTTCGGGGCGACGCCCTGAGCCCGCAGACTCCACTCGTACTTGTCGTCGGTCTCGCTCATGCCGACGGACACGTACTTGCCGTTCACCACCGACTTCAGTGCCCACTTCTGGCCTGACGACTTGGCGACGGCATCGGCGTCCTCGGATATCTCCGTCGCGCCGGCCGGTGTGACGGTCAGCGTGTTGATCCCGACCAGCAGCGCGCACAGCGCTGCCAGCAGTCCGATGAGACGACGCATGGCATCCCCTCCTTCATCGTGTGCGGTCGCACGCGTCCTCGCGTGCGTTCACGTCGTACGACCGGGAGAGGGGTGCCCCGGCGGAGCGGGCGCGGAGGCGGCGGCCTGAAGTGCCGCCGGGCGTACGGCCGATACCTCGGCCCATGGTCCGCTTCCCGGCTCCTCGACACCGTTCACAGGGGTCCGCCCCATGATCATCTCCACGGTCGCGAGGGGGGATCCTACCGGCGACTGACAGGGACATGCCCGGTCGGTGTGCCTACTGCGTTCGGGCCGGTCATCGCGACCGAAAGGGCAACCATTTCCGCGGCTCGATGGTCATGTCAGTGCCATCTGCCTGGCGGGTGGCCTTGTCGGCCGCGCTTCGGGACGCCCCCCGAAGTGCTCGAACATGGGAACAGCTTCATGCGCCACCGCACCAAGATGACCGCCCTCGCCGGCGCCCTCGTCCTGCCCGTTCTCGCGATTCCGGCAGCCGCCCACGCGGACGTCTTCTCGGGCGACATCCAGATCACGAAGGTGGTCGTCAACGGGGGCAAGGACATCGTCCTGGGGACCACGGACGTCAAGACGTTCACCATCGCGGTGACCGCCACGGACAACTCGGGCATCAGGACCGAGTTCACCTACCCGGTCATGTGGAACACGCCCCTCAAGAACGGCGACTACTACGGTCTCCTGGTGCCCGAGAACGTTCTCGGGAAGTGCGTGCGCCAGAGCTTCACCACGGCCACCTGCACGTACACGATGAAGATGAATCCGCGCATCCACCCCCAGGACAACTCCACGGCCGGGACCTGGGCCGTGCGCGCCGACGTCCAGGCCAACGACGGTGACTACTTCACCAAGGACTCCGCCGCCAAGGTGAAGGTCCTGCGCTACGCCAAGCTGACCGCCAACGCGTCGCCGGAACCGGTGAAGAAGAACCAGACGATCACCGTCACGGGCGCCCTGACCCGCGCCAACTGGGAGACGTTCAAGTACGCCGGTTATGGCAACCGGCCGGTCAACCTCCAGTTCAAGAAGAAGGGCGCGGGCGCCTACACGACCCTCAAGACCGTCATGACGGACAGCAAGGGCAACCTGAAGACGACGACGAAGGCCACGGCGGACGGCGACTTCCGCTACGTCTACGCGGGCTCGTCCACCACCACGCCGGCGACTTCCGCGGCCGACTACGTCGACGTGAAGTAGCTCAGACCGCCTTCACGGAGGCGATGAAGGGGCCCAGGCGGCGGCGGTGACGAGGAGGACGGGGCCGTGGGGCTGCTTGGAGTCGCGGACGGGGACGAGGCCGGGGGCATCGTCGGCGACCTCGACGCAGTTGCCGCCGGAGGTGTTGCTGTAGCTGCTCTTGTGCCAGGCGGCATACCCCTCGGCCACTTCGATGCATTCCCCGCCGTCGCCGTTGCTGTAGCTGCTCTTACGCCAGACGGCGGCGGTCAGATCCAGGGCGTTGCTGGCCATGTCGGTAGTCCTTAGCCGCTCTTTCGATACGGGCGAGGGACACCTCCGGCGGCAAAGCGGCGGCCCTCAGCCGATCGTATGCCTTGCGATACCTCTTCACGAGGGCCGGATCGTCGATCGTCTGGCCGTGGTACGGACCCTCCATGTACATGAGTTGCGGCTCGTCCTCGAACTCCATGAACATCATGGACAGCTCCATGAAGGGCTGCGTCGGTCCATTCCACGGGAGGATCTGCACAACGATGCGGCCCTGCCGTGCCAGACCGGTGATGTGGTCGAGTTGGTCGGCCATCTCGGCAGCCGTGAGCGCACTGTTGCGCAGCAGCGACTCGTGAAGGATGACCCAGTACTCGGGCTTCTTCGGCTGATCGAGGATCTGCGCTCGTTCCAACCGGGCGTCGATTTTCGCTTGGGCCTCCGCGGGGGTGTCCAGAGGGTGAGTGGATCGAATGACGGCCCTCGCGTAGGCAGCGGTCTGGAGCAAACCGGGGATGAGAGCGTTGCACCACCGTTCGATTACCAGCGCGCGCTTCTCCGCCTCCGCGATGGCTGCGAAGTACGCGGCGTGCGCGCCCTGTTTTGCCTTGCGGACGTCGTCGCAGCGGCGCTCGAAGAAGCCGTCCGTGTGCAGCTTGCGGTCCACGTGACGGGCGAGGTCGATCGGCATTCGGCGCTGGCCGTGTTCGATCTCGCTGAGGTAGGTGATGCTGTAGAAGCTGCCGTCGACCAGTTTCTCCAAGGTCAGGCCCGCTTCCTCCCTCTTGTAGCGGAGTTCCTTCCCGTAGAACTGCGGGACGCTGGCAGAGCCGTCGATCTCTTTGCGTGCAGCCACCGGGGACCGCCTTTCGCACCTCGCGTGGTGGAGCGGGAAACGCTTCCAAGGTAGCCGTCAAGACTCCAGGCTGTGAGGCGTCCGTCACACCGCGCTACGAAAGTGACCTGTCCCTCATGCTCGATGAAATCAAAGACATCCAGGCAGACGTTGGCGTACTGGCTGCCGCCCTCGCCGTGCACGGAATCACCCTCCCCTCCCTCGGCGTGGATGTCGTCACTCTCGCCGGGGCGACCGTCCGGCCGCCGCTCGTCGCGCTGGGTAACTGCACGGTGGAGAACGCGCGCCGTCTCATCGAGGTGTTGAAGAAGGCGGCCGACGGATGAGGCTGCCGTTCGCGCTCGAACTCCTCGCGCTGCCCAAGGCGGTGGGGGAGGTCCGGCACATGGTCCAGGGGGACGATGTGCGGCTCTGCGTCAGCGAGTTGCTGACCAATGTCATCCGGCACGTGGGGGAGGGGACGCCGGTCACCGTGCGGGTGACGTCGTCGCACACCGGCCGGCTGCGGGTCGGTGTGAGCGATCCGGACCCGCGCGCCTGGCCGATACTGCGGGAGGCGGCGGCGGGGGCCGAGTCGGGGCGGGGGCTGGCTCTGGTCGACGCGGTCGCGTTGCAGTGGGGGGTCGAGCCGGGGCCGCGCGGGAAGACGGTGTGGTGCGAACTCGGGGCGCCGGTCGCGCCCCTGGCCCCAGCGGAAACGTAGGACGGCCCGGCCCGAGGGGAGGGCGAGACGGGGTGTCCCGGTGCGGCGCGGGGCCCGGTGCACGCAGGGCGCAGGAAGGCTGCACGCCGTGCACACAACAGGAGGCGGAACGAGGCATAAGCTCCGTCGCGGCTCAGCGGAGACACCGTCCGTGACGGGCTCCGCTCTCGGTGAACCCAGCCTCGCGCCACCACGGAAGAAGCGACCACACCGTCACGAGGGACATGATGAAGAAACGTATCCGCCTCGGCCTCGTCATCGCGGCCGTCGGCGTCGGCACCGCGCTCGCCCCCACCGCCTCCCCGGCCGCCGCCGCGACCCTCACCGGACCGACCCTGCGGGTTCTGCCGCTGGGCGACTCGATCACCGCCGGCGTCGGCAGCCCGACCGCCTCCTCGTACCGCCGCCCCCTGCTGGATCTGGCCGCCGGGCAGTCGCGCTACAACGTGCGGTTCGTCGGGTCCCAGGTCGGTGGCCGGCTTCCGGACATCAGCCATGAAGGCCACTCCGGCTACATGATCGACGACATCCGGAACGGGATCGACCAGTGGATGGCGGGGGCGCGGCCGGACGTCGTACTGCTGCACATCGGCGTCAACGACCTGGATCGCAGCGACGATCCGGGCCATGCCGGAGACCGGCTGAAGGCATTGCTCGACCAGATCTACGCCGACAAGCCCGGCGTCACCGTGATCATGCAGGGCGTCGTCCCGACCATTCAGGGGCTGAAACTGTCGCCGGAGGTCTTCAACGACCAGGCCCGGCAGTTGCAGAGCGTCGAGGCGCAGGCCGGCAACAAGTTCCGGTTCGTCGACGCCCCGGCCCTGGACGGCTCCGAGATGGCCGACGAGCTGCACCCCAACGACAAGGGCTACGACCGGATGGCCCGGACGTTCTTCACGCCCTTGGACGAGGCGTTCACCTCCGGCTGGGCCACGGGCGGCAAGCCTCCGAACGCGGCGAACGAGTCGGGTGTGACCGGCCGGGTGCGGTTCGCCGACTTCGATGGTGACGGCCGGGCCGACTACCTCACGGTCGCGAGCAACGGCGCGGTGTCCGTGTGGCTGAACCGGGGTGGCGACGGGCGTGGTGACTGGGAGGGGATCGGGCAGGTCGCCACCGGCACCACCAACGACCGCGACCGAGTGCGGTTCGCCGACTTCGACGGTGACGGCAAGGCCGACTACATCGTCCTCTCGGAGAGCGGCGCGGTGTCCGTGTGGCTGAACCGGGGCGGCGACGGGCGCGGTGACTGGCAGTGGATCGGGCAGGTCGCCACCGGTACCACCAGCGATCAGAGCCGGGTGCGGTTCGCGGACTACGACGGCGACGGGAAGGCCGACTACATCCACATCAAGGAGGACGGTTCCGTTCACGTCTACCTGAACCGCGGTGGCGACGGCCGGGGTGACTGGCAGGTCCTGGGCCAGGTCGCCACGGGCATCACCAAGGACCAGAGCCGGGTGCGGTTCGCCGACTTCGACGGCGACGGCCGGGCCGACTACGCCGCCCTGAACGAGGACGGCTCCGTCCACGCGTACCTCAACCGTGGCGGTGACGGCCGCGGCGGCTGGCAGGATCTCGGCCGGACGGCCGTCGGCCTCACCACCGACCAGAGCCGGGTGGGCCCGGCCGACTTCGACGGCGACGGTCACGCCGACTACGTCCTCACCGACCCCGTCAGCAACGCCGTGTACGCCTGGACCTGGAACGGCGGCGACGGCCGCGGCGACTGGCGCGACCTGGGACGGGTCGCCGCCGGGGTGCCCATCGGCTGATCAGGGGGCGCGGCCCGACGGCAGCCGTGGCGATCGCCCCGGGGTCAGAGGCCCGGGGCGGTCGTCGTGTCCTCGGCCGCCGCCCAGGCGTCGATCTCGACGCGGAGGGCGGGAGAGGCCAGACCGCTGACGTAGAGGAGGGTTGTGGCGGGCAGGTGGGCGCCGAGGAAGTCGGTGATCACGCGGCGACGCTCGGCCGGGGTGATCTCGTCCACCAGGTAGAAGGTGAGCTTCACCAGGTCGGTCACGGTCATCCCGGCGGCGGCCAGGTTACGGCGGATGTTCTCCAGCGCGACGGCCAGCTGCTCGGCCGGGTCGGACGGCACCCCGCCGTCCGGCCGCATGCCGATCTGGCCGGACAGCACCAGCCAGCGCGCGCCCGGGCCGACCTCCGTCTGATGGGAGTACGCGGCCACGGGCGCGTGGACGTCGAGCGGGTTGCGGCTGTTCATCGGCGGGCTCTCCCAGGGTCGTCTCGGGGGTCTCCCCGCCCACACAACCACACCCGCGAGACCGCCCACTCACCCGACCAGCGCTGCCAGTTCGCGCTGGTACGGGAAGGAGCCGGGGACGTAGGCGCACCACGGTTCCTCGGCGTACGGGTCGCCGGTGACGCCGTAGGCGCGCGAGCGGGAGCCGCCGCAGACGCGGCGGAACTCGCAGGCCCCGCAGCGGCCACCGAGCCGGTCCGGGTCGCGGAGGCCGGTGAACAGCGGCGAGGTGCGGTAGATCGACGGCAGGGGCTCCTCGCGGACGTTGCCCGCGCTCAGCGGGAGGAAGCCGCTCGGGTGGACGCTGCCGGTGTGCGAGACCTCCGGATCGGTCGCCGTCAGCTTCCACCCGCGACGGTGGCCGCCGTGACGGCCGATGGTCCGCGGCGGGCCGGGACGATGGTCCTGCCCACCGGGCCCACCGGGCCCACCGGGCCCGTCAGCCCCCTCGGGCCGTCCTGCTCGTCCGTACGGCTCAGGCGCCGTCCGAGCCGCGCGGCGCGATCGCGTCCGCCGTCACCGCCAGCGCGACGCCCAGACCGGTCAGCGCGGTGCCCAGCCCCGTGACCAGGGTGGTCAGGTGCCACGCCTGGTACGCGGACATCAGCGACGCGCGCAGCGACTGCCCCATGAACGCCATCTGGCGCAGTTCGGCCAGCTTCTCGTCGTCACCGCCGGCGGCGTGCACCTCCGCCGTGATCTCGGCGTACGTGCGGCCCCCGGTGGCGCGGTCGACGTTGCTCTGGATGAACCGGGCGTACGCGTGTGCCTCGGGCCCGGAGTCCACCGCGTGGCCGGCGTGGGAGGCGAGTCCGGCGGGCAGCCCGTGGTGGGGGAAGGTGATCTTCTGGGCGGCGAGTTCGGTCCGGATCTCCTTCCTGCCCCCGCAGCCGCGGACGATCAGGACCGGTCCGGCGGCCGCGAGGGCCAGGCCGGCCGTGCCGAGCAGGAGACGGGCCCGGCGGAGTGATCGGCGGTCCATGGCGGGGCTTCCTTCTTTCCTCGTGCGGGTGGCGCGACGGGCGGTTCAGCGGTCGGCGGGGGCGGCGGGGCCGTCGGGGTGGGCGGGGCCGGCGGAGTCGTCGGAGGCGTCGGCCGTACGGTGTCCGAGCCGCAGCCGCAGCCGCCAGGTCTCGGGGCCGCGCTCCAGGTACTCCACCGCGAAGGCGCCGGGCCGGCGCCGTTCGAGCTGCGCGAGCAGCGGCAGCGGGTCGTGCGGCGCGACCAGCACCATCGCGGTGCCCTCCGTGACGGCGTCCAGGGCGCCGAGGACCGTGGCGTGGCGCAGGGCGTGCGGTATCTCCCGTACGTCCAGCTCGGGTTCGGCCGTCTCCTCCGCGCCGCCGCAGGTGCACGCCCCGCCGCAGCCCCCGCCTCCTCGCCGTCCTCCCCGGAAGCGGAGCCCTCGCCGTCCTCCCCGGAGTCCTCCGACGCGGCACCCGTCAGCGCGTGGTGCATGTGTCCGAGCAACTCCGCCAGGGACACCTCGGGCGTCATGGCGAGCAACGGCAGCACCAGCCCGTTCTCCTTCGCCACGTGCTCTTCGAAGAGCACCTGCAGGGCCCCGGCGTCGGCCGCCGTCCGCACCGGGTCCGGCGCGGTGGAGCGCAGCGCGTCGACGAGCGCGGTGAGCCGCCGGTGTTCGCCGGTCAGGCTCTCGACGAGCAGCCGGGCCTCGGGCATGGCGCGGGCCGCGGGATAGAGCGCGGCCTCCTCGGCCCCGGCGTGCGGCAGCAGCGCGCGGTCGCAGAAGGAGACGAGCGCGGTGCGCGGCCTGGCGGCGTCGCCGTCCGGGTCACGGTCCACGGCGGCGAGCAACGTCTTGACGTGGACGGCCAGTTCGCCCGCGAGGCGGGCGTGGTGCGCCTCCGCGTCGTCGAGGGCTTGGGCGTCCTGGGGGTCCGAGGCGAGGGTGAGCACGCTCATGTCGTGGCTCCAGCGGTGCGGGCCGGCGCGGCCGGCCGGAGGGCGGGTGGGGACGGCGTCCCGGCTGCCATCGGTGTCCGGGTGCGATCAGTGCCCAGCATGCGCCTCGCGTGCGGCGCGCTCCCGCGCCGAACGGACCTTGGTGCGAGGACCATGGCCCCCACTTGCGACCAGCCGGGTGGGTGGTGCCGCCCGGCCGTCCGGCAGGGGGCGTACGGCCTTCCCGGCCCCTTGCCCCCGTCCTGTCCCTTCCGCCGAAGCGGACGTCAGTCGATGTGCACGATCTGGAACGCCTCCGCCATCCGCCCCGCCGGCAGCCCGCCCGCCACCGCGTGCTCGGTGAGCCAGTCGCGCAGCAGCCCGGCCAGGTCGTCGAAGTGCGCGGTCTGGGAGGTGTGGATGCGCAGGGCGTCGACCTTGCGGTCGAAGACGGGGGTGACGTCCACGTACTGGTTCGGGGTCGGCCCGGTCATCAGCCACAGCTCGTGGACGATCCACGGCTCCAGCCCTTCCCGCTTGAGCAGTTCGGGGTGGGCGAAGGGGTTCCGGGCCTCGGGGTAGATGGCGCGCAGCGACGCGTCGCCGACGGCGCGGTGGTCGGGGTGGAGGTCGGCGACCCGGGCCCAGTTGATCTCGGGGGAGGGGATGATCACGCGTTGCGGCCGTACTTCGCGGATCACCCGGCACAGGTCGCGGCGCAGCTCGACGGTGGCGTCCACGAAGCTGTCGGGGTAGCCGAGGAAGCGGACGTCGGCGACGCCGCTGAGCTTCGCGGAGTGCATCTGCTCGGCACGGCGCAGATCCGCCATGGCCTGACGGGGCAGCTTCGGGTCGTAACCGCCCGCGTCGCCGTCGGTGACGATGCAGTAGGTGACCTGGGTGCCGCGTTCGATCCACTGCATGACGGTGCCGCTGACACAGAACTCGATGTCGTCCGGGTGCGCTGCCACCACCAGCAGTGATTCCGGTGCGCAGCGGATCGTCGGGTCGATCGCGAAGTCCTCCATGGGGCCAGCCTGTTGGGGACGCGGGGGGCGTCGCAAGGCCACATCGTGGCGTGAACCGGCCATGGCACTTACGCGCCACCCAAAAGCTTGGTAGATTCAAATCATTGGGCGCGACACGTGAAAAGGGAACGGAACAGAGATCCGGAGGCGACCGGCATGTGCAGGATCCTCGGCTCCTTCGCCGCGGGGGCGGACCGCCCCGACCCGGCCGAACTCGCGGCGGTCTCGGCCCGCCAGCGACACGGCGGCCCCGACGAGCACCACGTCCTCAGCGGCCCCGGCTGGTCGCTCGGCTGCGACCGGCTCGCGGTCACCGACCCGTGCGGCGGCCGCCAGCCGTACCGGCTGCCGCACCTCCCCGGCATCCTGGCCGTCCTGAACGGCGAGATCTACAACCACGCCGAGCTGCGCCGCCGGCTCGCCGCCCGCGGCCACCGCTTCCCGGACCGCTGCGACGGCACGCTGCTGCCCGCGCTGTACGCGGAGTACGGCCCGGCGTTCGCCGAGCACCTGGACGGCATGTTCGCCGCCGCGGTCCTCGACCTGCGGCCTGGCAGCACCCGACTCGTGCTCGCCGTCGACGACATGGGCATGAAGCCGGTCCACGTACACCACGACCCGCTGGACGGCTCCACCCGCTTCGCGTCCGAGATCCCCGCGCTGCTCGCCTTCGAGGGCGTACGGATCGCCCCGCGCGAGGAAGCCCTCGACGGCGTCCTGTCGACCCGTACCTCGTACGCGACCCAGACCGCGCTCGACGGCATCACCGTCCTGCCGCCCGGCGCGACGGCGGTGGTACGGCCCGGCCGCGCGCCCGTCGTACGACGCCGGGCCCCGCACGCGGACGTGCGACCGGTCGGCGACACCCAGGACGTCCTGCGGCACGAGGTCCGCCGCCTCGCCACCGCCGACGTACCGGTGTGCGTCGTCACGAGCGGCGGCCTGGACTCCGGGCTGGTGACGGCGCTCGCCGCCGAACACGCCCGCGAGACCGACGCGCCGCCACTGCACTCCTTCCACCTCACGTACCGCGGGAAGTGGCCCGACTCCGAGGCGGTGTACGCCCGTTCGGTCGCGCGCCGGGCCCGCACGGTCCACCACGAGGTGATCGTCGACCCGTCCGAGATCCCCTCGCTCCTCACCCGGACCGTACGGCACCTCGGCCAGCCGAACGCCGACCCGATCGCGCTCTCCACGTACGCCCTCTTCCGGGCCGTCCGGCAGAGCGGCTTCACGGTCGCGCTGTCCGGCGACGGGGCGGACGAACTCTTCGGCGGGTACGACCGGATGCGCGCCGCCCTCGCCGCGCCGGCCGGCGTGGACTGGGCGAGCGCCTACGCGGACGCGCTCTCGGCGGCCCCCCGGGTGCTGCGCGAGCACCTGTACACGCCCGGGTATGCCGCCTACATCGCCGAGCGCGGCTCGGCGGCCGACCGGATCGAGCAGGAACTGCGCTCGGCGGAGGCTGCGGGGACGGACCGGGCGACGGCGATGAGCGCGTTCGAGACCCGGTGGCGGCTGCCCGCGTACCACCTGCGGCGAGTCGACCATTTGTCGATGGCGTGGGCGGTGGAGGCCCGGATGCCGTTCTGCCAGCCGTCCGTCGTGACGCACGCGCGCGAGCTGCCGGCGGAGGCGCGGCACGGGAAACGGGCGCTGTACGAGGCGGGGGCGGAGCTGCTGCCCGGGGCGGTGCTCAGCCGGCCGAAGCAGCCGTTCACCCTGCCCCTCGCCGCGATGATCGCGCCCGGCGGACCGCTGCTCGACACGGTGCGCGAACTGCTGTCCCCGGCCCGGCTCGTGCTCGGCGGGAAGGTGCGCGCGGACCGCGTACAGCGGCTCCTGGAACGGCACTTGGAGCGCCCGAACCAGCACGCGGCGCTCACCCTGTGGGCGCTGGCCGTCCACGAGCTCTGGTCGGAGGTCGTGCAGGGCATGCGGATCCCGGTGGGCTGCGCGGCCTGAGGCCGGGCGCGGGCCCACCGGGACCCGGGAGTCAGCCCTTCACTCCGGCGACGAAGGCCGCCCAGGCGGCGGCCGGCACGACGAGCGCGGGCCCGGACGGGACCTTGCTGTCACGGACGGGGACGACACCGGGGACACCGTCGAGGACTTCGACGCAACTGCCGCCGTCCCCGTCGCTGTAGGAGCTCTTGCGCCAGGCGGCGCCGGTGAAGTCGTACGACACCTCGACGCAGTCGCCGCCGTGGCCGTCGCTGTAGGAGCTCTTGAACCAGTTCGCGTTGCTCAGGTCGTAGACGCGCATTGCCGGTACTCCTCCGCCGCCGACTTGAGCAGAGTGAGGGACGCCTCCGGCGACAGCGCGGCAGCCCTGAGCAGATCGTAGGCCGCCTGTGCGCGCTTCACCAGCGCCGGATCGTCGAGCAGATTTCCCGAAAACAGCGCCTCCGTATAGGCCGTTGACGGCATCTCCTCGAACTCCATGAGCTTGATCTGCCGACCCATCTCGGGGTACGCGCCCGCCGCGTACGGCACCACCTGGACGAGGGCCGCGGGGGCGCTCCGGCTCCGGGACGAGAGGGGACCACACGCACGCGGGTACCGGCTGGTGGCGTTGGCAGAGGAGGCCCGAGGAGTGAATCCCTAGTGGTGGGACTTACTCTTCGGGGAACGGGTCTCCGCCCAGATCCAGAAGCAAGTAACTGTGGTGCTCCCGCCCGCCAGGTGATCGCGCCGTGAGCACGTGGACGTGAACAATTACCCGATTCTGTGCGTATTCAGCGAGAAGCTGAGTGACATCGCTTTTTTCCGTGCGAATCACGATGACATGCCCGCCAGGGATTTCTAGTTCAATAAATCTGCGTAGCCTACTGCCGCCTACCAGTTTCCCCCGGATCTCCTCCCTGTGGTCCTCGATTTGAGCTGCCCTTAGTGCCGTTCGGCAATGCTCGGCATTCGTTTTCGTCAACCGTGAAAAACGTCGGCCCGTAACCTTGGACTCCCACGTGATCGAGACGCTTGTGCCGGAGGACGCCAGTACGTCGGAGAGTTCCGAGAGATGGCTTATGGCCCTGCGTCCCAGAGGCAAGGCGGTATCGAGGACCGCTTCTTCCGCCTCTGAAGAGGCGCCGGCTTGGTCGGCGATATCGAGAATCCTGTTGATGGCGCGGTCCAGCAAGAGGTCGCTTCCGGTGCCTGGCAGCTCAGCCTGTGCGGGTACCGCAGATCCCTCCAGGACCATTCCGTAGGAAGAGGCGAACACGGGTCCGGAAAATAGTCTTGTTACCCCTTGGATCCTTTTTGGGATGGGGCCGGTTTCACGCCTCGGGCTCATCTCGTCGCGGGCGTAGGCGACAGAGTTGACGGCGCCCTGCAAAGCCTGAAGCCAGCTGCCCAACAGGCCGGCCTCGACTTTGTGGCCCGGAACCGCTTCGCCGTCGAGAGAAAAACGAAGAATGGGGCGACGCCCCTGTTCGGTCGACTCCGACCCCGCCTCGCCGCTCAATGCGCAGCCCAGCTTCCTCAGCTGGCGCTCGTGAAACTCGGCCATGGTTCGTGGGGCCGGGGCCCTTGTGGCGTCACGCCTGGCCGCCATCCATGCGCGGAGAGCAGCCTTGTCCGTCGCGTCCGGCCGCGCTTGGGGGTGCTCATAGCGAAACCTCCACGTAGCCCCTGCGCCGACCGTTGCCTACACGACAACGCTGTCAGATCTCGTCGTACAGTCCAAGCTTCTGGAAGACTTCAGCGTCCCCCGTATCCATGGCGCCGGTCAAACCCAAACTGCGAAAGTCCTGCGTCGCAGGAAGGCTGAGGATGTACGCGTCAATGCGCATCTCATTGCGGAAACACCAATCGCGATCTCCGAGATTGGCGAGGTCTGCGAGTACGTCCTGCTCCGTGAGTGCCTTGTACACCGCCGCCTCAAGCAGGTAGGTCACATCGACGTCGCTCGGATCCAGCTTGCTGCTGACGAAGCTGCCGGCAAGCCAAACGCGGCTGACCGAACCGACAAGGCACTCCACCAGCGTCCTGTGGTACGAGAGCTCACCCCACAAAGCACGCCTCACGGCCGAGCCCTCGAACTCATCTGCCAGCGCCAGCGACGCCTCGACCTCGCCCCAGGTCATGGCGTAGCGGCCCGGCGGCGGGCAACCCGTGTCCTGCTCGAATGAGGGAAGCAGAGACATGCAGCTCCAAGACGACTCGTGGGGTGTCGGCACTCTATGCGCCCACGGGCTCATGGGTGGGCTGGTTGGGTGATCTTTCAGCTGCGATGTCAAGGCCGGCCCCCCTCTCTTCGCCTGTAAGAGAAAGCCTAGGGCGCACCACTGACACGTCCAGCGGATTCGTTGTCACTCTCGAACCGTTGACCGGACTCGTGGATCCCGGCGTGTACCCGATGCGGCAGCCGGGGCATCGCCCTGGAACGGGCGTCATGAGAGACCGAGGCTAATAGCGTCCCGGCTCGGATGAACCGCCGCCCCCGGCCGTGGCCTTGATGCCCGTGATCCGGCCCAGCGCGTCGAACTCGATCACGGCCTCCGTCCCGTTCGGCAGGTCGGCCGTGATCCGGTCGGCCTCCTCCCGGTACGGCAGGCCGTGGTGGTCGAAGTGGCCCGAGACGACGTGCCGGGGCGAGCGGCCGATCAGGCCGGCGCCGGTGAGGAGCAGGCGCGGCAGGGTGATCGGGTCGAAGGGGACCACGGGTGCCTGGGTGTCGTCCGGCAGGAAGTAGACGCGGGTGGTCGGACCGGCCGGGGCGCCGATGTAGCCGGGTGCCCCGGCCACGCCCATTCCGGCGAACGCGATCATCTCGGCCATTCGGTCCGGGTCGTCGAAGCCCCGCAAGTCCACGACAGGAAAGGTGAGTTCGGCGATACCATGGGCCCGGCCGTAGCGCTCGACCGCCCCGCTCAGGGCGACCACCTCCGTGCCCTCTAAGCCCGGATTCGCCCAGCCCCACATCCAGGTGCACTCCTCGCTGTCGTACGAGCCGAGCAGCCCCACCCGCAGGTCGAGATCGCCCTGCCGGTAGCAACACTGGGCAAGGTCGGCCGTCCACGGCGCGTCCGGCAGGAAGGCGGTCAGCGCCTCCAGCTGGGCCGCTCCCCAGGCGGCGTGCCGTTCGGCCTCCAGGACGAAGGCGTCGCTGAATCCACTGTCGTCGTTCACCATGCGGCCGACCCTAACGAGCCGCCGGCGGGGCCGGACCGGCGGCTCGGCGCCGACACCCGCCGCTGTCCCGGACACTGGCCGCGCAGGGCGCTGACCTGCCCGTACGCGGTCCGGGTGTCCGGGACAGCCGGGACGCCTTGTCCCCGCCGTCCGCCCCGCCGCAGGCTTCCTGGCGTCGCCACCCACCTTCGACGAACGAAAGGGACTGGCCATGAAGCCCATGACCCGAATGACGCTCACTCCGGTACGGACGGCCGTCGCGGCGCTCTCGCTCGCCGCTGTCGGCCTGCTCGGCGCGCCGGCCGCGCACGCCGCCCCCTCCGCCGCTGCCGCCTGCCCGTGGACCCAGGGCGCGCCGGCGAGCAACCTGAACCCGTACAGCCAGACGGACTACGCCAGCGGCAACGCCCCGGTCCGCATGGGCCCGTACGGGGAGTGCGGCTCGGTCGGCACCATCCCCTCCGGGGGATCGGTGTCGGTGAACTGCTACGTCACGAACAGCTTCGGCAACACCTGGTCGTACATCCGCGGTTACGGCTGGATCTGGGACAACAACCTGCGCAACGGCGGGTCCACCCACCCCTGCCGCTTCTGATCGACCAGCACACGGCAGGGCTCCCGGCGGCCCGGATGGTGATCTCGGTCATCAACACCCGGACACGGGAGCCCTGTCGGCGTGAGGTCGTGCCATGCTCGATGTGTCCCGATGGTGTCCACCCCGCGGGCCCTTCTCCCGGCAACGACAGCACGTGATCGGCGGGTTCATGGAACAGACCGGACCGGCCGGCGCCGGTGTCGCGGCGGTGCGCGCCCGTGGCCGCGTCCTCGCGTACGTCGTGCGCGCCGACGACGCCCCCGGCCCCACTCTCGTCCTGCCCCTCGACCACCTCCCGCCCGGCGCCCTGGCCCTGACCGGTGAGCTGACCGAGCTGCGCCGGGCGCTCGCGGACACGCCGTACCGCGATCTCAACAAGATCGCGGTGTACGGGCGTTCGGCGCGCCCCGGTGTTGATCTGGACTACCGGTTCGTGCAGGCGATGCCCGACGGGCGCTTCGACTTCCGTACCGGGTGCGGGCACTCACTGCTCGCGTGCGTGGTGGCGGACGGCGGGCGCCCGGGGCCGGTGACCGTACGGGCCGTGACGACCGGAGAAACGATTCGCTGCCTGCCGCAAGACGCCTTCCCGCAAAGCCATGTCCCGCAGGACGCCTCGCCGCAGGACGCCCGCGGCGCCGCCTACACCCTCGACTTCCTCCGCCCGCCCACCGCGCCCGGCACCCTCCCGACCGGCCGCCCGGTGGACGTGATCGACGGCGTGCCGGTGTCGGTCGTTCGCTATGGCAATCCGTACGTGTTCGTCGACGCCCGCCATCTCCCCGCCGCCGACCCGATGGGCCGCATGCTCCGACTCCGGTCCCACACCGCCCGGATGCTCGGATATCCGCCGCACTCGCCGCTGCCGAAGATCGCCGCGTTCGCCCGTACCCCCTCCGGCCTGGCGGTCCGCGCGCTCACCGTCGGCGGCTGGCATCCGCGTCTCGCGCTCACCGGGGCCGCCGCGCTCGCCGCCGCCGGCGCGCTGGACGGGACGGTGGTACCGGGGCCCGTGGGGGCCGTGAGGACGCCGGGAGGGCCGGTCAGGGTGTCGGCCGCGCCCGACCGCGTGCGCGTCCACGACAAACGCGCACGCCTGGTCACCCGCCTCGACCTGCCCTGGCGTATCCACGCAACGGCGTGAACGCGCAGCCCTCCGACCGGGCGATCCACCCCCGTCCTCTGTCAGGCTGACATGCGACCGGCGACGCCACGCGACCACGGCAACGACCGGTATCCGGTATCCGAATCCGTGGATCCAGGGATCCGTGGGGGGAGATCAGACACCCATGAAATTCGATAATCTGCGTGTCGTCGTCACCGGGGCGTCCCGCTATTTCGGCCGTGCGCTCGCCGTCGGATTCGCTCATCTCGGAGCCGAGGTATATGTCTCGGCGCGCACCGTCGAAGCGGCGGAACGCACCCGTGCGGAAGTCATGGGTTCGGCCCGCGACCGCATTCACGCGTTCGGCTGTGATCTGAGCCGGCCGGCCGAGATCCGGGAATTCGCGGCCCGAGTGGGCGAACACACCGACCGGGTCGACCTGTTGGTCAACAACGGCGCCCGCTGGCTCGACGGCATGGACCTGGAGTCCGCCAGCGACGAGTCGATCGTCGAGACCATCGAGTCGACGGCCGGCGGCACCGTCCTCATGGTCAAGCACTTCCTGCCGCTGCTGCGCCGCTCGCTGCGGCCGGACATCATCAACATGGTCGCGGTGCGCGACGCCGAAGGGGCGTCCGCCGCCACCGCGTCCGTCGCCCACGAGGCCTTCTGGACGGCGAAGTCGGCCCAGGCGGGCTTCGCCGACATCCTGTCCCGCCGGCTGCGGCCGAGCGGCGTCCGCGTGTTCTCGCTCTACCCGCCCGATTTCTCCACCTCCGATCCGCGATTCGCGGAATGGGAGGGTGCGCGGACGGACGGTCTGGCCGCCGACGAGAAGCTGACCACTCAAGCGCTCTTCGAGTGCATCGTCTACGCCGTCGAGCAGCCCCGCGACTGCTTCATCCGCTCCTTCCACTTCGAACCTCGCTGAAGCACCACCGCACGCCCCAGCGTCAAGGAGGTCCCATGAACACTCCCGTATGGATCACCGCGACCCCTCCGGCCACCCACGGCGAACTGCACATCGGCCACCTGGCCGGTCCGTACGTCGCGGCCGACGTCCTGACCCGATTCCTGCGCGCCGAGGGCGAGGCCGTGCGCTTCACCACCGGCACCGCCGACCACGCGAGCTCGGTCGAGGTCCGCGCGCTGCGCCACCACCGCAAGCCCGAGGAGGTCGCCGAGGGCTACCGGGCGGCGATCACCGCGGACTGGCTGCGCTCCGGGGTCGAGTTCGACCACATCGTCAGACCGCGCAAGGACCGCGGCTACGGACGCTGGGTGCGGGACCTCTTCAGCCGGCTGTACGCGCAGGGCGTGATCGCCCCGCGCACCCGCCTGCTGCCGTTCTGCGAGCCGTGCGACCGCTGGCTGTACGGGGCCCACGTCACCGGCACCTGTCCGCACTGCGGCGCGGTCAGCGACGGCGGGATGTGCCACGAGTGCGCCCGCCCCAACGACGGCGGCGACCTGATCGCCCCGCGCTGCGCGCTGTGCGACACCCCCGCCGTCGCCAAGCGCTGCCGTCGGCTCTACGTACCCCTGGAGCCGTTCCGCGACCAGCTGTCCAGCTACTGGGACATGGTCGAACTCCCGCCCCGGCTCGCCGCGTTGTGCGAGTCGCTGGTGGAGGACGGACTGCCGGACATCGCGGTGGGCCACCCGGCGCACTGGGGCCTGCCGGTGCCCGTCGAGGGCTTCCCGGACCACCGGATCGACGCGTGCTTCGAGGCCGCGGCGATGCACCTCTTCGACTACGACACCACCGGCCCGCTGCCGCGCCGCGCGATCCACTTCTGCGGCTTCGGGCACGCCTTCTGCCACGCCGTGCTGCTGCCGGTGTTACTGCTCGCGCAGGACATCAAGCTGCCGCAGGAGTTCAACGTCAACGAGTCGTACGTGGTGGAGGAAGGCGTCGGCGAGGGCAACGTGTGGGCGCTCGACCTGCTCACCGAGTACGGCTCCGACACCCTGCGCCGGCACGTCCTGCAGGCCCGGCCGACCGGCCGGCGCACCGTCTTCCAGCGCGACCGGCTCGCCTCGGCCCGTACGGAGCTCGACGAGAGCTGGAACAGCTGGCTCACCCGGCTTTTCACGGCCGTCCGCGAGGAGTGTGACGGGCTCGTGCCGCAGGCGCTGCCCGGCGGCGCCGGCTGGAGCGTGCTGGAGCGGCGGCTGCGCCGGGGGCTCGACGATCTGCGCGAGGCGTACGGGCCGGACGCGTTCGACCCGCGGCGCGCGGTCGCGGTGCTCGACGAGATGGTCCGCTCGGCGGCCGACTTCGGGCACGTCAACGCGCACGAGCGCTGCCGGCCCACCACCGCCTGCCGTCATCTCCCGGCTTTGGCCGCTCAGTTGGCGGTCGCCTCGGCCCTCGCGGCCTGGGCGCGGCCGGTGATGCCGGAGGGCGCGGACCGGCTGGCCGCGGCACTCCAGGTGGAGCCGGGGCGGCCGGTGGACATGACGGCGCTGGCCGCGCCGGCGCCGGGAACGCGGCTCGCGCCGCCGTCGGGGCCGGTTTTCGGGTTCTAGCGGACCCTTTACGCGGCGGCCTACTTCTAAGCCCCTAAGAAGTCGCGTACTTTGCGGCGCGATGCTCCACCGCCCGGCCCGATCCACCGCCCGGCCCGATCCACCGCACGACCATGTTGCGACCGCCAGACCGTTCGACAGTGGGCCCCGGGGGCCGTGCTCCCGGGGCCCGCTCACAGCCTCCGGCCCGGAGCCGTGCCGGAGGCCCGTACCGCCCGCGCACCACCCGTACCTCCTGTTCCGCCGTACGCACGCCGCCGCCGGTCCCCAGCCCCGCCGCGTGTCCGCGCAGCTCCGCGCGGCGACCCGCGGCCCTCCCCACAGGAGTCCCCGTGTCCCTGCGCTCCCCGCACCGCCCGCACTCGCTGCGCGTCGCCATGCTGAGCGTCCACACGTCCCCGCTGCACCAGCCCGGAACCGGCGACGCCGGCGGGATGAACGTCTACATGGTCGAACTCTCCCGGGCCCTCGCCGCCCACGGCGTCGAGGTCGACCTCTTCACCCGCCACCGCGGCGAGGACCTGCCGGACCGGGTCGACCTGGAGCCCGGCGTACGGGTCCGGCATCTCGCGGCGGGTCCGCGCCAGGCGCTGCCCAAGGAGGCCATGCCCGACCTCGTGGTGCAGTTCTCGCTGGCCCTGCTCAAGGAGCGGCGCCAATACGACCTGGTCCACTCGCACTACTGGCTGTCCGGGCAGGCGGGGCGGATCGCCGCCTTCGGCTGGGACGTCCCGCTGGTGCACACCGCGCACACCCTCGCCCTGGTGAAGAACGCCCACCTCGCGGCGGGCGACCGCCCCGAGCCGGAGGTGCGGATACGCGGTGAGCGCCTGGTGACCGCCGACGCGGACCGGCTGATCGCCAACACCACCGACGAGGCGGAGGCGCTGGGCGCGCTGTACGGGGCGGAGACGGCGCGCACCCGGGTGGTGCGGCCGGGCGTGGCGCTCGGCACCTTCTCGCCGGCCGACGGGCGGGCGGCGGCGCGGGCCCGGCTCGGCCTTCCGCAGGACGCGTTCATTCCGCTGTACGCGGGGCGCATCCAGCCGCTGAAGGGGCCCGACGTGCTGGTGCGGGCGGTCGCCGAGCTGCTGCGGATGGCGCCCGGCCTGCGCCGCCGGCTGATCGTGCCGGTGGTGGGCGGCCACTCGGGGGCGAGCCGGGCCGACGCGGCGTGGCAGCTCGCGGAGGAGCTGGACGTCACCGACGTCCTGCGGCCGTATCCGCCGGTGCCGCAGGCCCGGCTCGCGGACTGGTACCGGGCGGCGGATGTGCTCGTGGTGCCCTCGCGTTCGGAGTCGTTCGGCCTGGTGGCGCTGGAGGCGCAGGCGTGCGGGACGCCGGTGCTCGCGGCCGAGGTGGGCGGGCTGCCGACGGCGGTGTGGGACGGGGTGACGGGGATGCTCGTGCGTGGTCACGACCCGGTGGACTACGCGCGCCGGCTGCTGTGGCTGGCCCGGAACCCGAAGGCGGTGGTGACGATGGGGACGGCGGCCGTCCGGCACGCGTCGGGGATGAGCTGGCGGGCTTCCGCCGCGCGGACGATCGACGTCTACGAGAACGCGCTGGCGGAGCGGGAAGACCGGGCCCTGCGGGGGCAGGGCAAGGGTTGGGGCAAGGGCGGCGGCACGCCCCTGCCCCGGCGGCCTCTCTCTCCTGGAGGAACGAGAAGGCCGTAGTTCGAGTCTAGCATCTCTTTTGGTCCAACCAAAGGTTAGAGGGGGCCTGGATGGTTCCCAATTCCCTTGGGTCCGTGGCGCATTGACGCACACACGCCATGGCGGGTCCACGCAGCGGGAAACCCTGGATTCGCTTCAGGGGGGCGGACAGAATAGAGATGTCTTCAGGGAGCACCCCGGCGGCACGGGGCCCGGAAGGCCAAGGAATTCCACATTCCAAATCCTGGAGGAATCATGTCTGCCCAGTCCGTCACGGGTGCGCGTAAGACCGTCCGCCAGTTCGCCCTCGCCATGGTCGCCTGCCTGGCCGTCGCCGGTGGCGCCGCGGTGGTCGCGGCCCAGGACTCGGCCCCCGCGGGCCACCAGCCCTCCGTGGCCGGCGACGAGTGGCCGGTCCCGACCAAGTCGCCCGCGCCCACCAACTGATCTTTCCGATCTCCGTTCCGCTTTCTCCGCGCGACCGCGGGGGAGGGGCCGGAAGAATCGAGGAAAGAGCCCCGTGATCGCGACTGCCGCGATCACGGGGCTCTTTCGTCCGCGCGGAATCCGGTAACACCCGTCCGGACATATTCAATTCGACCGTTCGGTCGGCATGTCGCCCGGATCGGCGGCGTGTTCAGTCCACCCAGCCCATGCGGACCGCCCGCACCCCCGCCTCGAAGCGGCTCGTCGCGCCCATCTCCTGCATGAGCTCGGAGAGCATACGGCTCACCGTGCGCAGCGACACCCCGAGGCTGCGGGCGATCTTCTCGTCCTTCATGCCGTCGGCGAGCATGCGCAACGCCGCCTGCTGCTGCTCCGAGAGCCCGTCCCCGCCCCGCTCCGGCGCCACCACGTCCCCGAACGGGGTCGCCGCGTGCCAGCAGTGCTCGTACAGGTTGAGGAACGAGCGCACCAGATGCCGGCCGCGGGCCAGGATCGCGCCCTCGCGCGGACTGTCGGGACGCAGCGGCACGAGCGCGAACTGATCGTCGGCGATGACCATGTTCATCGGGATGGCCGGGGCGATCCGCACCTCCACCCCCAGCTCGGCCCGGCCCTTGAGGATGTCGGCGGTGCGCGGCTGCGCCAGGCTGTCGGCCTGGTACATCACCCGGATCTGGACCCCGTGCTCCCGTCTGCGCCGGTCCCGCTCCAGGAGCCGTTCCGGCACCTGCCGGCTGGGGCCGGTCGGGTACATCGAGCAGGCACGCTCCCGGGTGATGTCGGCGAAGTCCTCCAGTGTCTGCTGGATCCGGCGGTAGTCGGTGATCACCTCGAACGCGACCTCGGAACGGGGCAGCGCATCGCCCTTGAGGAAGCTGCCCGCCAGGGTTTCGAGCGCCGCGTACGCCCGGTCCGCCTCCGCCAGATGCGCGCGCAGCCGCTCCCGCTCCCGGTCGAGCAGCCGGAGCAGGGCGATCTCCGGGTCGACGGCGGCCACCGTGTCCCCGTCCGGCTGCCACCGCGCGTCGCGCAGTTCGGTGATCGGGGCGTGCGCGGTGCCCGTCGGCACGATGAGCCCGAGGGATATCAGCTCCGTCCGGCACCTCTCGTACTCCGCCGGGTCGATCTCCAACTTCGCGCAGACCTCGGCGAATCCCGAGACCCCGCGCGCCCGCAACTCCTGGTAGAGGGCCACCAGCCGGCCGTCGTCCCGGTCTCGTGTGCCGCCGCCCGCCGTGCTCATGGCGCGATACCCCCTCGTCCTCGATCGACCTTCCGCCCGGAACGCGCCCGGACGGATCCGGACCGACAGGCTACGGCGTCAACCTGGCCGAGGAGCAGCCCGCGCGAGGCGGCCGGGGGACGCCGGCCCGGCGGCGCGGCCCCATCCTTGATCGCTTTCCCGGAATTATCAACTCCCCTATTCCGATGGCATATTGACGCACTCACGCCATGGCGGGTCCACGCACCGAGAATGCCTGGATCGGCTTGGGAAGCCCCGACAGAATAGAGATGTCTTCAGGGAGCGCCCGGCGGCACGGGCCCCCGGAAGAAGGTGTGTCCCCACCCCACTCCTGGAGGAATCATGTCCGCTGAGCAGACCCAGGCCACCCGCCGGACCGTCCGCCAGTTCGCCCTCGCGCTCGTGGCCTGTCTGGCCGTCGCGGGCGGTGCGGCCCTGGTCAGCGCCACCGACGGCCCGACCGCCGCGACGCAGCAGCAGGCCGGTACGACCACCGACTGGCCGGCTCCGATCATGAAGCCGGTCTCCCCGGTCAACTGACCCGACCGCGCTCGCGCGCCCGGTCTCCCCGGTCGACCGACCTTCCCGGACGCCGACTTCCGACGCGTGAATTCCCCGTGACCGGCCTGCCACGGTCCCGGGGAATTCACGTGTCCTTTTGTATTCCGTGATCCGGAACTCTGAAATGCCGTTCGCATGACGGATGTTCAGTCGAGCCAGCCCAGCCGCAACGCGCGCACCCCCGCCTCGAAGCGGCTGGTGGCGCCGAGTTCCTGCATGACCTCGGAGATCAGCCGGCTGACCGTGCGCAGCGAGACGCCGAGGTGGCGGGCGATCTTCTCGTCCTTCATGCCGTCGGCGAGCATCCGCAGCGCGTTCCGCTGCTGCTCCGAGAGCCCGTCGCCGCCCCGGTCGGGCGCGATGTCGTCCCCGAACGGCGTCGCCGTGTGCCAGCAGTGCTCGTACAGGCTCAGGAAGCCCCGGACCAGCAGCGGACCGCCGGCCAGGATCGCCCCCTCACCCGGGGCGTCCGGCCGCAGCGGCAGCAGCGCGTACTGGTCGTCGACGATGACCATCGTGATCGGCAGCTCCGGCGCGACGCGGACCTCCACACCCAGCTCCGCGCGCATGTGCAGGACCTCCGCCGCCTCCGGAACACCGGCGTCCTGGCTGCGGTAGAGGCTGCGGATCCGTATCCCCTGATCGAGCTTGCCGCGGTCACGCCGGAGGATCCGCTCGGGATTCTGCCGGGCCGGCCCGGTCGGATACATCGAGCAGGAGGTCTCCTGCGTGGCGTCGAGGATGTCCTCCAGGGCCTGCTGGATCCGGCGGTAGTCGGTGATCGCCTCGACGGTGACGTCGGAGCCGGACAGCGAGCCCGGCCGCAGCAGGGTCGCCGTCAGCGTCTCCAGGGTGCTGTACGTCCGGTCCGCCTCGGCCAGATGCTTTCGCAGCCGGGCCCGCTCCCGGTCGATGGCCCGCAGCAGCGCGATCTCCGGATCGACCGACGCGACCGTGTTGCCGTCCGGCACCCACGCGGCGTCCTGGAGTTCGTCCTGGGCCGCGTGGGTGCCCGAGGTGGGGACGATCAGACCGAGGGCGATCAGCTCGGTGCGGCAGCCCTCGTACTCCTCGGGCGGGAACCCGAACGAGGCCACCACCTCCGCGAAGTCCGACACCCCGCGTCTGCGCAGTTCCTGGTAGAGGGGCACCAGGCGGTGGTCCGCCCGGCCGGCCCCCCCGGCCTCACCTGTCGTACTCATGGCGATGTCCCCCGCCTCGTCATCGGTCCGTTCCTGGTGGTCGAGATCGCAGAGTACGCCGAGGTGTGTGAACCGTGGGCCGGCCCAAGGGCCTTGGGAAGGGAGCGGGCGAGCGGTCAGGCCGGCGGCTGGTCGGGCGACTCGCCGTCGAGCAGGCCGAGCCGGGCGGCCTTCACCCCCGCCTCGAAGCGGCTGGCGGCGCCGAGCTCCTGCATGACCTCGGAGATCAGCCGGCTCACCGTGCGCAGCGAGACCCCGAGATTGCGCGCGACCTGCTCGTCCTTGACCCCGGAGGCCAGCATCCGCAGCGCGGCGCGCTGCTGCTCGGTCAGCCCGTCGCCGCCGTTCTGGGGCGGCTCCTCCTGGCCGTACGGGGTGGCCGCCTGCCAGCAGTACGCGTACAGCGCGCGGTACGAGCGGACCAGGCCCGGCCCGCGGGCCAGGATCGCGGCCGAGTCCGGGTCGCGCGGGTCGGTCGGGAGCAGCGCGAAGCACTCGTCGGCGAGGACCATGTTCATCGGCACCACCGGCGACAGCCGGATCTCCACGCCGAGCGCCGCCCGCTCCGCCAAGTACTGGATCATCTCCGGGACTTGACCGACCCGATGGCTGTACATGGCCTGGACGGCGACCCCGCGGGCGATCTGCTCGCGGTCGTGCTCCAGCGCCGCCGCCATCTCGTCGCGGCGCACCGAGCCGGTCAGCATCGACTGCACGGAACCGCGCACGGAGGCCGTCACGTCGGCCAGTTCGCGGCGGATCCGGTCCGCGTCGTCGACGATCTCCACCTCGACGTCGGTGGCCGGCTCCAGACCCGCGCGCAGGAACGGGCCGGCCAGGGTCTCCAGGGTGGTCTGGGCGCGGCTGGTCTCGGCGAGCCGGTTCTCCAGGCGGTCGCGTTCGTGCTGGAGCAGCCGCAGCAGCGCGACATCGGGGGCGACCACGGTGGTGCCGGATGTCGTGAAGGCGGAGTCCGGCGCGCGACCGGAGTCCGGACAGACGGCGGTGGTGGCGGTGGTGGACGTCCCGCTGGCCGTGGCGGTCGTGGCGGCCGGGGCCGGCTCGATCAGGCCGAGCGCCACCAACTCGGCGTGCGCGCTGTCCCGTTCGGCTTCCGTCAGTTCCAGCCGGGCGGCGACCCGGTCGAAGGACTCGCCCGGCGTGCCCCGTAGTTCCTGGTAGAGAGCGAGGGCCTGGTCGTCACCCATGCGGGCACCCGCGGAGGTTTTGGACACGGCGCAGCAGACTCCCCTCGGATCGTGTCGATCCCGTTGAAACGCCCCGCTAGACCCTGCCACATATTCGAACGCGACGCACGGTGTTCACATGGTCTCAGCGTGCGGGGGTCTCGTCGTCGCAATCCGGGCACAGGCCCTTGAAAACCACCTCGGCGTCACTGACACGCCAGTTCGGCAGGCTGCCGCGGGGTGGGGCGGGGGCGGTCGCCGACACGTTCTCCACCCGGCCGCAGTGCAGGCAGAGGGCGTGCTGGTGCGGCGGACCGGAGATCTCGAACACGGCGGGGAGGCCCGGCCGGTCGAACTTGCTGACGAGACCGGTCTCCTGGAAATGCCGGAGCATCTCGTAGACGGCCTGGCTGGTCAGCGTGCCCAGGTGTTCGCGGGCGGTCGCGGTGATCGCCTCGACGTCGAGATGGCCGCCGGCGGCGAGCACCGCGAGAACCTCCAGGCGCGGGCCGGTGACCCGCAGGCCGACGTCGCGCAGGCGCTGGATCACCGCCTCGCGGCCCGTCAGGTCTTCCACGACTGCCATCTTCTCCGCCCGCCACCTGGTCGACCCAAACTTTTGTGGGCATCGTACCTCTTGGCCGTCCTGGCCGTCAGTGGGTGTTTCAGTCGTCCGTCCGGCATACGAGCAGGACGCTCTCGGTGCGTTCGTCGATCCGATGCCGCCTGCGGCCCTCGATATGGAGACCGGCCGCATGCAGTTCCGCCGCCAGATGCTCGCCGTCCACGATCCATTTGTCGGTACTCAGCACGATGCGTTCCGTCGACAGCTTCCCGGTGCGCGTCGCGTAATAGGTGATCCGCTCGCTCATCGTCCGCAGGTCGAAGTCCTGCCGGGCCACCACCCATTCGTCGATGCCGTCGAAGCGCGGCACCTGGAACGCCCAGGTCCGCTGCGGCTCGGCGATCAGCCCCGGCAGCAGATGCGAGGTGTAGTCGAGCGCGAGCGCTCCGCCCGCCCCCAGGTGCGAGGCGATCTCACGCAGCAGCCGGGGCCGCGCGTGGGGCGGAACGGCGGAGACCATCGCGCCCGCGAGCAGCGCGAGCCGGTAGTCGCCGTCGAGCCGCAGCTCGGTGAGGTCGGTCCGGTGCGTCACGATCAGCTCGGCGACCTGCGGGCCGATGCGCCGGGCCCAGTTCTCGAGGCGTTCCAGGGCAGGGCCGTCCCGGTCCACGGCCTCCACGGCGTAGCCGTGCCGGGCGAAGGGGACGGCGAGCCGTCCGGCGCCGGAGCCGAGATCGAGAACGGGGCCGCCGGTGGACCGGGCGAGACCGAGGTACCGGACGATGTCGGCGCTGTGCGGGCCGAGGAGCGCGTCGTGCAGCCAGACCGAGTCCTCGTCGCCGGGCGAGACCGTCTCCAGACCCGGAAGGGTGTCGGACCGGAGACGGATGCCGGCGCCGGGGGCGGGCAGGTCGAGGTGGCCCGAGAGTTCCGGGCGGTGCGGCGGGCGCAGCGGGTGCGCCGGGGAATGGGGACGTTCGTATCGGGACGGCAGGACCGGCGCGAGCGCTGCGGGCACGGCGGGCAGAGACGTGCCGCTCGATGTGTGCATCGCTCCTCCAGGGGCTCGCCGGTCCATGCCGTCCGAGCGGGGAGAACCCGTGCCGCCGGGTCCGCGCCGCTGTGCTCCATCCTGACCGGGAGTAAAGGGCGATTCCAGCGGATCCGGGGGCGTGAACACGCGATGGCGTGTGTCTGCCAGGGCCTCGCGGGGGCGCGTGGGGGGCGGCGGGGGGCGCGGGGCGATGCGGGTCGCGCTGTGCGGTGCGCGGGTGCGCGGGTGTGGGGCGCGGTGGTGTGGGGGTGTGCGGGTGTGGGGCGCGCCTCTCCCCGCCCGTCGTGCGCGAGGGCGGGGAGAGGCGTGGGTTCAGGCGGTGCCGTGGGTGGTGGGGCGGGTCTTCCGGGCGTCGACGACGGCGCGTTCCAGGATGGCGGTGCGCTCGGTGACGGTGCCGGGCTTGACGCCGTTGTACTCCTTGATCTGGACGCCGCGGCTGCCGAGGTAGGCGAAGGTGGTCCGGTCGAAGACCAGCTCGGTGCGCTCGCCGTACCGCTCGTCCACGCGGGCGAGGGCCAGGCCGGTGCGGCCCGTGGCGTCCTGGGAGTTCTCGACGACGACCACGCCGGGGATCTTCGCGGCGGCGCGGTAGAGCGCGGCGGCGGTCCGGGCCGGGACGAGCTGCTCGTTGATGATCGACTTGATCTCCTGGAAGGCCCGCTGGTCGCGGTCGCGCGTGTTCCCGGTGGTCGCGTAGATCGACTTCAGCAGCGCGTCGGGGTTGGTGGGCTGGGCCTTGAGCCAGTCGTACGACAGGTGGGACGGGGCCTTGCCGGGGATGTCCTTGCCGTTCACCGGCCGCGGGTGCAGCGGCTGCACCCAGGTCTTCCGCTCGCCGGTGTCGGCGTTGTTCGAGGTGGACTGGAAGGAGACCTCGCTCTTGACGTAGATGTACTGGCCGGGCTTCGGCTCCGGGGTCTGCTGCTTCGTCGCGGCGGTGGCGATCTGCTGGACGGTGGAGACGAGCTGGACGGTGCTGCCCGCCTCGATCGGGACGACGGCCGCTTCCACCGGAGCCGGCTCCCCGTCCGGTCCGGTGCCGGGGGTCAGCGCGCCGAAGGCGAGGACGCCGGCGAGCGCGGCGGCGGTGACCGGGACGGTGATCAGCAGGGCGCGCCGGACGGGCCGGGCGGTGGCCTCCGGGGCGGGAGTGCGTACGCGGCCGAGCGCGCGCGGCCCGCCACGGCGCTCCCCCGATCGGCAGGGGGAGGGGGCGGGTGCGGGGTGGCCGGAGAGGCGCTACAGCGCGCGGGCGAGGCGGGTGCCGGTCAAGGGGCGAAGCCGGCGCGGACGTAGAAGGGGAGGGACGGGTCGTTCTCGGTGGCCAGGGTGACGCGCTGTTCGGTCGCGCCGAAGGCGCGCATGCGGTCGGTGGCCGCCGCGAGAAGTGCTTCGCCGACGCCGGTGCAGCGGGCTTCCGGGGTTACCGCGAGGGCGTACAGCTCGCCCTCGCCGGGGACGGGGACGCCGCCGGCGGCCACGCCGAGCAGGGTGCCGTCCGGGGCGGCGGCGACCAGCCAGCCGAGCCAGCCGGGGGCGCCGCCGGGAATTTCAATTTCGGCCCTGATACGGGGAAGTGAGCATTGTGTGGAGACCAGGCGCCGGGTGGGGGTTTCTCCGAGTATTTCCGTATAGCTGTCCCGAATTGACTCCGCGAGGAGTCTGGATATCTTCGTCGCTTCGGAGGCCTCTGCCGCCCGCACGTCAGCCAGCTGCATTGGTTTGTACCCTTCGACGTGCCGAGCCGAACGTCAACGTACCCACAATAGCCGGGAATTCAGGCGGATGTGACCGTTATGAAATCTACGAATTCCCTTAGTATTAATTCGGGAAGGCGCAGCACGCGATGATCAGTGGCGCCGCCGCGAGCGCCGCCGCCGAGATCGTGAGCAGGCCCCAGAGGACCGGATGTCCGTTGCTGTGCGGGGTGAGGATCCGGCGCATTCGCAAAGCCGCCGAGGGTCCGCCCGCGCCGAACGCCTCGGTCGGCGCCCGCCCGGAGGCGAGTGCGTAGAGGGCGGTCGCCAGGGCGTCGCGCGAGCAACGCCGCAACGCCCGGTCGTCCGCGGTCATTTCGAGTAGCAACGGCACGGCGTTCCGGCCGTGCCGGGCGAGCGGCAGGTGCGGGAAGATGGCCGCGAACGACTCGACGGCGGCCACGAGTACGTGGTGACGCCCCGTGATGTGGGCCCGCTCGTGCGCGAGCGCCGCGTCCAACTGCGGTGCGGTGAGCGTGTCGAGGGCGCCGGAGGAGACGACGACCCGGCGCACCCGGCCCGGCAGGCAGTAGACGGCCGGGCGCGCGTGGTCGAGGACGGTGGCGCGCAGCCTCACGTCGTACCGCCCGACCAGATGGAGCGTCCGCGCGTGCCGGCGCCGGCTCCGGCGGGCCTTGAGGAGGGTACGGGCGAAGCCGGCCGCCGGCACGCACAGGGCGACGAGCCCGACCGAGGCCGCCACCACCTCCAGCGGGGTGAGCTGCGTGACGGTGCCGGGTGGCGGGAACCGAAGCGCGAACAGCGCGTCGCTCAGCCGGTGTCCGGTCGCGCTCGGCAGGATCAGCTGCACCGGGAGCAGTGCCGCCGATCCGGCGAACAGCAGTCCGCTCGCGGCCCACACGGTGAGCGCGAGGCGGGGCGCCTGCTGGGCCCAGCGGGCCCGTACGAGCAGCCAGGGCACCAGGAATCCGGTGCTCAGGGCGAGCGCGAGCGGGGGCAGGACGTGGTGGTTCATCGCTCCTCGCCGCCGGGGCCGCGCCGCGCGGTGCGCAGGGCCGCGTCGAGGGCGGCCATGTCCTCGTCGGAGATGGTCTCCACGAACCGCAGCAGCGCCGCGGGCCGGTCCAGGCTGTCGCCGAGCGCGTCCTGCATCAGCCCGGCGGTGTACTCCTCGCGGCTGCGCACCGGTTCGTACAGCCAGGCCCGGCCGGTCTTCTCGCGGCGCAGCCAGCCCTTGCGGTGGAGGATGTCGGCGACGGTCATCACGGTCGTGTACGCCACCCGGCGCCCCCGATTGATGTCGTCGACGACCTCCCGCACTGTGGCGGGCCGCTGCCAGCTCCACAGTCGGTCCATGATCTCCGCCTCCAGGTCTCCCAGCCGGCGCACGTGCATCCCCTCCCCGCTCCCGCTCACGGGCGGCTCATCGTACGGGCCGCCGAACCCGACCAGGTATACCCCCTGGGGGTACGATCCGGGAATGACGGCCCTCATGGAACAACGCCCTTGTGCGAAGGTCTGCGTCCCCGGTCTGCCCGGTTCGGTGGAGCTGGTGCTCCTCCGTCAGGTGCTCGGCCTGTGTCTCCGGCTGAGTGTCAGGCTGGCGGCGGACTGCCCCTCGCACAAGGGTCGTTGAGACTCTGTTCGTTTGTTCGTCCGGTTCGGTCGGATCTTCGGTTCCGAAGCTTGAGAGGCTCCGGAGCCGTCCGGGGTTCCGCCGCCCGGCCGCTTCGACGGCCCGGTGGCGGATCGGATGGTGGATCCGGCGGCGGATCCGGCGGCGGATCCGGATCGGGGCCGGGCCCTGACGGTGACTGTTCCGTCAGGGCCCGGCCCCGTTCGCGTTCCGGTTTCTCCAACTATGGTGGGGTTACCGGCTGTTCGGTTGTTCGGTTGTTCGGTTGTTCGGTTGTCGAGTCGTTCAGGTTCTGATCAGGCGGGCGATCGCCTTGGACGCTTCGCCGACCTTGACCTTGGCCTGGTCTCCGCCGGTCTCGATGGCCTCTGTGACGCAGCAGCTGAGATGCTCGTCCAGGAGGGCCACCGCACAGGACTGGAGTGCCGCGTTGATGGCCGAGACCTGGGTCAGGACGTCGATGCAGTAGGTGTCCTCGTCGACCATCCGCTGCACCCCCCGGACCTGGCCCTCGATGCGGCGCAGACGCCGGATGATGTCTTCCTTGTGCTGTACGTAACCGGCCACGGCGGCCTCCTTGTCGGAACAGTTACAGCAGGCGGTGGCGGTGGTTACTTGGCGCTGTTGTCTGCGGCCTGGAAGCCGCGGAGGCGGAGGCTGTTGCCGACCACGAAGACCGAGGAGAAGGCCATCGCGGCACCGGCGATCATCGGGTTGAGCAGTCCGGCCGCGGCGAGCGGCAGGGCGGCCACGTTGTAGGCGAAGGCCCAGAACAGGTTCGAGCGGATGGTGCCGAGCGTCTTGCGGGACAGCCGGATCGCGTCCGCCGCGGCCCGCAGGTCGCCTCGTACGAGGGTCAGGTCGCCGGCCTCGATGGCGGCGTCCGTACCGGTGCCCATCGCGAGACCGAGGTCGGCCTGGGCGAGCGCGGCGGCGTCGTTGACACCGTCGCCGACCATGGCGACCGAACGGCCCTCGGCCTGCAGGCGCTTGACCACGTCGACCTTGTCCTGCGGCATGACCTCGGCGAAGACCTGGTCGATGCCGACCTCGGCGGCGACGGACTCGGCGACCGCCTGGTTGTCACCGGTGAGCAGGATCGGGGTCAGGCCGAGCGCGCGCAGCCGGCGGATGGCCTCGGTGCTGGTCTCCTTGATGGCGTCGGCGACCTCCAGGACCGCGCGGGCCTTGCCGTCCCAGGCGACCGCGATGGCCGTCTTGCCGGCCTTCTCGGCCGTGGCCTTGGCCTCCTTGAGACCGGCGGGCAGCTCCATCGCCCACTCTTCGAGCAGCTTCTCGCGGCCGACGAGGACGGCGTGGCCCTCGACGATGCCCTGGACACCGAGTCCGGGAATGTTGGCGAAGTCCTCGGGGGTGGGCAGGGTGCCGACCTTGTTGGCGGCGCCGGTGGCGACGGCCTGGGCGATCGGGTGCTCGGAGGAGTGCTCCAGGGCGCCGGCCAGGCGCAGGACGTCGGTCTCGTCCGTACCGTCGGCGGTGTGCACCTTGATCAGGGTCATGCGGCCGGTGGTGACGGTGCCGGTCTTGTCCAGGACGATGGTGTCGACCTTGCGGGTGGTCTCCAGGACCTCCGGGCCCTTGATGAGGATGCCGAGCTGGGCGCCGCGGCCGGTGCCGACCATGAGGGCGGTCGGGGTGGCCAGACCCAGGGCGCAGGGGCAGGCGATGATCAGGACGGCGACGGCGGCGGTGAAGGCGGCGGTCAGTCCGGCGCCGGAGCCGAGCCAGAAGCCGAGCGTGCCGAGCGCGAGGGCGATGACGACGGGGACGAAGACGGCGGAGATCTTGTCGGCCAGGCGCTGGGCGGCGGCCTTGCCGTTCTGGGCGTCCTCGACGAGCTTGGCCATGCGGGCGAGCTGGGTGTCGGCGCCGACGCGGGTGGCCTCGACGACCAGGCGGCCGCCGGCGTTCAGGGTGGCGCCGGTGACGGAGTCGCCGACCCCGACTTCGACGGGCACGGACTCACCGGTGAGCATCGAGGCGTCGACGGCCGAGGAGCCCTCGACGACGGTGCCGTCGGTCGCGATCTTCTCGCCCGGGCGGACCAGGAAGCGGTCGCCGACCTGGAGTTCGGCGGTCGGTACGGTGACCTCGCGGCCGTCCCGCAGGACCGTGACCTCCTTGGCGCCCAGCTGCATCAGAGCCTTGAGCGCGGCACCGGCCTTGCGCTTCGAGCGGGCCTCGAAGTAGCGGCCGGCCAGGATGAAGGTGGTGACGCCGGCCGCGGCCTCCAGGTAGATGTTCCCGGCGCCGTCGGTGCGGGCGATCGTGAACTCGAAGGGGTGCGTCATGCCGGGCGTGCCGGCCGTACCGAGGAACAGCGCCCACAGCGACCACAGGAACGCGGCGATGGTGCCGACCGAGATCAGCGTGTCCATCGTGGCGGCGCCGTGCTTGAGGTTCGTCCACGCGGCCTTGTGGAACGGCCAGGCGGCGTACGTGACGACCGGCGCGGCGAGCGTGAGGCTCAGCCACTGCCAGTAGTCGATCTGGAAGAGCGGCACCATCGCCATGGCGATGACCGGCACGGTCAGCCAGACGGCGGTGGTCAGCCGCTGCCGCAGCGGGCGCAGCTCCGCGTCCGCCTCTTCCTCCTCGGACAGGCCCTCGCCGCCGTCCCCGCCGGCGCCGGCCGGGCGCTCGGGCTGCGGCTCCTTGGCGGTGTAGCCGGTGGCCTCGACCGTCGCGATCAGGTCGTCGACCGGGATGTCGGCGGAGAAGGTGACCTTCGCCTTCTCGGTCGCGTAGTTGACGGTGGCCTCGACCCCGTCCATGCGGTTGAGCTTCTTCTCGATACGGGCCGCGCACGAGGCGCAGGTCATGCCGCCGATGGCGAGCTCGACCTGGGCGGTGCCCGGAGTGGTCGTGGTCATGAAACTGCTCCTCTTTCTGTGAGGCTCGGTGCCTCAGCGGCCCGCAGCGGGGTGCGGACGGGGGCGGGGGCCGGGGCCCGGGCGTGGTGTGGGCGAGCCCCGGCGGCCGGATGGTGCGGGCCGGCCGTCAGGCGCGGCCGGTCAGCTCGTAACCCGCGTCGTCGACCGCCGCGGAGATCGCGGCGTCGTCGGGCTCGCCGCCGGTGACGACGGTCACCTTGCCGGCGGTCACGTCGACGTCCACGGAGATGACGCCGTCAAGGGCGCTGACGGAGTTGGTGATCGCGGTGCGGCAGTGACCGCAGGTCATGCCGGTGACCGCGTAGACGGTGCTGGTGCTGTCGGCGACCGCGGTGGCCGTGGTGGCCTCGGCGTTGGTCGAGCAGCTGTTGTCGGGGGTGCAGCAGGAACCCATGTCGTCCTCCGTGTCAGATACCCTCGGGGGGTATGGCTTACGAGTCGATGTATACCCCCCGGTGGTATCGGACGCAAGTGTGGACCCGGCTTGACTTGATACCCCCCAGGGGTATGGTGAGGTGCAAGGAAGGGAACGGGAGTGCCGCTGAAGGGTCGGCGCGCCCGCGCCATCACCCAGGTACGTACGTCCATATGTCCACGTACGCGTCCAAGTACGGGAGAGCAGCCATGAACACCGGAGTGAAGATCACTGCCTATGCCGCCGCGCTCGCCGCGACCTTCGGGACGGCGTACGGGGTCGGCGTGGGCGTCGGCCCGATCGGCGAGCCCGCGAAGCCGGAGCACGGCGGCAACCACGCGCCGAAGGCCGGGGGCGAGGAGAAGCCGGACACGGGCGCGAACGCGGGTGCCGGGCATGAGGGGCACGAGGCGGCGGGGAAGCCCGCGGGCGCCTCCGCGGGTCACGCCGGGCACGAGGAGGCCACGGCCGATCCCGCCGGCGGCCTCACGGTCTCGGAGGACGGCTACACCCTCGCGCTCGACACCCCGACCGCGAAGTCCGGCAAGAGCACCCTGAAGTTCTCGATCAAGGGCCCGGACGGCAAGAAGGTCACCGCCTTCACCAAGGAGCACGACAAGGAGCTGCACTTCATCGTCGCCTCCCGCGACCTGACCGTGTACAAGCACCTGCACCCGGAGAAGGCCGCCGACGGCAGCTGGACGGCGGCCGCGGACCTGCCGGCGGCCGGCGCGTACAAGGCGTTCGCCGACTTCAAGCCCGCCGTCGCGGGCGCCAAGAACATCACCCTCGGCGCGGACCTCTCGGTGCCGGGCGCGTACACCCCGAAGCCGATGCCGGCCGTGTCGACCACCGCCGGCGTCGACGGCTACCAGGTCCGCCTCGGCGGCACGCTCGACCCGGGCGAGGCGGGCGAGCTGAAACTCACCGTCGGCAAGGCGGGCAAGCCCGTCACCGACCTGGAGCCGTACCTCGGCGCGTACGGACACCTCGTCGCGCTCCGCGACGGCGACCTCGCCTACCTGCACGTCCACCCGAACGAGGGCCCCGCCGGCCCGGACGTCTCCTTCACCGCGACCGCGCCGAGCACCGGCACGTACCGCCTCTTCCTCGACTTCCAGCACGAGGGGAAGGTGCGCACGGCGGCGTTCACCGTCCGCGCGGGGTCGTAAGGCCTGGTGCCCTGCCCCGCTTCGGTTCCCTATCCCGCTTCGGTGCCGTGGCCCGTTTCGCGCCCCGTGGCGCCGGCCGGGGTGAGGCAGCGGCGTACGAGCGCGAGAGCGCGTTCGGTGACCGTGTCGAGGGGCGCGCCCTGTTCGACGGCGGCGAGGGCCGTGTGCAGCATTCCGGCGATCAGGTCGGCCGTGAGCGCGGGCTCGGGAACGCCGAGCTGCCGGACGGCGGCGCGGAACGGTTCGACCTGCTCCAGATGGAGCTCCCTCAGCCGTCGCAGGCAGGCGGGGGGAAGGCCGGCGTCCATCAGGGCGGCGGCGGGCCGGTGGGCCCCCTCGGCGCCGAGGCGGAGGCTTTCCCCGAAGAACGCCTCGACGCGTTCCAGCGGGCTGTCCGCGGTGGCCAGGGCGCGGGCGAGCGCCTCATTGGAGCGCCGGAAGGCTTCCTCCGTGATCGTGCTCAGAAGGGCCGCGGAGGAGTCGAAGTACTGGTACACGCTGGAGCGGGCGAGGCCCGCGCGGGCGCCGACCGCCGCGGGGGTGACGGCGGTGGCGCCCTCGTTGACCAGGATGTCGATCGCCGCCTCGATCAGCGCCTCGCGTTGCTGGGCACGATGCTCGGCGACGGTGGGGGCGTTGATCTTCGGCATGCGGGGCGGACTCCTGGGTGGCGGACGGGGCCGGGAGCGAGGGTGCGGGCGAAGGTCAGGAAAGGCGGCCGTCGACCATCTCGTACACCCGGTCTGCGGCGTCCATTATCGCCGCGTCGTGAGTGACCATGACCGTCGCCGTTCCGCGTTCATGGGTCTGTTCGGCGATCAGCCGTACCGCCTCGGCGGAGCGGACCCGGTCCAGCGCGGAGGTGGGCTCGTCCACGAGCAGGACGGCGGGGGAGGTCATCAGGGCGCGGGCCAGGCCCGCGCGCTGGCGTTCGCCGCCGGACAGCTGGTGCGGCCGGGAGCCGGTGCGGTGGGTGAGCCCGACGGCTTCGATGAGTTCGGCGGCCCGGACGCGGGCCGCGGCGTCGAGGCGTCCGTCGATGTGCAGCGGGAGCAGGAGCTGTTCCAGGACGGTGAGGGAGGCCAGCAGGTTCGACTGCTGGAAGACGAAGCCGATGTGGTGGCGCCGGGCCTCGGTGCGCTGCTTGTCCGACAGGGCGGTCAGCTCGGTGCCGGCGATCCGGACGGCGCCGGAGGTGGGGCGCTGGAGGCCGCCCGCGACGGCGAGGAGGCTGGACTTGCCGGATCCGGAGGGGCCGACGACGGCGACGAACTCGCCGGGGGCGACGCGCAGGCTGACGTGGTCGAGGGCGGTGACGGCGGCGTCACCGTCCCCCAGGGTGAGGGTGACGTCGTCCAGGCGCAGGCCGCCGGAGCCCGCGGCGTCCGGGGTGGCCGGGGCGGCCCGGTGGCCGGCGGCGGAGGCGGCGGAGGTGGTCATCGGGTGGCTCCCAGAGCGGTCAGGGGGTCGACGGCGGTGATGCGGCGGACGGCGACGACGGCGCCCACGGTGCCGAGGGCGATGAGGAGGCCGGAGGAGGTGGCGATGGCCGGGGCGGAGAGGGAGAAGGGAGCCTTGCCGATCATCACGCTGCCCAGGGCCAGGCCGACGGCGGTGCCGGCCGCCGTGGCGCCGACGAGCACGGCGACGACCTGGGCGAGCGCGTCGCGCAGGATGTACCCGGTGGGGGCGCCGAGCGCCTTCAGCAGGGCGATCTCGGCCTTGCGCTGGACCGTCCAGACGGTGAAGAACGCGCCGACGACCAGGGCGGAGATGGCGTACAGGAAGCCCTTGATCAGGGCCATGGTGCTCGACTCGGCCGCGTAGCCGGGGGACGCGTCGAAGGTGGCTTCCCTGGTCTCGGCGCGGGTCCCGGTCGCCTTCTCCACCGCGGCGGCGGAGGTGCCCGGCTTCAGGGTCAGGGCGACGGCGGTGGCCTCGCGGCTCGCTGCCTCCGGCAGGTTCCCCGGGAGGCCGTAGTGCAGGTGCCGCCAGGTGTCGAGGTCGGTGTAGGCGACGCCGATGTGGCCGTAGGAGACGGTCTCGTCGACCAGGCCCACGACCTTCAGCCGCACCTCGCTCCGGTCGGCGGTCAGGACGTCGCCGATCCGCACGCCGAGATCGGCGATCTCGCGGGTGATCACGACGCCTCCCGCGCCGCCCTCCTTCAGGCTCTTGCCCTCGGTGGGGGCCGGGGCCAGGGAGGAGTCCGCGGCCATGCCGAAGACGGCGAGGTTGACCTGCTCGCCCTTCTTGGCGCCCTGGGTCACCTGGGCGTTGGCCAGGGTGTTCCCGAAGGGCTCCGCGCGCTCCACCCCCGGGGCCCCGGCCCACGTCCGCCAGTCCTCCTCGTCCACGGTCGAGCGGGAGAACTGCTCGCTGGTCGCCTTCTCGTCGAAGGCCAGATGGGTCACGGGCAGCGCGCGCAGACCGGAGATTCCGGCGTCCGCCAGGCCGGAGGCGAGTCCCGACAGCAGGACGCCGAGCACGGCGATGAGCGCGACCACCGCGCCCATCAGGGCGAAGCGACCGCGGGCGAAGCGCAGATCGCGTAGGGCGAGGAACACGGAATTCTCCGAGCGGTGAGGGTGATGGGGGCATGGCGACCGAGCACGTCAGCGCTTTGCCTAAAGTTGACGACTCAAGTGTCGGCATCTTATCCAATGTTGTCGACACCCCTGTCGGTATGTTGGGCGGGCCGGATCGTGACGGGCTCGCCCCGCCCCGGTAAAGAGGGCCGTTCGCACGATGCGGGAGGTCACGCGCACGGCTAGTCTGGTGACGGGACATTGGACTAGACCTGTAAGACCCGTAGCCGTGCGATCCGTGGAGGAATGGGCTCGATGAGCGACCGTGCAGTGCTGGAGGTGATCGCGCTCGACGAGGCGGACGCGGTCGCCGCGCAGGCCGGTGGGGCGGACCGCCTGGAACTGGTCACCGACATGGCGGCGGACGGGCTCACCCCGTCCCAGGCGGCCTTCACGGCGATCCGCGCGGCGGTCGACATCCCGCTGCGCGTGATGCTCCGGCTGACGGACGGCTTCGCGGCGGGCGACGCCCGGCAGGTGGCCGACCTGGTACGGCGCGCGGTCGCGCTGCGCTCGGCCGGGGCCGACGAGTTCGTGCTCGGCTTCCTCACCCCGGATGGCCAGCCCGACCTGGTCGCGATCGAGCGCCTGATCGCCGTCCTGGACGGCTGCCACTGGACCTTCCACCGCGCCATCGACCGCGCCGCCGACCGCGACCACCTGCGCCGTCAGCTCGCGGACATGCCGGGCCTCGACACGTACCTGACAGCGGGCGCCGCCACGGGGGTCGACGACGGCCTGGACGTCCTCGCGGCCGAGGCCGCGCGGACCGGCGAACCGGGCTACGAGCCGACGATCCTGGTCGGCGGCGGCCTCCGCCTCGACCACCTCCCGCGCCTGCGCGCGGCCGGCCTCACCGCCTTCCACATCGGCGGCGCGGCCCGCCCGAACGGCTGGGCGGCACCGGTGGCGGAGAAGTCGGTACGGACGTGGCGCGAGGCGATCGACGCGTAGGGCTTCGCCCCCTGACTCCTGATCGACCCGACCTCAGCCCGACCTCGGCCCGATCAGGAGTTTGCAGTTTCTGGCATATGTACGCACCGTGTCCGTGTGGATACGGGGTGTGCGGTACGGTGCGCGTGAAACGGCCCCCGCGATGGCGGCAACCATCGGCGAGGGCCTCGACCACTAGTGGACGGAACTCCACCGTGATGTATCGGCACTTTATCGCGCCCGCGCGCGGTTTCACCCAGTTCTCGCACGGCCTCATCCGGCATCCGCGGCTCAACTCGGACGCGGTGCGGATCCTGACCTGGCAACTCTCGCTCCCCGAGGGGGCGAAGGAGTCGCTGTCCCGTACGGCTGAACGCGCCGGGATCGGGGCGTGCGCGTTCACCCGGGCGAAGCGTCAACTGCTGGCGGAGGGCTTCCTCCACGAGCGCCGGAGCCAAGGTCCCCGGGGGCGGTGGACGACCCAACACATGCTCTCCAACCAGCCGTTGAGCGAGGCGGAGGCGGCCAAGCTGATGGGCCGGGAGCCGGGGACGGTGGTCGTCGCCGCATCGGCGCCGGGTCCCCGGATTCCGACGGTCGGTGAGCCGAGGGGTCCGCTGGCCGACGGTTCTCCAAAGCAAGACCGTGTCGTAGACACCTCCGACCATCCGCCCGAGGACGGCGCCCCGGAGCGGGAGCCGGAGCGGGAGCAGGTGGCCGAGCCGGAGCGGGAGCCGGTGGCGGAAGCCCCCGAGCCGGACGTACGCGCCTCGGCCCGCGCCCTCGTCGGCGCACTGCCGCTGCTCTCGCCTCTGCTCCGCCACATCCCGCCCGGCATGCGGGACGAACTGACCCGGCTGGCCGCCGACTGGCTGACGGCTGGGCACAGTTCCGCCGACATCCACGCCCACCTGCTGCGCGGCCTGCCCAAGAACGGCACCCCGGTCCACCGCCCGGGCGGCCTGGTTCGCTACCTGCTGCGCGACGTCCCGCCCACGGACCCCGCGTCGCCGCCGCCCCCGTCCGGCCCGCGCCTGTCGTCGCGGCTGGCCGGAGCGCGGGAATGCGAGAGCGGTCGGCACACCCAGCCGATGCTGTTTCGGCCCTCCGCCGACGAGACCCTGTGCCCGTCCTGCGCCGCTAAATGACGACCGGGTTGGCTTCCGAGACGCAGCCGGTCCCGACCACCCAGAACACCTCCACCGGCAGGCCGTGCATCTTGCCCCAGCCGCCGCGCGAGTCGGTGCAGTACAGCTGGGTCGAGCCCTTCCCCGGTTCCTGGGAGCGGAGCACGACCGGCCCGCGCTCCGGGTAGGGCTGGATCTCCTCGGAGTACGGGTCGGTCCGCACGCCCTTGTCGCAGCCCAGGCCGACAGCACCGGGATCGCCCAGGCCCAGCCGTCGCGCCAACTCGAAGATGGGGGTGACGTCGTAGCCGATCGGAGGGTGCTGGACGTCGACCGTGCCCAGCGAACACATCAGCGCCGGGGTGTCCCGGGGGGCCGCCTCGGCGGGTGCGGCCAGGCCCAGGGCGACCAGGGCGGCGGAGACAGCGGTGAGAGTCTTCTTCATGACGCCGATGGTGGCCCGCACACAACCGGCGAAAGCGGTCTTCAGCGCATGAACGCCAACCCTTCACGCCTCCTCGGTATTCGCGCGCCCCCTGGTGCGCTCCGGGGCGGGGCTCAGCGATTCAGGAAAGTCCTGCGCCACTCCAGCGGCGACATCGTCAGAGCGGCCTCGGCCAACTCCCGCGCGGAGTCCGTCCGCAGGCTGCTCAGCGAGGTGTCGATCCAGTCCTGGACCAGGGCGTATCCCTGCGCCCGGTACTCCACGGCCTGCACCAGACACTCCAGCTTGTCGGCGTCCCGCGCGACGACCGACTCGCGCGTCTCCTTCGCCTCGTACTCCCCGACCACCCGCCGCACCCCGTCCCGCACCGCCGGATGCGCGGCGGACACCTGATCCTCGGTGACGGTCTCGTTGGCGGCGGCGTCGAGATAGCGGCGGCCGATGTGCGGGATGTCCCCGATCCGCGTCTCCTGCGTGTCGTGGAACAGACACATCAGCGCGACCTTCGCCGGATCCACCCCTTCCATCATGGCCAGCACGGCCCCGATGACCCCGACCCGGAACGAATGCTCGGCGATCGACTCGGGATTGTTGTTACCGGTGAACCACCATCCGGTCCGTTTGGCGTTCTTGAGCACGCCCATCTCGAAGATGAAGCCGGCTGTGCCCTCGGCGTACGCGGTGTCGTCTGCCATGCGGTGACCTCCGGTGTCGCGTGCGAACAGACCCAACGTAGCCCCCCACGCGCCCGGGAGCCCGCATTCCCCCGTGTCAGTCGAGCGTCGCCAGCGCGTCGAACAACTCCCGCCCCTCGGCGGCCCGGTGGCGCAGGAGGAGGCCGGCGACCTTGTGGAGTTCGTGCCAGGCGTGCGGTCTGCCGACGTCGGCGGCGTCCCCGACGACGGTCAGCGCCGTCGTCAGCGCCGCCCCGGGCTCCCCGGTGCCCGCGTACGCGTGCGCCAGGCAGGCCCCGTACCAGGCCCGGTCCCGGCGGTACGACGGGGCGAAGCCCGCGAGCCCGGCACGCAGGTTCTCCGCCGCCCGCTCCCACGCGTTCAGGTGCAGGTCGGCCATGCCGCGCTGGGCCGAGAACCAGGACTCGCCGTAGAAGTAGAGCCAGGGCGGGGCGTCGGCGGCGGTCGTGATGACGCGCTGGGCCTCGTCGAGACGGTGGTACGCGGCCCGGGCGTCCCCTTCGAGGGCATGACCGCGCCCCGCCATCTGGAGCGCCATGGCCCTGGTCGTCGCGGTCGCCCCCGGCGTCGTCGCGGCGGCCTCCGCGAGCCGGACACAGCGGCGTCCCCGGCCGTGTGACCAGGCGGTGTGGGCCCGCATGCTGAGGGCGGTCGCCGCCATGTCGCCGTATCCGGCCTCCAGGGACCAGTCGTACGAACGGTCGAACCACCCCTGCGCGGCCGGGGACTTGTCCTGGTCGTGGGACATCCACGCCAGGAACTGCGCGTACTCGGCCAGCAGTCGGACCAGACGGTCGGCGAGCGGCCCGCGAGCCTGGTCGTAGAGTCCGTAGACGGCGTCGAACTGTGCGGCGACCACACCGTTCATGACCCGTGAGCCCAGGGTGTCCTCGGCGCGGCGGTGCGCCGCCAGCAAGCGGTCCATCTCGTCCAACGAGGCGGTGTCCAGCCGGAGTCCGCCCTGCCGCACCCGCCGCAGCCGGTCCGCGGCGGCGTCCGAGACGAGCTCGGGGAGTACCAGGGAAGGCAGCGGCGGTTCGGACCGGTTCCGCCCGAGCACATCGGCCGGGACACCCAGCCCCTCCACGATCCGCTGCCGCACTTCGACCGAGGTCACGGCCCGGCGCCGGTTCTCGATCGCGGACACGTCGGGCTGGGCCAGCCCGACGAGCGCGCCGAGTCTGCTCTGACTGCTCCGGGTCAGGGTCCGCCAGATGCGCAGGACGCGCGGCCAGTCCTCGACGGCGGCGGCGGCGCGTAGTTCGGGGTGTGCCCAGACGTTCGGGTCCGGCTCCATTCCCGAAATATAGGACGGCTCTATAGGCCCGCGAGGTGGATGCGCTCGCCCGCCGCCCGACAAGGTGATCCTCGCGCCGGTCGTTGCCGCCGGTGCGAATCCGGCCTTCTGAACGAGGAGCGATGCCATGACCAGGTTCGATCCGCCCCCGGGCACGCCGAGCCGCGCGCTGCGGGTGCGGGCCGCCGCCGGGTGGGAGCGGTTCATGCGCGACGCCGGGGCGAAGGGGGCCTACCCGGTCGGGGCAGACGGCTACGAACAGCACCCGCTTCTCCGTACGCGGGTCCGCGATACCGCGAACGGCGCCGAGGGCGAACTGACCGCCGTCACACATGAACTACACAGTGACGGAAGGGTTGTGCGCGTCGCGCACATCCGCGCGGCGAACGGCATCGAGTGGACGGCGTCGGCCGACAACGTCCAGGCCGCCTACTGACCGTCGGGGGACGAGGCATCCGAGCCGTGATGAACCGGGGCCGGCCTCTCAGAATCCCGGGGCGGGAATGAGGCTCGGCCACCACTCCGGGACGCCGCTGGGGCACGGTGGAGTGGCAGCGCCCTCCCAGAAGAGGGAGACGGCGCACCAGACAACGCCGAGGAGCGTGACCGCGAGGCCCCCTGCATGAAGAAGGGGACGATTCCCGAGAAGGGCTCCCACCGTGACCCAGACCAGCAGGAGGACCGTCCAGAGGGCCGGGATGAACAGCCACAGCAGGAAACCGCTGTTGGCGGCGTTGTTCACACCTACGTCACAGGCGGTCCACGACCTGCCCAGAAGCACGGCGGTGGAGACCGCGAGAAGCAGAGTCACCGCCGCCCCGACCCATCCGTGCAGCCGTCGACTTCCCACAGGCCCCCCACTCGCCATCCGCTGCGGGACGCACCGGATCCCCATTCCCCAGCCCCCCCGGCGCTACCACCAGGGGTCGAACCCCGCTGGATCCTAGTGATCGCATGATCTGCCGGACGGTGCCTAAAGACGTGACGGGGGCGGGCGCGGTCCGTAGCCTGCGGGAAAGGGAGACCGGAGGGGAGTCCGACGTGAGTACGGCATTGATCATCGGTGACATCCAGCAGGGCATCACGGGGAGTTACCCGTTCGCGCATCGGGTGGTGGCGCCGCTCGCCGAGCTGTTGCCGCGGGCCCGGGTGGCGGGGGTGCGGGTCGTGTTCGTGCGGTTCGCGCTGCGGGGCAACGGGGCCGATCTGCCGCCGGACAACGAGATGTTCAGGATGTTCCACGCGGCCGGGGACACCTTCCACGAGGGATCGCCCGGGACGGAGCCCACTCTGCCGGTCGCGGTCGAGGACATCGTCGTGACGAAGCGCCGGGCCAGCGCGTTCGCCGGTACGGATCTCGACCTCGTACTCCGGGCGAACGGGGTCACCTCGCTCGTCGTCGCCGGCGTCGCGACCAGCGCCATGGTGGCCGCGACCTGCTACGACGCGGCGGACCGCGACTACCGGGTGACCGTCCTGCGCGACGGCTGCGGCGACGGCGACCCGGCCGTCCACGACTTCTTCATGGACACCGTCTTCCCCGCCCGCGGCTTCGAGGTCACGACCTGCGCCGACTGGCCGGGAGAGCCCGCGCCGTGACCGTCGCCGCCGGGTAGACGGTCACGGCCAGGGCCACGGGCGGCGGGCTGAGAGGGTAGGCGCGGTTACGCCAACTGCTCGGGCAGATCGGTCATATGGAGGATCGTCAGGCCGGACACGGCTCGCGTCAGGGCCACGTACAGGCGGCGCAGGCCGGTGCGTTCGTCCGGTTCGCCGGCGACGACGGCCGCCGGCTCGTCCAGGACCACGTAGTCGTACTCCAGGCCCTTCGCGAGCGACGCCGGTACGAGCGTGAGCCGCGACTCGGCCGTGGTCTCCTCGCCGGGGGAGAGGTACGCGTGCCCCGCCGCCTCCAGCGCCTCCGCGAGCGGTGCGATCCGCGCGTCGGCGGCGATCAGGCCGATCGAGCCCTCGTGCTCCAGTGCCTCGGCGCACGCCGCCACGACCGCCCGGTCCCGCTCCTCGGCGTCGACGCGCCGTACGAGCAGCGAGCCCGGGTTCTCTCGTACCGACTCCACCGGCGCGAGCCCCGGCGACATGTGCGGCAGCAGTCGCGACGCGTACGCGATCACCTCGCGCGGCACACGGAAACCGGCCGTCAGCTCCTCGACGATCGCCTCCGGCTTGCCCAGATGCGTCAGCGCCTGCGCCCAACTCTCCGTCGCCCAGGGGGTGGTGCCCTGCGCCAGGTCGCCGAGGACCGTCGCCGAACCCGTCGAACAGCGCCGGCCCACCGCCCGGTACTGCATCGGCGACAGGTCCTGCGCCTCGTCGAGGACGACATGGCCGAGCGAGTGCGTCCGCTCCACCAGATCCCGCGCCTCGTCGATCAACACGGCGTCCGCGGCGGACCACTTGGCCGTCTTCACGCTGCGGGCGGGCTTCGCCCACAGCAGCGCCTTCCGCTCGTCCTCTTCGAGGATCCCGTCCGCGTGCTCGGCCAGGAACGCGGGCTCGCTCAGCAGCCGCAGCACCAGCTTCGCCGGATCGACGGCCGGCCAGCACTCCTTCACGACCGCCTTGACCGCCGTGTTGCGGGCCACCGCGTTCTGCACCCGGTCGTCGGGCGCCTCGCCCGCCTGCTCCATCCGGACCAGGACCGCGTGCGCGATGCGCTGCGGCAGAGCCTCGCGGGCAGCCCCGTACCGGATGTCGCGGTCGGTCAACTCCCGGACCATCTCCTCCAGTTCGTACGCCGGTACGCGCCAGCGCCGCGAACCGCGGACCACCATCAGCGGCTCCGTGGGCGGCGTCACGTGCGACCACACCGCGCGCCGCAGCACCTCCGCCATCCGGGCGTCGCCCTTGACGACGGCGGTCGCCGCCTCGTCCGCGCCCCGCACCTCGACGTGCGCGACCAGGTCGTCCACCGTCGCCTGCCGCACCTCCAGCTCGCCGAGCGCCGGCAGCACCTGCTCGATGTACTGGAGGAAGGAACGGTTCGGCCCGATGACGAGCGTGCCCGTCCGCGCCAGCCGCTCCCGGTGCGCGTAGAGGAGGAACGCGACACGGTGCAGGCCGACGGCCGTCTTTCCGGTACCGGGGCCACCCTGCACGCACACCGTGCCCGACAGGTCGGAACGGACGATCTCGTCCTGCTCGGGCTGGATCGTGGCGACGATGTCGCGCATCGGACCGACACGCGGCCGCTCGATCTCCGCCTGGAGCAGCCGGCTGGTCTGTTCCAGCTCGGCGGGGTCGGAGAGATGCTCGTCCTCGTACGCGGTGAGGTCGCCGCCCGTGTAACCGAACCGGCGGCGCAGCCCGACGTCCTGCGGGTCCTTCTTCGACGCCCGGTAGAACGGCTGCGACACCGGCGCACGCCAGTCGATCACCATCGGGTCGCCCTGCGCGTCGTGCACATGGCGACGGCCGATGTAGAAGCGCTGCCCCTCCTGCGTGGTGTGCAGATAGTCGAGCCGGCCGAAGAAGAGCGGCGTGTCCGCGAGGTCGGCGAGCGCCTTGATGCGGTCCTCGATCTGGCGACCGAGGATCAGCGAGTTGACCCAGTTCGCGGTGACGTCGCGGATGTCGAGCGACTCCACCTCCTCGCGCATCGCGCGCAGCGCGGAGCGGGACGAGGACAGATGGGCGCGCTCGCGGGCGAGCGGGTCGGAAAGCGGGTCGGATTCGGTCGGGGACACGGACACGGACACGGGTGCTGCCTCCGGTCGGGAGTACGGGTACAGGCTGTGCGGACACGTCGAGGTGGCCGCCGGTTTCCGACCGGACGGCGGCGCTCCGCGGGCGGTCCGCGAACGGGACCGGGCGGGAGGCGGGGAAGCTGGCGAGTGTAGCGCCGGGTGGGGGGTGCGGGCGAACGAGTTGGAGGGTGAGGGGGGAGGGGGGAGGGGGAGGGAACGGGAGAGGGAACGGGAGAGGCTGAGTACGGGAGCGGGTGCGGGTTGAGTACGGCAACGCCTTCGGGCACTCGTTCGACCTTGCTGTGATGAGTGCATGACGACGACGCCCGAGCCCGAAGCCCCCGAGACCGTGACCGACGCCGCCGACCGTCTGGGCCTGCGCATGGTCGCCGGCTGCGGCCTCGCGCTCCTCCTCGTCTGCGCCTTCTTCGTCGTGACCGCCGTACTCGGCGACGCCGTCGGCGGCGACGGCGTCAGCAGCGGCTTCTCCACCGCCGCCTTCTGGGCCCTGGCCCTGTCCGGCGTCGCCGGGCTGGCCGCCCTCGCCGTGCCCCGTAAGGGCCTGGTGATCGCCCAGTACGTCCTCGCGCTCGGCGCCCCGGTGCTGGCCCTGCTGGACTGAGCCCCGCCGGACCGGGCGGACCGGGGGCGGGCGGCCCTCTCCGTAACCCTTACGGGCCGTAGGGGCCTTAAGGACCGTTTACGCCCCTTTAAATGAATGGATGGTCAGTCCTGGCCGCCGGGGGTAACGTCTCAAGACATGCGTGAGCTGATCTACTTGTCCGAGAGCAAGCTGGCCCAGTTCCGAGAGAACGAAAGACCCCGCCGTCGATGGAGGCGGCGTATCAGCGAACTGGGGGCCACTGCTCCCCTTGGGCTTGGGGAACTGCAGTTCACATTGGCAGATGCCCCGCAAGGGCATCCGAACCTGGAACGAGTACTTCGGCACCTCAAGTCCTTGACCCCGAAGCCTGCTGAGTATTCCGAGGCGTCACCTGATGCTGGCCAGTGGGTGAAGTTCAAGACGCGCATGAACTATCAGATTGTGCGGCCGACAATACGCGCTTCGGACGACAACGGAGAACACTTCAGGGAGCATCCGATTGGACAGGAGGCTGTCGTGTTCTGGGAGCCTCACTCGCGGTTGGAACCCTGGTCCAGCTCCAAGCCACGACTCGTGCTCCACGGTTCCCCTGAGCATCTTCTGGGCTTAGCAGCCGCGTCCTCCGGGCCCACGGACCTGTCCGCTCCCCCTAGTCTTGGCCTCGGTTTCATGTCCCTGCTGTACGGCATGCAGCTCGGCATGGATCCCAGGCTGGAGGAGGCGCTTGGCAATCTGCTGAACCAGCTCGATGGACGTTTCCCGCCGCATGCTGCTGGCCTTTTCACCGGCTACGCAAGAGTCACATTCGGGTTGGAGGTACCGTTCTCCGCAGGTGAGGGCTCGGCAATAGTGCGGACTATGGTTGCCAGCCCTCTGTACGTTGAGTATGCAGCCGCCTGACTGGACCCCTACGGCCCCTACGGGGTTTCGGGGGCGGCGTCCCCCTTCAGCAGCTCGCTCGCGTCGACGATCCGGTACGCGTACCCCTGCTCGGCCAGGAACCGCTGCCGGTGGGCCGCGAAGTCCTGGTCGATGGTGTCGCGCGCGACCACCGAGTAGAAGTGCGCCTGGTGTCCGTCGGCCTTGGGGCGCAGCACCCGGCCGAGCCGCTGCGCCTCCTCCTGCCGGGACCCGAAGGTGCCGGAGACCTGGATGGCGACCGTCGCCTCGGGCAGGTCGATGGAGAAGTTGGCGACCTTCGACACGACGAGGACGTTGATCTCACCGCTGCGGAAGGCGTCGAACAGCTTCTCGCGCTGCGCGTTCGAGGTCTCGCCCTTGATCACCGGGGCGTCGAGGTGCGTGCCGAGTTCGTCGAGCTGGTCGATGTACTGCCCGATGACCAGGATCTGCTGCCCGGCGAACTTCTTCACCAGCGCCTCGGTGACCTTGCGCTTGGTCGCCGTCGTCGCGCAGAACCGGTACTTCTCCTCCGCCTCGGCCGTCGCGTACGCCAGCCGCTCCCCGTCCGTGAGGTCGACCCGCACCTCGACGCAGTCGGCGGGCGCGATGTAGCCCTGCGCCTCGATCTCCTTCCACGGCGCGTCGAAGCGCTTCGGCCCGATGAGCGAGAAGACGTCGGACTCGCGTCCGTCCTCCCGTACGAGCGTCGCGGTCAGGCCGAGCCGGCGGCGGGCCTGGAGGTCGGCGGTGAACTTGAAGACGGGCGCGGGCAGCAGGTGCACCTCGTCGTACACGATCAGGCCCCAGTCCCGGGAGTCGAACAGCTCCAGGTGCGGGTAGACGCCCTTCCGCTTCGTCGTGAGGACCTGGTACGTGGCGATGGTGACCGGCCGGATCTCCTTCTTCGCGCCGCTGTACTCGCCGATCTCGTCCTCGGTCAGCGACGTCCGCTTCACCAGCTCGTGCTTCCACTGCCGGGCGGAGACGGTGTTGGTGACGAGGATCAGCGTCGTGGCCTTCGCCTTGGCCATCGCACCCGCGCCGACCAGCGTCTTTCCCGCGCCACAGGGCAGCACGACGACACCGGAGCCGCCGTGCCAGAAGCCCTCGACGGCCTGCTGCTGGTACGCGCGCAGGGACCAGCCGTCCTCGGCGAGGTCGATACGGTGCGCCTCGCCGTCCACGTAACCGGCGAGGTCCTCGGCCGGCCAGCCCAGCTTGAGCAGCGTCTGCTTGATCTGCCCGCGCTCGGACGGGTGCACGGCCACGGTGTCCGGGTCGATCCGTTCGCCGACCAGCGGCTGGACCTTCTTCGACCGGAGCACCTCCTCCAGGACGGGCCGGTCGGTGGTCGTCAGCACGAGCCCGTGGGTGGGGTGCTTGGACAGGGTGAGCCGCCCGTACCGCGCCATCGTCTCGGCGATGTCGACGAGGAGCGCGTGCGGGACGGGGTAGCGCGAGAACTCCACGAGCGCGTCCACGACCTGCTCGGCGTCGTGCCCGGCGGCACGCGCGTTCCACAGGCCGAGGGGCGTCACGCGGTACGTGTGGATGTGCTCGGGCGCCCGCTCCAGCTCGGCGAACGCGGCGATGGCACGCCGGCAGTCGGCCGACCGCTCGTGGTCGACCTCCAGCAGAAGCGTTTTGTCACTCTGGACGATGAGTGGACCGTTCACGTGTCGTGCATCCCTTCCACGCGGCCGAACGCGGCCAAACATCCAGTTTGCCTGATGCGCGGTGAGTGCGGGGCGGGGTCGGTCGATGACCGATCCGATGTCGGTGAGCTCTGCCAGACTGAACGTGACAGACCTCGGAGAGGGAGGTGGCGAGATGAGCGTCGCGCACGATCCGCACTACGGGCCCTGGACGATAGAGCAGGTACTTGCTCTGGAGGAGGACCGTGGTCAGCGTCGTGAATTGATAGGGGAAGCGCTCTTGATGTCACCAGCTCCGGGTGCGAAGCACCAGCGGGCGTCGTCGCGGCTGTGGCAGCTGCTGGACAGCGCCGTACAGCAGTCCGGGGCGTCCGCCGAGGTGCTCGAAGCGGTGAACGTCATCCTCCCCGATGGGCTGTTCATCCCCGACATCGCGGTGGTCGAGGCATCGGCCGCCGCCGAGGACCCCATCGCCTTCGACTCCGACGCGGTCCTTCTCGTCGTCGAGATCGTCTCGCCGTCGTCCTCCGGCCGCCGCACCGACCGGCTGCTCAAGCCGCCGTACTACGCCGAAGCGGGCATCGAGCACCTGTGGCGCCTGGAGCTCGAACCCGTGCCCGCGCTGATCGTCTCGGAGCTGAGCGGTGGGCGGTACGTCGAGCGCGTGGTGGCCGAGGCGGGGCGGGAGACGGCCGTCGAGGCGCCGTTCCCGCTCAAGGTCGACCCGAGCCGGCTCGTCAGCCCACGTCGCAAGCGGCCGGACCTGCCCTAGACCTCGTCGTCCGCCAGTTCCGCCACGCCCGTGATGCGGTGCAGGGGGTACGTGCGGACCTCGTCGGCCGTGTGGTCGTAGCCCGTCACGAAGCCGCCCTCGACCCGGACCGGGGCGATCACGCGCTGGCTGGCCGCGCCCTCCGCGTTGACGTAGCCGATCCAGACCGCCGAGCCCGTCATCGCCGCCGCCTGGACCGTGGCCAGGGTCTCGGCGGCGGAGGTACGGGGCAGGGTGCCGTTCGTGCGCGGGCCGGTCGTGTCCGTGGGTGCGGTGGGCTCCTTGCGGGCGACGGTCGCGGCCCGGTCGCCCGCGAGGATCGCCCGTACCGCCGCCGACAGCAGCGTCGCGTCCGGTGTGGGCGGGCCCTCGGGGACGGGGGCCGGGGCGGTGCGGGGCGGGGTGCGGCGGGCGTCGGCGCGGGCGATCAGGACGTCGCCCTCGGCGGACTCGGCCGCCGGCGCGTACCCCATCCCCCGCAGCCCGTCGAGCAGCGCCGTCGGGTCCGCCTGCGCGGCGAGCACCGTCGGCGCGAGCCGGCGCAGCCGCAGCGGGGCCGCGCGCCGGTCGGCCAGGATCTCGCCGAGCACGGCGTCGTCGTCGCAGCGGACATAGGACGAGGCGGCGCCGACCCGCAGATGGCCGTGCCGCCGCGCGACGTCGTCGATCAGGTACGAGAGCGGCTGCGGCACCGGGGTGCGGGAGTGCGTGGTGAGGAAGGCGTGCAGGTCGGAGGCGGTACGGCCGGCGTCGAGGGCACGGCGTACGGAACCGGGCGTGAAGCGGTAGACGGTCGCCCCGCCCTTGGACTCGACGTCCGCGAGCACGGACAGCAGGTCGGCGAGCGGGCGCAGCAGCGGCCCCGGCGCGACGGCGGTCAGGTCCGCCTGGAGCAGGACGTGGTCGACGGCCTCCGGGAGGAGCGGCGCGAGGAGGGTGGCGGCGCGCGAGGCGGCGACGGACGGTTCGCAGGCGTGCGGCCCGGCCGGGCCGGTCAGGCCGGTCAGGGTGTCCGGCGCGGCATCCGAGGCGACATCGGGCGCGGCCTCGGCGAGCGGCAGGTTGAGCAGCGCGCGGGCGGGCGCGGCGAGCGCGCCGCGGCCGGTGACGCCGAGGAGTTCGGCCTCCTCCAGGGTCCAGCGGGCGAGCTGTTCCCGCGGGTCGAGGGAGCCGTCCGCCCCGGCCCTCGGCGGGCGGTCCCAGCGCAGCCGCGCGAGCACCGTCTCCGGGTCGGCGGCGGCCCCCGGCGGCAGGGTGGCGAGGAGCCTGAGGACCCGGTGGCGTACCTCGGGCGCGGCCGAACGGTCCAGGCCCGGCCCCAGCGCGGCCAGCGTCCGCCCCTTGGCGTCCTGCCCGCCGACCAGCGCGGCGGTACGGGTGGCGGCCAGCCAGGTGCCGGCGATCGCGGCCCAGCGTTCGGCCGGCGGCTGGTCGAGCCAGGAGTCGTACGCGGGCGTCGGCGCGTACTTTTCGTCCGCCTCGCCGTCCGTGGCGAGCAGCCCCGCCCCGTACGCCAGCTCCAGCCAGAACGACGCGAACCGCTCCGGCACGTCGAGCGCCGCCGCCGTCCGCTTGAGGTCGCGGACCGCGAGACCGCCCGCGCGCAGCACCGGCGGACCGCCCTGGTCCCAGGACTTCAGCAGCTCGGCGACGGTGTCGAGTGCCGCATATGCCTGCCCGGCCGCCGCGTCGTCCACCACCTGTGGACGGTATTCGCGCGCCGTCTCCACCTTCGGCGCGGCCGGCTCCGGCACCCGGTGCGCCCGTCCGCCGCGCAGATGCAGCGCCGCCTCGCGCGGCAGGACCACGGTGCGGGTCGAGGCGGGCAGCAGCAGACCCCGGTCGCGCAGCCAGCGCACCGGCGGCGTGGGAGAGGCCGTGACCTCGCCGTACGGCGGGCCCCAGACCAGCCGGTCGAGGACCGCGAGCGCCTCGGGCGGCGCGGTGTCGAGCAGCGCCGCCATCCTCGTACGGTCCGTGAACAGCTCCGTCAGCCCCGCCACCGCCGACACCGGATCGTGTGTCGCGGGCAGCCCGGCCGTCGCGATGATCTCCTGGAGCCGGCCCGGCGACATGCCGGACGTGGCCTCCGCGACCGTCGGGCCGAGGCCGGTGGGGGAGGGGTGCTGCGGGGAGGGAGCGAGGAGTTCGCGCGCGGTCCGCACCAGCCGCAGCCGCTCGTCGTCGCCCCACACCAGCGCCTGCGCGCGCAGCACGCCGACCGCGCGCGGCAACGCCCGTTCGATGGCGGGGTCGGGCGTGTCGCCGGTGAGGAGGGCGAGAAGGACGGGGTACGGGGCGGGGTCCGGCGCCACCGCCAGCGCCTCGGCGGTCTGCAGCGCGAACCGGTCGAGGCGTTCGAGGGCGCGGACGACCGACGCGCGCGTGCCGGCCCGGGTGGCCAGCTGGGTCAGGTCGTTCGGGACCGGCGCGAGGAGGTCCGGGCGGGCGCGCAGCAGCGCTGTGAGCGCGCCGTCGCCTCCGGCGCGCAAGGACTCCGCGAGGGTGCGCGGGACCTGGCCGGACGGGTGCGCGCCACCCGGAGTCCCGCCCGGAGTCCCGCCCGGAGTCCCGCCCGGGGTCCTCCCCCGAGTCCCGCCCGGGCTCCGGTCCGTACCCCCGCCCGTACCGCCGTCTGTTCCCTCGGGCACGTGCGCCTCCCGGTCGAGCTCACCGATCCCCATCCGCACCACGGTAGCCCCTGCGCAGGCGCTACCGTCGTGCCGTGGGGAACGAGGGGATCGAGAACGACCGGTTGGTCTTCGACTATCTGAGCCGCGTCGGCGACGTGGCGCAGCAGCGGCAGGTGACGGCGGCCGAGCGCCGCGAGCTCGTGTCCGGGCTGCGCGACGAGATCGAGCGGCGGCGCGAGGTGAAGGGCGAGGCGGTGCCCCGCATCCTGCGCGCGCTGGGGGAACCGGACGCGGTGGTCGGGCGGGTCGCCCCGGCGCGGGGCTCGGTTACGGGGCCGGGGAGCGCGGAGCCGGAGCCCGATGCGGCGCCCCCGGTGGAGCTGCCCCGGCCGCGCGCCTCCGAGCCGCCTCCCGGCGCGTCCGCGCCGTCATCGTCGCCGCCGGCGTCCGTTCCGCCGCCGCGCGCGGCGGAGCGGGCGGGGGGCGGGTGGTGGCGTGAGGACGCCATGTTCGGGGCCCGGGACACGGGCGAGGTGCCGGGCTTCGTCGGCGGCATCGAGATCGCCGACGTGCTGAAGCCGCCGCCGTCCGAGGACGAGGCGGAGGAGGACGGACGGGAGGCTCCGGAGGTCCCGGAGGCCGCCGAGGGGCAGGAGGTCCCAGAGGAAACGGAAGTAGAGGCTCCGGAACGCCGCCGCGCGTGGCGCGGCTTCGCCCCGGGCAATCTGCTCCTGCTCTTCGCCGCCGCCCTGCTCCTGGTGGGCGCCGCCCTCGGCTCGCTCATCCCGCTCGCCGCCGGCTGGGTCCTCGCGTACCTCTCCCGCGAACGCAAGGCCGCCGCCCTCGTCGTCCCCGGCGTGGTCGTGACCGCCGGCCTCGTCTGGCTGTGGGGCCGCGCGATGGGCCGCTGGGGCGAACCGCTCGCCCAGGGCGCGGCCGACGCGCGGGACGCCGGGCTGAGCACGGCGATCGGCGACTCCTGGCCGTGGATCCTGCGGGCCGCCGCGATCGCCTCGGGCCTGTTCCTGCTCTGGCGGGCCCGCCGCCGGGGCTGAAGGGGTGGGCGGCGGGGTACGGCGAGGTTCTACGCCTGAGGAGCCGAGGGGTCCTCGTCGCGCAGGACCAGGGGCAGCAGGCCCGGGAACCGGGCCTCGAACTCGGCGCGTCGCAGCCGGTTGACCCGCCGGGCCCCCTGGTCGCGCTGTTCGACGAGCCCCGCCGCGCGCAGCACCCCGAAGTGGTGGCTGAGTGCCGCCTTGCCGACGGGTACGTCGAAGCTGCCGCAGGTCCGCGTCCACTCCTCCGAGTCCGCGAGCGCGCGCACGAGGGTGAGCCGTACGGGGTCGGCGAGCGCCGCGAGGGCGGTGAGGAGCGGGACGTCGTCGGGGTGGGTGTGCTCGGGCGCGGCCCGGTGACTGCTCGTCGTCACGCTGTCCTCCCATGCGCGTCGAGGTGGTCGAGGTGGTCGAGGTGACCGAGGTGACCGAAGAGGGTCGATGAGGTTGCGGGGGTTGCGGAGTGTTCGATGGCGATCATACAGTCGCGGGTGTTCGCTTTCCATTGAACAGTTGAGACGGCGGTCGGGCTCCGTCCTGCCCACCGCCGGACCGGAGACCGGAGGTGCGGTGTGCGCGCGATCGAGCTGGGGGAGTACGGCGGCCCGGAGGTCCTGAAGGCGGTGGACGTCGACGTTCCCGAGCCCGCCGCCGGGCAGGTGAGCATCGACGTGGCATATGCGGGGGTGAACTTCGCCGACCTCAAGGCCCGCGCCGAGGGCTACCGCGTCGACGCGCTGCCCGCCCGCCTCGGCCTGGAGGTCTCCGGCCGGGTCCGCGCCCTCGGCGCGGGCGTCACCGGCCTCGCCGTCGGCCAGGAGGTGGCGGCCCTGACCAGCGGCGGGGGGTACGCGGAAGTGGCCGTCGCCGACGCGGCGACCGTCTTCCCGGTCCCGGTCGGCCTCGGCCTGCGGACCGCCGCGACCCTGCCCACCGTGCTGCCCACCGCCCAGGCCCTGGTCCACGCGGTCGGCCGGCTGCAGCCCGGCGAGACCGTCCTCGTGCACGGCGCCGCGGGCGGCATCGGCACGGTCGTCGGCCGGCTCGCGAAGGCGGCGGGCGCGGGCGCGGTGTACGGGACGGTGTCCTCGTCCGCCAAGGCCGCCTACGCGCGCGAACACGGCTACGACGAGCTGTTCACCGGCGACTTCGCGCGCGACCCGGGCGCCCTGGAGAAGGCGGTCCGCGCGGCGACCGGCGGACGCGGCGTGGACCTGGTCCTGGACCCGGTCGGCGGCCCGCTGTTCGAGGCCGGGCTCGCCTCCCTCGCGGTCTTCGGCCGCCTGGTCTCCTTCGGCAACGCGAGCTCCGCCGCACCCTGGCAGGTCGGCCAGCCCGAGCTCTACCCGACCGGCATCTCCGTCTCCGGCTTCTCGATCCTCACCCTTTCCCAGACCGCGCCGGACGCCCTGCGCGCCCTCGCCGAAGCGGCCTTCGCCAAGGTCGTGGACGGTACGGTCGTCCTCCCCGTCACCGCCGAGTTCCCGCTCGCGGACGCGGCTGAGGCCCACCGCCTGCTGGGCTCCCGCACCAGCACGGGCAAGCTCCTCCTGAAGGTGGCATAGGCCCTTCCGGAGCGCGGACCCTCAGGCTCTCAGCCCTTCATGACAAAGGCCGCCAGGCATATGCCTGGCGGCCTTCATCCGACGCCGAAAGGCCGCGCATCAGGCCTCGCCCTCGTCCTCCGCTGCCCACGGCGCGCCCGGGACCACCAGCGGCGAGCCAGTCACCGGGTCCGGGACGACGACCGATTCCAGGCCGAAGACCTCCCGTACCAGCTCCGCCGTGACGACCTCGGACGGCGTGCCCTCCGCGACGACGTGGCCCGCCTTCATGGCGACCAGGTGGTCGGCGTACCGGGCGGCCTGGTTGAGGTCGTGCAGGACCACGACCACCGTGCGGCCCCGGACGCGGTTGAGGCGGCGGACCAGGTCCAGGACCTCGACCTGGTGGCTGATGTCCAGGTAGGTGGTGGGCTCGTCAAGAAGGAGCAGGTCGGTCTCCTGGGCGAGGGCCATCGCGATCCACACCCGCTGGCGCTGGCCGCCGGACAGTTCGTCCACCGAGCGGTCGGCGAGGGCGGTCACGTCCGTGCGCTCCATCGCGTCGACGACGGCCCGCTCGTCCTCCTCCGACCACTGCTTCCACCACGCCTGGTGCGGCTGCCGGCCGCGCGCCACCAGGTCGGCGACGGTGATCGCCTCCGGCGCGACCGGGGTCTGCGGCAGCAGACCGATGGACCGGGCGATCCGCTTCGTCGGGAGCTTCGCCAGTTCCTCCCCGTCGAGGAGGACGGCCCCGCCCTGCGGCCGGAGCAGCCGGCCCAGCGCGCGCAGGGTGGTCGACTTGCCGCACGCGTTCGGGCCGACGATCACCGTCACCCGGCCGTCGGGTATCGCCAGGTCCAGCTCCTCGACGACCGTGCGCTCCTCGTACGCGAGCGTCAGCCCGCGTGCCGCCAGCCTGCTCGTCGTCCCCGTCTCCGCGGTCCCCGCCGTCGACACGCTCATGACCTGCCTCCCACTCCACGGCCGCGCACGATCAGCCAGATCAGGTACGGGGCGCCGACCGCCGCCGTCAGAACACCCACCGGCAGTTCGGTGGGGGACAACAGACGCCGGCCCAGCAGGTCGGCGAGGACCACGATCAGCGCGCCGAGCACCGCCGACGCGAACAGCGGGATCTGCGCGGTACGGGTGACGCGGCGGGCGATCTGCGGGGCGAGGAGCGCCACGAAGTCGACCGGTCCGGCCACTCCCGTCGCGACGGACGCGAGCGTCACGCCGACGGCCACGAGCCCGAGCCGGACCCGGCCGAGCCGTACGCCCAGCGCGGTCGCCGTGTCGTCGTCCAGCGACACCGTCCGCTGCGCCCGCGCCGCCCACGCGAGGGCCGGGAGCAGCGCGAGCAGCGTCCAGCGCAGCGGCGCCGCCTCGTCCCAGCCGCGCCCGTTGAGGGAGCCGGTCATCCAGATCTGGGCCTGCTGGGCGACGAGGTAGTCGCCCTTCGTCATGAACAGGTGGATCAGCGAGCGCAGCGCGATCGCGAAGCCGATGCCGATGAGCACGAAGCGGGTGGCGTGCAGCCCGCCGCGCCACGCGAACACGTAGACGAGCGCGGCGGCGAGCAGCCCGCCCGCGATGGACACGTACGGGATCAGGTCGTACGACACGAGCCCGAAGGTCATCGCGGCGACCGTCACCGCGCCCGCGCCCTGGCTGATGCCGATGACGTCGGGGCTGGCGAGCGGGTTGCGGGCGACGGTCTGGACGAGTGCGCCCGCGACCCCGAACGCGGCGCCCGCCATCAGCCCGGTCACGAGCCGCGGCAGCCGCAGCTCCTCGACGGCGAAGCGGGCGGGGAGCCGTTCGTCGGTCAGCAGCACCCGCAGCACGTCGGCGGGGGCGGTGAACCGTTCGCCGACGCAGAGGTACGCGACCGAGGCGGCGGCCAGCAGGAGCAGCAGGCCCGCCACGACGAGGACGGAGCGGCGGTGGAGGAGGAAGGAGACGCGGCCGGCGCGCACCAGCGCGTACCCGTAGGGGCGAACCCGGACCCCGGCCCGTTCGGTGGCGGTCACGCGGGCACCGCCTTGCGCCGCACCAGCGTCACCAGGAACGGCACGCCGATCAGCGCCGTCATCACGCCGGCCGGCACCTCGCCCGGCGGGAACAGGACCCGGCCGACGACGTCCGACACCAGCAGCATCACCGGGCCGATGAGCGCCGCCATCGGCAGCACCCAGCGGTGGTCGGAGCCGACGACCGCGCGCGCGATGTGCGGGACGGCGAGCCCGACGAACGCGATCGGTCCGGCCGCCGCGACCCCCGCGCCGGTCAGCACGGTCGCGCCGAGCCCGCCCACGATCCGCACCGTCGCGACCCGCTGCCCGAGGCCGCGGGCGACATCCTCGCCGAGCGCGAGCGCGTCGAGCCCGCGCGCCACCGACATCACCAGGACCGCGCCGATCAGCAGGAACGGCCAGACCTGGCCGACGATCTGGGCGTCCCGGCCGTCCAGCGAGCCGATCTGCCAGAACCGGAACTCGTCCAGCGCGGACGCCTTCGTCGTCAGGACGCCGGTCGTCACCGAAAGGAGGAGCGCGTTGACGGCCGCCCCGCCGAGCGCCAGTTTCACCGGCGTGGCGCCGCCGCGCCCGGCGGCCGCGATGGCGTAGACGGCGACGGAGGCGAGCGCGGCGCCCGCGAAGGCGAACCACACGTACCCCGTCAGGGTGTGCACCCCGGCGAAGGCGATCGCGAGCACGACGCCGACCGACGCGCCCTGGCTGATGCCGAGGATGCCGGGGTCGGCGATCGGGTTGCGGGTGATGCCCTGGAGCGCGGTGCCGGCGAGCGCGAGGGCCGCGCCGACCATCAGGCCGATGAGCGTACGGGGCAGCCGCAGCTGCCGTACGACCTCGGCGTCCGGGCTCAGCGCGGCACCGCCGCCGTGGGTCAGGGCGTCGAACACGGTCGAGGGCGCGATGGCGCGGGCGCCCACCGCGAGACTGAGGACGACCGCGAGCAGCAGGGCGACGACCGCCGCCGTGGTCGCGAGGACGCGCCGCGGCGCGCGCCGGGTGCGTATGACGGGCGGCGGGGCGGGCGGGGCGGGGGTGGAGGTGGCGGGCATGGCGGGCACGGACACCCATCAAAGGCTCGGGACCGCGGGACTGACGGTGCGACGGTCGGCGGACGGCGGACATGAGGGGGTCGCCGCGGGGGCGAGGTTTGGTAAGGCTTGGCTAAGTCTAGACCCCCGCCCTCTTGAACCCCCCGGCACAATGGCCCCCATGACCACCCTGGAGAGCACACCCGCCGCACCCACCGTCGGCTTCGACCTCGACATGACGCTCATCGACTCCCGTCCCGGCATCAAGGCGATCTACCTCGCCATCGCCGCCGAGACCGGCGTCCCGATCGACGCCGACCTGGTGGTTTCCCGGCTCGGGCCGCCGCTGGAGCAGGAGATGGCCAACTGGTTCCCGGCCGAGCGGGTGCCGGAGATGGTGGACCGTTACCGCGCGCTCTACCCGGAGCACGCCATCGAGGCGAGCCTCGCGCTGCCCGGCGCGAAGGATGCGATTCAAGCCGTTCGCGAGGCGGGCGGCCGGACGATAGTCGTCACCGCCAAGAACGCGCCCCACGCGCGTCTGCACCTGACCCACCTCGGCATCGAGGCGGACGAGGTCGTCGGCGGGCTGTGGGCCGAGGGCAAGGCGGAGGCCCTGCGCGCGCACGGCGCCCAGGTGTACGTGGGCGACCACACCGGCGACGTGCGCGGCGCGGCGACCGCCGGCGCGCTGTCGGTCGCGGTGACCACCGGACCGTGCGCCGCCGAGGAACTGCAGGCCGCCGGCGCGCATGTCGTGCTCAGTGACCTGACGGACTTCCGTCCCTGGTGGGAGGACTACCGGGGCTGAGCCGCGGCGGTCTGGACGGCCCGCGCCCGGCGGCGCTGCACGGCGACCGAGCGCAGCACGCCGGCCGCGGCCACCAGGAAACCGACGCCCATCAGCATGGAGACGAGGTACGCGATCGTCGGAAACGGGTCGGTGCCGAGCAGCAGCGGCGCCACCGTGACCAGGGTCGCGACCGCGCCCACGATGAAGACGATCACACCGGCGCGGATCAGACCGTCGCCGGCGGCACTGTCGTCCGCCGGGGCCGGAGCCGGGGCCGAGGGGGTTTCACTACGCATTCGGCCAGGGTAGTTCCCCGGCCGGGTGGAACGGGCCGGTGGCGTCTTGTCAGCGGGCCGGAGCCCACTAGCCTTGGACCCGGCGGGTCGGTTTCGCGACCCGCTCTCTGTCTTTCACCAGAGCTTTTCCGCAGAGCCGGGCTCCCGGCGCCCCCATCGAGGACGAGGACGGACGTGCCTACCGGCAAGGTCAAATGGTTCAACAGCGAGAAGGGCTTCGGCTTTCTCTCCCGTGACGACGGCGGCGACGTCTTCGTGCACTCGTCGGTGCTCCCCGCCGGAGTCGACGCCCTGAAGCCGGGCCAGCGGGTGGAATTCGGTGTCGTCGCGGGGCAGCGCGGTGACCAGGCGCTCTCCGTGGTCGTCCTCGACCCGGCCCCGTCCGTCGCCGCGGCGCAGCGCCGTAAGCCCGACGAACTGGCGTCCATCGTCCAGGACCTGACCACGCTCCTGGAGAACATCACGCCGATGCTGGAGCGGGGCCGCTACCCCGACAAGGCGCACGGCAAGAAGATCGCCGGACTGCTGCGGGCGGTCGCCGACCAGCTCGACGTGTGAGCGGCTGACCGGCCGTTCCGACGGTGTCAGGGGCGCGCACCTACGGGTGCGCGCCCCTTTGCCGTCCCGTATCGCCGTCCCCTACGGGAATCGGAGCGAGTCCGGGGCGAGCGCCGGGACGAGGCCCTCGGCCGCCGCGCGCGTGAGCAGCCCGCGGACGGCCGCGTAACCGTCCTCGCCCAGGTCGGCGGTGAACTCGTTGACGTAGAGGCCGATGTGCTGATCGACGACCTTCGGGTCCATCTCCTGCGCGTTCTCCAGTACGTACGGCAGGGAGACGGACGGGTCGTCCCAGGCCATCCGGACCGAAGCCCGCGCCGCGTCGGCGAGCAGCCGCAGGGTGTCCTCGCCCAGCGAGCGCCGGGCCACGATCGCGCCGAGCGGGATCGGCAGGCCGGTGGTGCGCTCCCAGTGCTCGCCCATGTCGGCCAGCGCGCGCAGCCCGTAATCCTGATAGGTGAACCGGGCCTCGTGGATGACGAGTCCGGCGTCCACCTTGCCGTCCCGCACCGCCGGCATGATCTCGTGGAACGGCAGCACCACGATCTCGCCGACGCCACCCGGGATCATGTCGGCGGCCCACAGCCGGAACAGCAGGTACGCGGTCGACCGCTCGCTCGGCACGGCGACCGTCTTGCCCGCCAGCTCCGCCGGGTCGTGCGCCTCGCGCGCGAGGACGAGCGGCCCGCAGCCGCGGCCCAGGGCGCCGCCGCAGGGCAGCAGCGCGTACTCGTCGAGGATCCACGGCAGGACGGCGTACGAGACCTTCAGGACGTCATATGCCCCGTCGCCGCGCTCCGCCCACCCGTTGGTGAGGTCGATGTCGGCGAAGGTGACGTCGAGGTGCGGGGCGCCGGGGACGCGGCCGTGCGCCCAGGCGTCGAAGACGAAGGTGTCGTTGGGGCAGGGCGAGTAGGCGATCTTCAGGTTCACTGCGGGATTCCCTCGGGGTCCACGAACACGGTGCTGCCGAGCAGCCGGAAGGCGTCGCGCAGCGCGGCCAGGGCCTCGCCGATCCGCCAGGCGGCGCGGTCGCGGGGGCCGACGGCGTTGGACACCGCGCGGATCTCGGCGACGGGCACGCCGTACGCGGCGGCGGCCTCCGCCACCCCGAAGCCCTCCATGGCCTCGGCCGCGGCGCCCGGATGACGTCCCGCCAGCTCGGCGGCGCGTGCGGCGGTGCCGGTGACGGTCGAGACGGTGAGCACCGGGCCGACGACGGCCGGCCGGCCGCCGTCCGCGAGGGCGCGGGCGATCCGGGCGGCGAGCGCGGGCGCGACGGGGTGCGTGGACCGTCCGAAACCGAGTTCCTCGACGGCGAGATAGCCGTCGGGCGTCTGGGCGCCCAGATCGGCCGCGACGACGCTGTCCGCGACGACGACACTCCCGAGGGGCGCGCGCGGCGCGAAACCGCCGGCGATCCCGGCGGAGACCACCAGGTCGTACGGGCGGCCTGAGGCGGGCGCGTCGGGGGAGAGAGCGTCCGGGGAGCCGGAGCCGGAGCCGGAGCCGGGGCCGGGGCCGGAGGCGGAGTCAGACCTGGAGCCGGAGGCGACGGCGAGAGCCGTGGCGGTCGCGGCGGCTGCTGCGGCGGGGCCCACACCGGCGGCGAGGATGTCGACGGTGAATCCGGGGGCGGTGTGGCGGCGTACCACCAGGCCACCGGGCAGCCGGACGGCGCCCTCGGCCGGATCCGCGGTGTCAGCGGAGCCGGCGGGGCGTGCGGGGTCCCCGGGGTTCGCGAGATCCCCGGAGTTCGCAGGGTGGCCGAGGCCCGTGGCGACGGAGTCCGCCTCCGCCGCCACGGCCGTCACGACCAGAATGCGAGGGGCCAGGGTCAGGACTTCTTCTTGAGCTCGAAGTGCCAGATCCCGGCCACGTTCTTGCCGGAGTTCGCGACGATGGTGACCTGGGTCTTCTCCGGGGCGGGGCCCATCTGGCTGGAGAAGAAGGCGCTGGCCGGGATGGTCCGGTAGGTGCCCTTGAAGGGCTCCGGCTCCGCGTTGCGGCCCCCGAGGAAGATCGTCCAGCCGAGCTCGGCGATCTTCGGGTCCACGCCGAAGCGGATCTGGTCCATGGCGGGGTCCACGGAGATGGACTGGGTCGGCTTCTTGTTGAGGCAGCCCGGGATGTCCTTGTCCGGGAGTGGCTTGCCGTCGTTGTAGCAGGCAGCCTCGGTGTTCACCGACGAGGACCCGACCGTCACGGTCGCGAGCGGGGTCGGCTTTTCGCAGGCGGACAGGAGGAGGAGCCCCGCGGAGACGGCCCCGAGGGCCACGGCGGCTCGGCGGCGCTTGGGGGTGAGGAACGCAACGGTCATGGCCCGAAGGCTATCGGGCCGCCGCGTCCACGACACGCGGGGGTACGGCGTGCCGCCTTATAGACCCCCGCCTCGCCCCGCTCGACGGCGCCCCGGCGCTCCCCGCGTGTCGGCGCGGCGCAGGCCGCCTCCGGCCGTACCGCGGGCGACTCTTCCCTACGAACCGTCATGTACCGCACAAACCTCGGCAGGTACGCGGAGGATCCCCGGCCGGGCCGATCGACACGGCCCGCGCTACGCCACCCGCGCCCGTCTCGTGTTCCCCTGCGGCCCGTGCCGCCGGGCCTCCGCGATCAGTCCCCGTACGGACAGCAGCGCGCCCAGGGCCAGGATGCCCGCGGCCACCGACATGCCCAGCGTGCCGTTCAGCGGCAGCGCGATCCCGATGCCGCCGCCCACCACCCACGCCATCTGGAGCGCCGTCTCCGAACGGGCGAACGCCGACGTACGGACCGACTCCGGCACGTCCCGCTGGATCAGCGCGTCGAGCCCCAGCTTGGACAGGGCCTGGGTCAGGCCGGCCATCGCGCCGAGCACGGCGACCATCAGGCCGCCGAAGAACACCGCCGCACAGACCGTGGTGGCCAGTACGGCCGACAGCATGGTGGCGATGATCACCTCGGGGCGCCCGCGGTGGCCGCGCAGGAGCGAGCCGATCGCCGTGCCGCAGGCGTTGCCGACGCCCGCCGCCACGCCCACGATGCCGAGCGACACGGCCGCGGTCTGGCCCGGCAGCGGGTGCACGCGCAGCAGGAAGGCCAGGAAGAAGATCAGGAAGCCGCCGAGCATGCGCTGGGCCGCGTTCGCCTGGAGGCCGTGCAGGACGGCCGGGCCGACCGTCCGCAGATTCGGCTTCGGCTCGCGGGCTGTGCGCTCGCCGCGCGTCCCCCTGCCACGTGTCCCCCCGCCGCGTGCCCGGCCGGGTCCGCTCGGCGACGCCCCGGCTGACGACGCCCCGGCCGACGACGCTCCGGCTCCCGACGCGAGCAGCAGCGCGCGCCGTTCCCCCTTCGCCGAGTCCACGCCCGGCGGCAGCCGCAGCGCCCAGTACCCGCCGAGCAGGAACACGGCGCACGCCCCGTACAGCGGCCAGCCCGGCCCCACCAGCTGGAGCCCCGCCGCGACCGGCGCGGCGGCTCCGGTGGCGAGCAGGCCGGCGAGCGTCACCCGCGAGTTCGCCCGTACCAGTGAGAAGTCCGGCGGCAGCAGCCGCGGCACGACGGCGCTGCGCACCACCCCGTACGCCTTCGACGCGACGAGCACGCCCAGCGCCACCGGATACATCTGGATGCCGCCGTGCGCGATCGTGGCGGACAGGGCGACCGCGAGCATCGCACGGGCCAGCATGGACGCCGCCATGGCCGCGCGGCGGCCGTGCGGAAGCCGGTCCAGCAGCGGGCCGATCACCGGCGCGAGAAGGGTGAACGGGGCCATCGTGATGGCGAGGTAGAGGGCGACCCGGCCGCGCGCCTCGTCCGTCGGGACGGCGAAGAAGACGGTGGAGGCGAGGGCGACGGTGATCATCACGTCGCCGGCGCCGTTCACGGCGTGCAGTTCGATCAGTTTGCCCAGACCGGTCTCGCCCGCGCCGTGCGCGTGCGTGGCGCGACGAATGCCCTTCGCGGTGCCGGTGAGTGGCCGGTGCAAGGCGCGCCCGACCCTCCGGCCCGCTCGGCTGAGCGGTCCGGCATGATCGTGTGATCGTGCGGGAGACCGTGCGGCTGCCACGTCGCCATAGTGCCCCAGGAGGGGCTCCGGGGGTCCGCGGAGCGTCCGGCATGCGGGCTACTTGAGGCGCGCAGGTGGGCTGAGCGCGGCGAACGGGGTAGCGTGCGTAGCGCGCCACCGGCGGATGTGCTCGGCCGCGCGCCTCTTCGGCATCCCGCAGAATGGATGACGATAGGTGTGCCCGAGACACGCGAGAGATCGCCGGGCGTGGACGTCGATGCGGCCCTCAGGTCCGCTCCGCCCACTGTCCGGAACGTCGCTCCCGCTCCTCGGCCGGCGCACCCGTGAGACGGCGTAGGAGAGAAGCGAGACCTGTGAGTGCTGCGACGACGCGAAGCCGTACCCAGCGAGCCCCGCGTACCCCGCGAGCGGCGCGTACCCCGGACCGCCTCTGCGCCGAGGCGGTAGACCTCGCCAGGGAGGCCGCCGAGGAGGCGGCCGCGCCCGGGGTGGTCGGAGAACACGTGGAGGCCGTCGCCGAGGGCGACCGGGTCGTCACGCACTTCTTCCGGGCCAAGGAGCCGGGCTACCGCGGCTGGCGCTGGGCCGTCACCGTGACCCGGGCCTCCCGCGCGAAGAACGTCACCCTCGACGAGGCCGTCCTGCTGCCCGGCCCCGACGCGCTCCTTGCCCCCGAGTGGGTGCCGTGGAGCGAGCGGCTGCGCCCGGGCGACATGGGCCCCGGCGACCTGCTCCCGACCGAGCAGGACGACCCGCGCCTGGATCCCGGCTACTCGGGCGAGGACGTGCCGCCGCCGGACTCCGTCGTCTCGGAGGAGATGGCGGACCACCTCGACGCCGAGGACGCCGAGATCACCGGGCGCGTGCCGTCGCGCGGCGCCATCGCGGCCGTCGCCGACGAGCTGGGCATGCGCCGCGCCCGGGTGCTGTCCCGGTACGGGCTGCACCTCGCGGCCGACCGCTGGGACGAGGCCTTCGGCCCGAACACGCCGATGGCCCAGGCCGCCCCGGCGACCTGTGTGTCCTGCGCCTTCCTGGTGCCGATGGCGGGCTCCCTGAAGCAGGCGTTCGGCGTCTGCGCCAACGCGTTCTCGCCGGCCGACGGCCACGTCGTGTCGCTCGCGTACGGCTGCGGCGGTCACTCCGAGGCGGCCGTCATGCCGAAGCCGCCGCGCCCGGCCGCGCCGGTCCTCGACTCGTTCTCGGCCGACGTGTTCCCGCTCCGCCCGGCCAAGGACTCGGGTTCGACGACGGAGCCGGACGGCGCGTCGGAGGACCTGGGGCACTCGTAACCCGTAGGGGGCGCCCCGCCGTCAGGCCCGTACACCCTGAGGAGTCGTACGGGCCGCGGCGTCTCATGGGCCGTGGCGTCTCACGCGCCGGAGCGCGCACCGCGTCCGTGCCGGAGGGGCGTGCCGTCGTTCGTGCCGGGCGGGCGGGCGGTCGTACGTCCCGGACGGGCGTACCGGACACGTGCACCGGACTGCTGTACGTGACGCAGCCCCCGTACGCCTCTCGGCGCCGCGTCCCCGCGTTCCGGAGCCCCGGCCGAGGTCTCTCCCGTCAGGGGCGCGTACGTGCCCTTGTGCGCCCCTGAGGGGCGGACGCGCCCCGGCCGTCGGAGCGGTCGCGGGCACGGTACCTTCGGGCACCGGTATCGGCACCGGGCCTCCGCCCGGCCGCCGGACCAGGGCAGTGACCGGGACCGGGATCCGGATCCCCGGACCTCGGCACCTGGGCCGGCCCGCCCCGTTCCATCCCCCACCCCGACTCGTCCCGCAGAGTGGAGTCAGACGTGAGCGTCGTCAGCGTCAGGACGTCGACCGACGGAGCCGACCCCTTCGGTACCGCACGGCTTCGCAGAGGCGTGCTCGACGCGTGGGCCGCCGGCCCGGCGCGGTTCCGCGAGGACGCCAACGCCGAGGAGGACCTGGTCCTCGGCGGCTACCGCGACCGGCTCGTCGTCGAACTCGCCCAGAACGCGGCCGACGCCGCCCGCCGCGCCGGCGTCCCCGGCCGGCTCCGGCTCACCCTGCACCCGGCCGGCGCCGACGGTCCCGCCGTCCTCGCCGCCGCCAACACCGGCGCCCCGCTCGACGCCGCCGGCGTCGAGTCCCTGTCGACGCTGCGCGCCTCCGCCAAGCGCACCGAGCGCGACAACACCGCCGCCGCGGGCCCGGCCACCGTAGGCCGCTTCGGCGTCGGCTTCGCCGCCGTCCTCGCCGTCTCCGACGAACCGGCCGTCCTCGGCCGCCACGGCGGCGTCCGCTGGTCCCTCGCCGAGGCCCGCGCGCTCACCGCCGACGTCGCCCGGCACAGCCCCGGCCTCGGCGACGAACTGCGCCGCCGCGAGGGCCACGTACCGCTGCTGCGCCTCCCGTTGCCCGCCGAGGGCACCGCGCCCGACGGCTACGACACGGTCGTCGTCCTGCCGCTGCGCGACGCCGCCGCCGTGGATCTCGCCGAACGGCTGCTCGCCGCCGTCGACGACGCCCTGCTGCTCACCCTGCCCGGCCTGACCGAGGTCGTCGTCGAGACCGCCGAGGGCGTCCGCACCCTCGCCCGCGCCGAGCGCGACGGATACGTCCACATCCAGGACTCCACGACCGGCGCCCACCGCTGGCGTACCGTCAGCCACGGCGGCCCGCTCGACCCGGCGCTCCTGAAGGACCGGCCGGTCGAGGAACGCCTCCGCCCGCACTGGTCGGTCACCTGGGCCGTCCCCGTGGACGAGGACGGCGCGCCCCGCTACCCGCAGACCACTCCGGTGGTGCACGCCCCCACCCCCACCGACGAGCCGCTGGGCATCCCCGGCCTGCTCATCGCCTCGTTCCCGCTGGACACCGCGCGCCGCCACCCGGCGCCGGGACCGCTGACCGACTTCCTGGTGGACCGAGCCGGTGAGGCATATGCCGAACTGCTCGCGGACTGGCAGCCGGTGACCACCGGCACCCTCGACCTCGTCCCCGGCCCGCTCGGCAAGGGCGCGCTCGACGGGGCCCTGCGCGCGGCGATCCTGGACCGGCTGCCGAGGATCGCGTTCCTGGCCCCGGCCGTCCCCTCCGAGGAACTGCCCGCGCTGCGGCCGATCGAGGCCGAGGTCGTGGAGGGCGCGGGCGCCGAGACGGTGGCCGTGCTCGCCGAGGTGTTCCCGACGCTGCTGCCCGCCGGTCTGGAGCGGCGCGTGGAGCTGCGCACGCTGGGCGTGGGCCGGCTGCCGCTGACGGAGGCCGTGGACCGGCTCGCGGGCGTGCACCGGGCGCCGGAGTGGTGGTGGCGGCTGTACGACTCGCTGGCGGGCGTCGACCCGGAGCGGCTGACGGGCCTGCCCGTGCCACTGCAGGGCCCGGCGGAGGAGCCGGCGACGGAACCGGCCGTCGATCCCATCGAGGGGGACGCCGAGGTGCCGATGGGTGCCCGGATCCGTACTACCATCGGCCCCCGCCAGGTCCTGCTGCCGCAGGACCACACCTCCGCCGACCTGACCCGGCTCGGTCTGAAGGTCGCCCACCCGGACGCCGCCCACCCGATCCTGGAGAAGCTGGGCGCCGTCCCGGCGACCCCGCGCGCCGTGCTGACCACGCCGCAGGTACGGGCCGCGGTCGCGGCCTCGCTCGACGCGGGCGAGATCTGGGACGAGGACGCCGACACGCTCGACGCGGACGAACTCGCCGAGACCGTCCTCGCCCTCGTCCGGGACGCGGACCTCGCACCCGGCGAAGAGCCCTGGCTTGGCGCCCTCGCGCTGCCCGACGAGGACGGTGAACTGGCCCCGGCGGGCGAACTGGTGATGCCCGGATCGGCGTTCGCCTCTGTCATGCGTGAGGGTGAACTGCCGCTCGTGGAGGCGGAACTGGCCGAGCGGTGGGGCGAACAGCCGCTCGCCGCCTGCGGGGTGCTCGCCGGCTTCCAGCTGGTACGCGCCGCCGACCTGGTCCTCGACCCAGACGAACTGGAGCCCCGTGAGGGCGACTTCGCGGAGCCTGACGACGCCGGACTGCTCGACGCCGTGGACGTGTGGTGCGAGGACGTGCTCGACCGGCTGCCCGACACCCCGGTGCCGCCGGTCGCCACGGAGATCGTCGCCGTACGGGACCTCGACCTCGTCGACGACGACGCCTGGCCGCAGGCCCTCGCCCTGCTCGCCCGGCCGCCGCTGCGGGACGCCCTGACCCAGCCCGTACGGGTCCTGCTGCCGGACGGCACGACCGAGACCGTACGGTCGTACACCGCCTGGTGGCTGCGCGACCACCCGGTCCTCGACGGCCGCCGGCCCGCCGGACTGCGCGCGGCCGGCACGGACCCGCTGCTCGCCGGCCTGTACGACGCGGCCGACGCCACCGGTTTTGACGACGAGCAGGTGCTGCGGGCCCTCGGCGTCCGTACCTCCGTGGCCGCCCTCCTCGACGAGCCGGGCGGCGCCGCCGAACTCCTGGCCCGCCTCGCCGACCCCGGCCGCGAGGTCACCGGCGCCCAACTGCACGCCCTCTACACCGCGCTGGCGGACCTCGACCCGGAGCAGGTCACCCTGCCCGACGAGCTGCGCGCGGTCGTCGACGGCACCCTGGTCGTCGTCGACGCGGCGGACGCCCTCGTCGCCGACGCCCCCGACCTGCTGCCCCTCACCGCCGGGCTGCCCCTCCTCCCGGTCGCCCCGGACCGGGCGGCCGACCTGGCGGAACTCTTCCAGGTCCGCCGGCTGAGCCAGGCCGTCGAGGCCGAGGTCACGACGGACGGCGAGGAACACGACGTGCCGCCCGCCGTCCACGCCCTCCTCGGCCCGGACACCCCCGCCACGTACGTCGAGCACGACGAACTCCGCGCCGCCGGAACCGAACTCGACTGGCGCCGCACCCCCGACGGCGTCCTGCACGCCGCCACCCTGGAGGGCGTCGCCGCCGGCCTCGCCTGGGCCACCCGCCAGTGGCCCCGCCGCTTCGAGGTGGCCGCGCTGCTGGAAGACCCGTCGCGGACGGAGGAGTTGGCGCGGGACCGCTGGTTCGACTGAGCGGGGTGGGGTACGGGGCGGGGTCTCGGAGGCGGTCCGGTGCCTGGGGGCGCCGCCCGCCGGCCCCGCGTCGCTCGGTCGGCCGACCGCGTTTGCAGGCCCCCGGCCCCGGTGGCAGCGTCGCCGGTGAGCCGGGCGAGACGGCACCGGCGAGCGCGACCGGAAGAGGGACAGGCATGGCCAAGGAAGGACTGCGGGTCACCGTTCAGGGCGACCTGCCGGCGGACACGATGGAGCGGATCGCGGCCGCCGTGCGGCGGACGGTGCTCGACGAGGTCGCGGAACTCGACATCGCGCCCCCGCTGCGCGAGGTGGCCCCCGCCGAGCGGACCGCCAAGCCGGGGCAGCCGGACGCCGCGCTGCCCCGTCCTCCGATCATGGGGATCATCTTCGAGCCGGAGGAGTAGTGGCCGGGGGAGTAGCGCCCGGGGGAGGCCCCCGGGCGGGCACGGGGAGCGGGGCGACCTGCCCCAGCAGTTCCTGTACCGCCGGCCATCTGCTGCTCGGCATCGTCCGGCCGGACGGGACCGTCGCCGCGCTGCACCCGCCGCTGCCGGTGAGCGCCGCGTTCGCCGACCGCGCGGCGGCCCCCGGGCTGCGCCCGCCCGAGGCCCGGTTCCGCTTCGCCGGCCCGTGTGTCGAGTCGGCGTGCCGCCAGTGGGCGGAGGGCCGGTGCACCCTGGGCGACGAGGTGGCGGACCGGGGCCGCGCCGAGCGTGCGGAGCGCGCCGGGTCCGACGCGTCCGCGCCGCCGCCGTGCGCGATCCGCCCCACCTGCCGCTGGTGGGCCCAGGGCGGCGCCGACGCCTGCCGGATCTGCCCGGGTGTCGTGCACACCACGACCGTGGCGTCCGCCTGACGGCCCCCGACGCCTGACCGGGCGCCCGGAGGGCCTACTCCCGTCCCAGTCCCATCGGATTCGGGAACGGGATGGCCCCGGAGGCGACCACCTCCGCGGCGACCGGGACGAGCAGTTCCAGGACCCGTTCGCGTTCCTCCCGCCCCAGCGCGTCGTAGTACGGCCGGGCGGCCAGGGCGTCCGTACGGGTTTCGACGCGGGTACGCAGGGCGTGGCCCTCGGCGGTGGGCCGCCCGGAACCGTCCAGGAGGTCCCGGGCGGTCAGCCGGGCGGCGGCCGCCCGCCAGTCGGCCTCGCTCCAGCCGCGGTTGTCGCGCAGGGTCTGCTCGGGCGCGCCGCCCGCGGCGGCGGCGAAGAGGACGTGGACCTCGCAGCCGTCGAGGCCCTCGGCCGTGAGGAGGGCGACATGGCCGTCCCCGCGGTGTTCCCGGAGCGCCGTCGTGGCCTGCCACAGCGCGCCCACCGGATCGCCGGCGCCCGTACCCGTACCCGTACCCGTACCCGTACCCGTACCCGTACCCGTACCCGTACCCGTGCCCGTACCCGTACCCGTACCCGTACCCGCATCCGTACCCGTACCCGCATCCGTATCGGAGCCCACCAGTCCGCGGTTCGCGGCGAACAGCGGGCGCCCGGCACCGTCGGCCGCCGCCACCACCCGTTCGAGGAGTGGGACGAGTTCGGGGGCCGTCTTCGCCGCCGAAGGGGCCACCCGGCGCAGCGCGGCGGTCGCGGCCTCGCCCCGCGCGCGAAGGACGGCGTCCGGGGTGGCATATGCCCAGGCGTCCGGGATCGCGCGGCGCACCATCGCGGGGTGGAAGTTGTAGAACGTGCCGTCCACCACCCCGGCGGACACGGCCCCGAGGGGCGCGGCGCGGGACGCGAAGTACCCCATCCAGAAGCCCCGCAGCCCGACGGCCCGGTTGGCTTCGCGGCTCTCGGGCGCGAAGTACGTGACGGCGTGCGCCGGTTCCATGACCTGCCAGACCCGGCGGGCGAACGCGCGCCGCTCGGCCCCGGCCCTCTCGTCTCCCTGATCCACAGCCGTCATCGTGTCACGGCGAAGGCCCCAACCTCGTGTCATATGCGCGAGATTGGGGCCTTCGCCGTGGCCGGGGAGGAGTCCGTCAGGCGGGGAAGCGGCGGCCGACCCACCGCCACGCCCACTCCAGGATCGCCGAGCCCACCGCCGCGATCGCGACGGCCGTCCACGGCATGGTCACGCCGACCAGCTTCAGGGCGAAGAACTGCTGGAGCCACGGCACCACGAGGACGACCAGGAACGCGCCGCCCATCGCGGCGACGAGCAGGAGGCGCCACCACGTGTAGGGGCGGGCGATGATCGCGAGCACCCACATGGAGACCAGGAACAGGGTGAGGGTCGCGACGCTCGTCTCGGCGTCGAGGGCGCCGGGGCCCGTGTAGTAGTGGCGGGCCAGCAGGTAGGTGGTGAAGGTGGCGGCGGCCGCGATGACGCCGGCGGGGATGGAGTACCGCATGACCCGCCGGACGAAGTTCGGTTTGGCGCGTTCCTTGTTGGGCGCGAGAGCGAGGAAGAACGCCGGGACGCCGATGGTGAGGGTGGACAGCAGGGTGAGGTGCCGGGGCAGGAACGGGTACTGGACGCCGGTGACGACGACGAGGATCGCGAGCAGCACCGAGTAGACCGTCTTCGTCAGGAAGAGGGTGGCGACGCGCGTGATGTTGCCGATGACCCGGCGGCCCTCGGCGACGACCGACGGGAGCGTGGCGAAGGAGTTGTCGAGGAGGACGATCTGCGCCACGGCGCGGGTGGCCTCGGAGCCGGAGCCCATGGAGACGCCGATGTCGGCGTCCTTCAGGGCGAGGACGTCGTTGACGCCGTCGCCGGTCATGGCGACCGTGTGACCGTGCGACTGGAGCGCGGCGACCATGTCGCGCTTCTGCTGCGGGGTGACCCGGCCGAAGACGGTGTGCTCGTCGAGGGCCGTCGCCATGGCCTCGCGTTCGGTGGGCAGGGTGCGCGCGTCGATGGTGTTGGCGGCGCCGGCCATGCCGAGCTTGCCGGCGACGGCGCCGACGGAGACGGCGTTGTCGCCGGAGATGACCTTGGCGGCGACGTTCTGGTCGGCGAAGTAGGCGAGGGTGTCGGCGGCGTCGGGGCGCAGCCGCTGTTCGAGGACGACGAGCGCGGTGGCGCGGGCGCCGGCGGCGATGTCGGGGGAGTCGAGGGGCGTCGGCTCCGCCGTGCCCCCGTCGCTCCCGGCGGCGGTCCCGTCGGCGGCGCGGGCGAGCAGCAGGACCCGCAGGCCCTGCTCGTTGAGCCGGTCGACCTCGGCGAGGGCCGGATCGCCGGCCGGCAGGAGGACGTCGGGCGCGCCGAGCAGCCAGGTGGAGTGCGCGGCGGCCCCGGCGCCCGCCCCACCCGACGTGCCCGCCCCGTTCCCGCGCTCCTCGAAGGCCGCGCCGCTGTACTTGCGGGCCGAGGAGAAGGGCAGGGCGTCCGTGCAGCGCCACTCCCCGCGGTCCGGATAGGCGTCGATGAGGGCCTGGAGGGAGGCGTTGGGGCGCGGGTCGGAGGCGCCGAGGGCGCCGAGCACCCGGCGTACGTACGACTCGTCGGCGCCGTTCAGGGTCTGGAGGCGGGTGACGTCCATGCCGCCCTCGGTGAGCGTGCCGGTCTTGTCGAGGCAGACGACGTCGACCCGGGCGAGCCCCTCGATGGCGGGCAGCTCCTGCACGAGGCACTGCTTGCGGCCGAGGCGGATCACGCCGATCGCGAAGGCGACGGAGGTCAGCAGCACCAGGCCCTCGGGGATCATCGGGACGATGCCGCCGACGGTGCGGGCGATGGCGCCCTTGAGGTTGTTGTTCTCGCCGACGAGCTGGCTGATGATCAGCCCGATCGCGGTCGGGATCATCATCCACGTCACGTACTTCAGGATCGTGGAGATGCCGGCGCTCAGCTCGGAGCGGACGAGGGTGAAGCGGGACGCTTCCTCGGCGAGCTGTGCGGCATATGCCTCGCGTCCGACTTTGGTGGCGGTGAAGGCGCCGCCGCCCGCGACCACGAACGACCCCGACATCATCCGGTCGCCGGGCTGCTTCAGGACGGGGTCGGCCTCACCGGTCAGGAGCGATTCGTCGACCTCCAGGTTGTCGGCCTCGGCGACGATGCCGTCGACGACGACCTTGTCGCCCGGGCCGAGCTCGATGAGGTCGTCGAGGACGATCTCGGAGGTGGAGATCTCGGTGGCGGCGCCGTCGCGGCGGACGGTCGGTTTCGCCTCGCCGATGACGGCGAGCCCGTCGAGGGTGCGCTTGGCGCGCAGCTCCTGGACGATGCCGATGCCCGTGTTGGCGATGATGACGTAGCCGAAGAGGCTGTCCTGGAACGGCGCGACGAAGAGCATGATCAGCCACAGCACGCCGATGATCGCGTTGAAGCGGGTGAAGACGTTGCCGCGGACGATGTCGGCGGTGGAACGGGAACTGCGGACGGGTACGTCGTTGACCTCGCCGCGTTCGACGCGCCTGGCGACCTCGGTGGCGGACAGGCCGGTCGAGCGGGGCGCGACGGCGCCCCCGAGAGAGTCCGAGCCGGGACCGGAGCCGGAGCTGGAGCCGGAAGCGGGACTTCGGCCGTGGTCGTCGGCTCCGTCGTCCCCGGTGTTGATCTTCGCCCGCTCAGTCATGTTTTCGACGGTACGGCCGGTTCCGGCCGGTCACCCACCGAAAGGTCCGAAGATCAGACCGGGGGAGGAGCGGGATGGTCCTCAGGTGCGACGCCGCCCCTTACGGGACAGGTGTACGGTCCCGCGGCCCCCGTGCCTACGCGCCGGACGCCTACGCGCCGGACGCCTACGCGCCGGACGCCTACGCGCCGGACGCCTACGCGCCGGCGCCGTGCCCCGCCGCCTGCTCGGCCTCGCGCGCCGCCTGGTGGCGCTTGATCGCCGCGTCGCGCTTCCGTACGTACCAGATGCCGATCAGTCCGAGTCCGGCGCCGGCCAGGCAGGTCCACACCCACCAGGTCAGGTCCCGGTCGTCGAACCAGCCGTAGAAGGGGACCTGGGCGAGGAACAGGACGAACCAGAGGATCGTGCCGCCGGTGATGGTGGCGACGACGGGCCCCTCCAGGGGCTCGGGCGCCTCGTGCTTCGGTGTCCACTTCGCCATGTGGCTCAGTCTAGGCGGCCGGACCGTAAGGCTGGTTTACCGGTTTTCATGTCTTCGTACGACCTGTCGTACGAAGCTCCAAGCATCGGGTGCGTTCGCACACCGTCCGTGCGCGGGGCGCCTCTGATCGGTGACGGAGGGGGCAAGGCAGCACGGGGTCTACGCGCGGAGATAGACGTCCGCTCGTTCATGTGTTCATACTGAAAAACGTTTGCCTATGGCCGGTTTCCTTCGTATGAACCGCCAAAAGGAACTTCCCTCTCCTTTGACTCTTTCGAAGAGGAACCCCCATGAGTACGACGGCCACCGCCAAGGCCATGGCCCCGGAACCGCAGGACCAGCGTCCGGTCTCCGGTCTCGACCGCTATTTCAAGATCACCGAGCGCGGGTCCACAGTAGCGCGTGAAGTGCGCGGCGGCTTCGCCACCTTCTTCGCGATGGCCTACATCATCGTGCTCAACCCGATCATCCTCGGCAGCGCCAAGGACATGTACGGGCACCAGCTCGACAGCGGTCAGCTCGTCACCGCGACCGTCATCACCGCGGCGCTCTCGACGCTCCTCATGGGCGTCATCGGCAACGTCCCGATCGCCCTCGCCGCCGGTCTCGGCGTCAACACGGTCGTCGCGCTCCAGCTCGCGCCGAAGATGGCCTGGGCGGACGCCATGGGCATGGTGGTCCTCGCCGGCATCGTCGTGATGCTGATGGTCGCGACGGGTCTGCGCGAGCGCGTCATGAACGCCGTCCCGGGCAGCCTGCGCAAGGCCATCGCCATCGGTATCGGCCTGTTCATCATGCTGATCGGCCTCGTCGACTCGGGCTTCGTCTCCCGTATCCCCGACATCGCGCACACCACCGTCCCGCTGCAGCTCGGCGGCGACGGCCACCTCACCGGCTGGCCGGTGCTGATCTTCATCGTGGGCACGCTGCTCACCCTCGCGCTGATGGTCCGCAAGGTGCCGGGCGCGATCCTGATCTCGATCGTCGTGATGACGGTCGTCGCGATGATCGTCAACGCCGTCGCCAAGGTCCCGTCCTGGGGTCTGACCACCCCGGAGTGGCCGGGCAACCCGGTCGCCACGCCCGACTTCGGTCTCTTCGGCGAGTTCAGCCTGTTCGGCGGCTTCGAGAAGGTCGGCGTGCTGACCGGCGTCCTCTTCGTCTTCACCGTCCTGCTGTCCTGCTTCTTCGACGCCATGGGCACGATCCTCGGCGTCGGCGACGAGGCCAAGCTGATGGACAAGGACGGCAACTTCCCGGGCATCAACAAGGTCCTGCTGATCGACGGCCTCGCCGTCGCCTCCGGCGGTGCCACCTCCTCCTCCGCCACCACCTGCTTCGTGGAGTCCACGGCCGGTGTCGGCGAGGGTGCCCGTACGGGTCTCGCCTCCGTCGTGACCGGTGGTCTCTTCTCGGTCGCGCTGTTCCTGACGCCGCTCGCCACGATGGTGCCCTCGCAGGCGGCGACCCCCGCCCTGCTCGCGGTCGGCTTCCTGATCCTGGCGAACTCCGTCAAGGAGATCGACTGGAGCGACTACACCATCGCGATGCCGGCCTTCCTGGCCATGCTGATGATGCCGTTCACGTACTCGATCACGAACGGCATCGGCATCGGCTTCATCAGCTTCAGCCTGCTGCGCCTCGTGGCCGGCCGGGGCCGTGAGGTTCCGGCGGCGATGTACGCCGTCTCGGCGGTCTTCGTCTTCTACTACGCGATGCCGGCGCTGGGCCTGACCTGATCGCCGGGGGTGTCGGAGGCCCCGTAGAACTTCTCCGTCTCGTCGACGGCGGTCTGGAACCGCTCGTCGAAATCCTCGCGGATGAGCGTCCGGACGACATAGTCCTGGACGCTCATTCCGCGTTTGGCGGCATGGGCGCGGAGCCGCTCGAACAGCTCCCCCTCGATACGCAGGCTGAGCACGGTCGAATCCATGCCCGTCAGGTTCGCGTTAAGGAACGGTGCCGCGCGTCACTTTCCGGGCCGCTCTCACCCGTTTGGGTGATAGATGTGGCCGACATCTTTCCGATTGGTCTTTAGGTAGAGTAATGAGTTACGCTAAGGACATGCCCGATCTGTCCCATGGCTCCGCCGACGACGTCGCGGCCGTGAACGCGCTCCGCAGCGCGGTGATGCGGCTGAGCCGACGCCTGAAGCATCAGCGCGTCGACGAGTCGCTGAGCCCCACCGAGATGTCGGTGCTCGGCACCCTGTCGCTCTGCGGCTCCGCGACCCCTGGCGAGCTGGCCCGCAAGGAGCACGTCCAGCCGCCGTCGATGACCCGCATCGTCGCGCTGCTCGAAGCCAAGGGACTGGTCCGGCTCGAGCCGCACCCCGACGACCGCCGGCAGAAGGTGGTCAGCCAGACCGAGCAGGCAGAGGCCATGCTGGAGGAGTCCCGCACGAAGCGGAACGCCTGGCTGGCGACCATGGTCGAGGGCCTGGACGAGGAGGAGTGGGCGAAGCTGCGCGCCGCCGCTCCGGTCCTCGAGAAGCTGGCGCACCTGTAACCGCATCGAGGCGCCGAGGAGGCGAAGCACTTTGAGTACGGGATCCGGAGCAGACTCCGCCCCCGTCCGAAAACCCGACACCGACACCGAGGCCGGTACCGCACCCATACGGGGTACGGACACCGGCCCTGGCGCCGGCGAGGCGACCTACGCCGACGCTGACGCCACCCCCGCCGCTTCCGCTCCCGCTCCCCGGGAGCGCGTGGACCGCGCGGAACACCCGAGGGCACCCCGTAAGGGACCCCTCTCCGAGGCCGCCAACGGCCCCGGGACCCCCAAGGTCTCCCGGGCCTCCGCGAAGCCGGAGAAGAACAAGGGGACGTTCTCCTCCCTCGCGGTCCGCAACTACCGGCTGTTCTTCAGCGGAGCGATCGTCTCCAACACCGGTACGTGGATGGCCCGCATCACCCAGGACTGGCTGGTCCTGAGCATCACCGGATCCGCCACGGCCGTCGGTATCACGACGGCCCTCCAGTTCCTGCCGATGCTGCTGTTCGGCCTGTACGGCGGCGTCCTCGCCGACCGCTACCCCAAGCGCCGCATCCTCCTCGTCAGCCAGGCCGCGCTCGGCGTCCTCGGCACGACCCTGGCCGTCCTGACCCTGACCGGCAATGTCCAGGTCTGGCACGTCTACCTGATCGCCTTCCTGCTCGGCATGGTCACCGTCGTCGACAACCCGGCCCGGCAGGCCTTCGTCTCCGAGATGGTCGGCCCGGACCAGCTCCGCAACGCGGTCTCGCTGAACTCGGCCAACTTCCAGTCCGCCCGGCTGGTCGGCCCCGCCGTCGCCGGCGTGCTGATCGCCACGGTCGGCAGCGGCTGGGCGTTCCTCCTCAACGGCCTGTCCTTCCTCGCCCCGATCGCCGGCCTGCTGCTGATGCGCACCAGCGAGCTCCACAAGGTGGAGCGCGCCCCGCGCGGCAAGGGCCAGCTGCGCGAGGGGCTGCGGTACGTGGCGGGGCGGCCGGACCTGATCTGGCCGATCGTCCTCGTCGGCTTCATCGGCACCTTCGGGTTCAACTTCCCGATCTGGCTGACCGCCTTCTCGGAGGAGATCTTCCACGTCGGCGCCGGCACGTACGGCTTCCTCAACACCCTGATGGCCGCCGGCTCCCTCGCCGGCGCCCTGCTCGCGGCGCGCCGCGGCTCGACGCGGCTGCGGATGCTGGTGATCGCGGCGGTCGTGTTCGGCGCGCTGGAGATCATGGCGGCGCTGTCGCCGTCGTTCTGGCTGTTCGCGCTGCTGCTCGTGCCGATCGGCATGATCGGCCTGACGGTCAACATCAGCGCCAACTCCGCCGTCCAGATGGCCACCGACCCGGTCATGCGGGGGCGTGTGATGAGCCTCTACATGATGGTGTTCGCGGGCGGCACCCCGATCGGCGCGCCGCTGCTCGGCTGGGTCACGGACAGCTTCGGCCCGCGGATCGGCTTCGCCACCGGCGGACTCGTCTCGCTGCTCGCGGCGGCCGTGATCGGCGCGATCCTGGCCCGCTCGGGCGGCCTGAAGCTCTCGGTGGGCTGGCACCGCGGCCATCCGAGCGTCCGCTTCGTCCCGAACGGCCGAACCCGACCGGAGCTGGTCACCGCGGTGTGACCCCGCGGTCCGCACGGACGTACGGAGTGGGGCCGGGACCCGGCAAGGGCCCCGGCCCCTTCCCGTACCGTCAGGGCTGTCCGGCGGCCTCGGTGCTCGTGGGGGCAGCGGCCGCGCGGGACCGGTACTCCCGGATGGCGACCTGCTTGCGGTCGAGCTCCGCGTCCCGCATCCGGTTGGTCATGGTCCCGGGAACGGCGAGCGGACGCCCGTGAAGCCGGACGACGCGCAGGTCCGTCCAGGTTCCGCCGCGGGACGTCCGGTGCCGCTCCTCGATACCGGCGATCTCGCTCCAGGGGACGCGGCGCCTGCGGACGAGGGTGCGGAACTCCATCCCCGCCGCCGTCAGACGCGTCCGGCCGCGGATCCGGTTGATCATGTCGAGGGCCGCGGCCAGGGCGAGGATCCCGACGCCGGCGACCCACCACCACCGGCCCGATCCGTTCTCGGCCAGGCCCACGGCCACCATGCAGCCGGCGAGCGTCGCCATCATGACGCCGGTCCGCCACCCGTACCTCCGCCGGTCGGCCGGGCTGTAGCGGATCCATACGTCGGGCAGGTCCGCGATGCCACGGGCGCGCCCCGGCGGCGGGACGCCCCGCCGCGAGGCCGTGCGGCTGTCAGACACGCCTCTCCAGGATCTGTCCCGGCCAGTCGCCGACCTCGAACGCCTCGGTCTTCGTGAAGCCCTGGCGCTCGTAGTACGCGACCAGGCGGCCCTCGCTGCCCGCGAAGCAGTCGACGCGCAGGAGCGAGACGCCGAGGCGGCGGGTCTCGGCGGCCGCGTGGGCGAGGAGGGCGGCGCCGACGCCGTGGCCGTGGAAGCGGCCGTCGGTGGCGAGGAAGCGCACGTACCGCTCCGGCTCGCCGGCCGGGGCCACGTACGAGCCCGGCCGCGGGGTGAGGGTCAGGGTGCCCACCGGGACGCCGTCGATCTCGGCGATCCAGGGGGAGCCCTCGGTCACCACCCGCTCCACCAGCTCGACGGTCTTCGGGCGCGAGCTGAAGGGCTCGGTGCCCCACTGCGCGGTGATCCCCTCGCCGTTGAGCCAGCCGACCGCGCTGTCGAGTATCGCGAGGACGGCGGCGAGGTCCTCCGGTCCGCCCTGCCTGATCGTGATCTTGGTGTCCATCGGACCGAGCGTAGGGGCGCCGTGCCGATCGGGCCAGGGTCGTGGGGCGCCCGGGGGCCCGAGGCCCGAGGGTCGGGCCTCGGCTCTCGGCTTTTGGGTCTTGGTTCTTGGGTCTCGGGGCTTCGGTCCGGCGGCGGGTGGCTGTCACACTCTTCTCATGAGGCTGTTCGCCGCCGTCGTCCCGCCGCCCGCGCAGCTGGCCGAGCTGGCCCGCGAGGTCGATCTGCTCGCCGGTCTGCCCGATGCCCGCCGGCTGCGCTGGACCTCGCGGCCCGGCTGGCACTTCACGCTCGCGTTCATGGGCGAGGTCGACGACGAGCTGCTGCCGGACCTGCGTGCCCGGCTGGGCCGGGCGGCCCGCCGGACGGCGCCGTTCCCGCTGCGGCTGCACGGCGGCGGCCACTTCGGCCGTGCGGTGCTGTGGACGGGCGCGGCGGGCGGCCTGGACGAGCTGCGGCTCCTCGCCGAGCGGGCCGACGCGGCGGCGCGCCGGGCCGGGGTGCCGATGGACGAGCACCGCCGCTACCAGGCGCACCTCACGGTGGCCCGGTCCCGTACGAACGACCTGGACCTGCGGCCCTTCGTCGCCGCGCTCGACGACTTCGAGGGCCACCGATGGCAGGTGGGGCAGCTGGCGCTGGTGCGCAGCAACCTGCCCGGGGGCGGTACGCCGGGGGAGCAGCCGCGCTACGAGACGGTCGGGGCGTGGCCACTCGGCGGGTCGGGTTAACCTCGAAGCGTGGACCCGAAAACCCGAAACCGGATCATGGCCGGTGTGCTCGTCCTGATGTTCGCGATCATCGCGGTGACGTCCGTGGTGGGATGACGTCCCGCGACGGAGGGGCTGCCCCTGGCGTGCCGGGGCACCGCCCTACGCGACGGCACGTACGGTTGTCTCCTTTGATTACTCAGAGTCATCCTTTTGGGGTGTTGTCGGCTTCGCGGTCACTGCGCGTGGGCATGAGCCCGGTGTGTCCGATCACCCGCGGCAGATCCTGACCGTCGCCCGCCCCGCTTCTCCGTCCGGCCTTCTCCCGCTTCACTCGCGTTCCCGCACGCCGCCTTCCGACGCTGTACACCGACATGACGCTGCGCGCCGTCCGCGACCGGGTGGCCTTCGCGTATCTCGTCGGCAGACTCGATCCGGGTGCGCTGCCGGCCGCGGCGCAGGTGCGGGCGGCGTTCGACCATGTGGACGCCGGACTGCCGTTCCTCGCCGACAGCCCGCGGATCCCGGGCGGCGGGTCGTCGGTGCACTGCGCCCGCTCCCTCCCGCCCTTCGGCCGGCTGCTGTCCGGCGAGCGCCGGAGCGGACTGCGAGCGGCCGTCCGTCAGGGGTACGCGATCGTCGCCTCCCCCGACTGATCCCCGACTGATCCCCGTTTCGCCCCGGCCGATCCCCGATTCCCCCGGCCGATCTCCGCTTCCTCCTCGCCACCCCCTTTCTTCCTCCCTCCCTCCTCGTTTGCCTTGTGGTTTGTCTTCTCCCTTCTGAAGGAGCACGTCCGCATGTCCACCACCGCCGACGCGACCCCGCCCTCACCCGTGAACGTGCCTGTGAACGTGCCCGCGTCCGCCGCGAACGCCGCTCCCGTCGCGTGGCCGCCGGCCGGGGGAGGCGACGCCGTGCGCGCGGCGTGCGCGCGGCTGCGCGAGGACAGCCCGGTCGTCCGGGTCCGTACCCCCACGGGCGACGAGGCCTGGCTGGTCACCGGCTACGCGCTGGCGAAGGAGGTCCTGGAGGACGAGCGGTTCAGTCTGCGCGACGCGGCGAAACCGGGGGTGCCGCGCCCGTACGCGCTCACGATCCCGCCCGAGATCGTCAACGCCATGCGCGAGATGAACAACGCCGGACTCCACGAGGAGGTGCTGCGCGCCTTCGGGCCGCGGTCCGGGCCGGTGTCGGCGCGGTGGCTGCGCGAACGGGCGCACGGACTGGTGGACGCCATGATCGAGGAGGGTGCGCCGGTCGACCTGCGCGCGCGGTTCGCCGAACCGTACTCCGCCGCGCTGATCTGCGAGATCCTCGGCCTGCCGTACGAGGAGGGGCTGCGGCTGATGTCCGGCCTGGACCTCGGCTTCCTCGCCGGCCCCGTCGTGCCCGAGGGCTCAGCGGCCAACTGGGGCAAGGACTTCGCCTTCGTCCTGCGCCATGTGCGCGCGCCGCGCGAGGAGCAGCGGGGGCTGATCCTGACCCTGTGCGCCCTGCGCGACGCGGCGGAGACGGAGCGGAAGGGGGCGGGACTCACCGACGAGTTGCTGGCGGCGACGGTCACCACGCTGTTCATGGCCGGGGTGATGAGCACGTACGTGTTCCTCCTGCACGCCACCCTGACGCTGATCCGGCACCCGGAGGCGGTGGCGCACCTGCGGGAGCGGCCGGAGAAGGTGCCGCTGGCGGTGGAGGAGCTGATGCGCGTCACGCTGCCGATCGGCGAGGGGCTGCCCCGGATCGCGCGGACGGACGTCCGGGTCGGTGATGTGCTGGTCAGGGCAGGGGAGTTGGTGCTGGTGTGGGTGGAGGCGGCGAACCTCGACCCGGCGCGGTTCGCCGACCCCGAGCGCTTCGACCTCGACCGGGCGCCCAACCCGCATCTGTCCTTCGGGGCCGGCCGCCATTTCTGCCCCGCGTCGGCGCTCTCCCGGGTCCACGCCTCGGAGGCCCTCGGGGTCCTCGTCGAACGCCTGCCGGGTCTTCGGCTCGCCCTGCCCCCCGAACAGTCGGTGTCACCGGCGGGCGGCGGCAAGCGGGTCCCCGACCGGGTCCCGGTGCTGTGGTGAACGGGGGCGGGTTCCGGGGGCCGACCGGGGGCGGGTTCCGGGGGCCGGTCGAGGCCGGGGCCGGGGCCGGTGCGGCTGAGCCGGTGAACCTGGCGCGGCACCGTCAAGGACCCTTGCTTCGAGCGCACTCGAAGGCGTTGGCTGGTGCGCATGGAGTACACGCAACTCGGACGCACGGGACTCAAGGTCAGCCGGCTCGTCCTCGGGACGATGAACTTCGGTCCGCAGGCCGACGAACAGGCCAGCCACGCCATCATGGACGCCGCCCTCGAAGCGGGCCTCAACTTCGTCGACACGGCCAACGTCTACGGCTGGGGCGACGACAAGGGCCGTACTGAGGAGATCATCGGCTCCTGGCTCGCCAAGGACCCGGCCCACCGCGACAAGGTGGTCCTGGCCACCAAGGTGTACGGGAACATGGGCCCGGACGGCGTGCCCGCCTGGCCCAACCACGACAAGCTCTCCGCCGTGAACATCCGCCGCGCCGTCGACGCGAGCCTCCAGCGGCTCGGCACGGACCACATCGACGTCTACCAGTTCCATCACATCGACCGTTCGACGCCGTTCGACGAGATCTGGCAGGCGGTCGACGTCCTCATCCAGCAGGGCAAGATCCTGTACGCCGGTTCGTCGAACTTCCCGGGCTACAAGATCGCCCAGGCCAACGAGGCCGCCGCGCGGCGCGGGATGGTCGGCCTGGTCAGTGAGCAGTGCCTCTACAACCTGTTCGAGCGACGGGCCGAGATGGAGGTGGTCCCGGCGGCGCAGGAGTACGGCCTCGGCGTCATCCCGTGGTCGCCGCTGCACGGCGGTGCCCTCGGCGGCGTCATCCGCAAGCAGGTCGAGGGCGGCCGCCGCGCGAGCGGCCGGACCGCGGACCTGCTCGCCGACCCGGCCCAGAAGGCCCGCATCCAGGCGTACGAGGACCTGCTGGACAAGCACGGCCTGGACCCGGCCGAGACCGCGCTGGCCTGGCTGCTCACCCGCCCGGGCGTGACCGGCCCGATCATCGGCCCGCGCACCCCGGAGCAGCTGCGGGGCGCCCTGCGCGCCGTGGAGCTGAAGCTGAGCGACGAACTCCTCGCGGCTCTCGACGAGATCTTCCCCGGCCCGGGCCCCTCCCCGGAGGCCTTCGCCTGGTGACGCCGACCGGCGGCCGCTGACCGCCGCCCGAGCCGATGGGTTCCCCCGCGCCGGTCGCGGGGGAACCCATCGGCCTTGAGGACCGTGCGGAAACGCCGGGCGGGTCAGGCGCTGCCGAGCCAGCTGGTGGCGTCCAGGCGGTAGGCGGTCCCGGCCGGGACGACCGCGCGGAGGGCGGCTTCGAGGTCGCGGACGCGGGCGAGACCGAGGCGGGCGGCCCATTCGGCGCGCAGGGTGTCGAAGACGGCGGCCGATCGGGTCAGGGCGTCGATGCCGTGCGGGGTGAGGAAGACGAGCTTGCGGCGGGCGTCGGCTGGGTCGTCGGCGCGTTCGGCGTAGCCGAGGGCGAGGAGCCGGTCGACGGTCTTGCCCGCGGCCTGTTTGGAGACCCCGAGCCGCCGTCCGATGTCGCTCGCCGTCGCACCGTACGGGCTCGCGCCGATGGCCTGGAGGACGAAGCCGTGGGCGGGGCGCAGGTCGGGGTGGCCCTGGCGGGCGAGTGCGGTGTGGACGCCGTCGATGAGGGTGCGGAAGCCGGCGAAGAGGAGGATCGGCAGCTCGTATCCGGGGCTGTCGAAGGTCTCCGGGTCCGGGGCGGCGTGGGTCTCCGGGGCCGGGGCGGCGTGGGTTTCCGGCGGAATCCCCGAAACCCCCTTGCCCGCATCGACAACCTGGTTTACGTTCTCTTCACCGACATGGTCAACCATGTTGTCGATTCTATCCGGGGGTCCCTTCCATGCCGCTCGCCGCGCAGCCGCACGACCTGCCCGCCCGCACCGCCGCCGCCATCGCGCTCCTCAAGGAGTCGCCGCACACCTTCGACGGCTTCCTCCAGCTCAGCGGGATCTTCGAGTCGACCACCCTCGACCCGTACTCCCGAGAGACCGTCATCCTCACCGTCGCCACCCGCAACCAGTGTCATCTGTGCGTCGACATGCACGAGGGCAAGCTGGCCGCGCTCGACCCGGCCGACGCCCCGTCCGCCGAACGCCTCGACGCCGTCCGCCGCTTCGCCCTCCAGGTCCTCGCCGCGTCCGGCGCGGTGAGCGACGCCGACCTCGACGCGTTCCTCGCCCACGGCTACACCCGGCAGAACGCCCTCGAAGTCGTCCTCGGTATCGGCACCTACACCCTCTCCACCTTCGCCAACCGCCTCGTCCGGGCCGCCTGACGGACGCCGTGCCGCACGACCCGGCCGCGCACGCACCCGCGGGGAGGTCTCGCGGTTCATCGACCCCGACTGGCTGGTGGAGATCGAGGTCGACGCGATCGTCGACCAGGACGAGGACGAGGACGAGGACGAGGACGAGGACGAGGACGAGGACGAGGGTGAGTGACGGGGGCCGGTGGCGGTCAGGCCTCCGTGCGGAAGTCGAGCATGTAGAAGACCTTGTCGTAGCGGAGTCCGCCGACGGCGACGAAGCGGGGCAGCCGGCCGTACTCGGTGAAGCCCAGCGAACGGTAGAGCGTCAGCGCCCGCTCGTTGTCGGCGCGCGCGTCCAGGGTGAGGACCTCGATTCCCGCCTCGCGCGCGTCGGCGACCAGCGCGGCGGTCAGGGCCCGGCCGAGGCCGCGGCCGTGGACGGCGGAGTCGAGCGCGATCTTCTCGATGTCGGCGTGCACCCGGCTGGTGGCCCGCGTGTAGCGGAGCCAGTACCCGAACCCGGCGAGCCGCCGCCCGACGTACACCGCGCGCAACGCGCCCTCGCCGCTCCGCGCGGCGGTGAGCACACGGCCGAGGAGCTCCGTCACCTCGTCGGCGGACGGCGGGTCGACCCAGCCCAGCGGCGCACCCCCGCGGACCAGGTCCGCCAGGATCCGGTGGGCCGCCTCCGTGAACCCGGCCGCGAGGTCCGGATCGGCGGTCAGCCGCGCGGCGTCGAGGACGACGGGCTCGGCGGTCGCGGGACTCTTCGACACGTTCGGGCTGCTCTGACTGGTCATGGCCGGAGCCTACGCACCCTCACGCGTACCGGTACGGCCCGCCGACGCCCCAGGCCTGGTGCAGCGCGTCCGCGAAGGCCGCCGCCAGTTTGTGCTCCCCGCTCGGGCCCGGGTGCGTGCCGTCGTAGGTGTCCGTGTGGATGTCGTACGACTCCGGGACGGACGCCAGCAGCAGCGGCGAGGCCCCGGTGTCGAAGTCGGCGACCGTCTTCGCGAGCAGGTCGTTGAAGCGCGCGCACTCGGCGGCGAAGGGGGGCTCGTCCTCGGCGCGGATGTTCGGGATGACGGGCAGCAGCACCACCCGGACCCGCGGGTTCGCGGCGCGGGCGGCGGTCAGGAAGGCGCGGACGTTCTCGATCGTCTGGTCGCTGTTGGTGTACCAGCCGAGGTCGATCAGGCCGAGCGAGACCAGCAGCACGTCGGCGCCGGTCCCGGTCACCACCGGGCCGACGAGCGGCGCCATGTGCAGCCAGCCCTCGCCCCAGCCGGCCAGGTGGCGGCGGGCGGCGGCCGGGAAGCCAGGGTCGGCGTACGCGTGCGAGGTCGCGGCGTCGTCGCCGGGCTCGTACAGCGTGGTGCGCGGGCCGACGATCTCGTACGCGCGCGAAGAGGCCTGCGAAGAGGCGCCGGACGGCAGGGACTCCAGGGACTCCAGGGATTCCAGGGAGTCCAGGTGCCGCCACATCCGGTACCGCCAGGTGAAGTCGCCGGCGCGTCCGATGGTCATGCTGTCGCCGACGAACAGAAAACGCATGGGGCACATCATCACCGACGTCAGGCCTTGGCCGGAGGGCGGGTCGGGCGGCCGCCGCCCATGGCACGCTGGAGGGCATGCGATCTGCCGTGCTGCGCCGCGCCCTCGGGGCCACCGCTCTCGTCGTCCTCGCCTCCCTCGGCCCGGCGGCCCCGGCCTGGGCGGCGGACGACCGCCCCGACCAGGGGTTCACGATCGAGGACCCGCGCGTCACCGAGTCCAGCGGTCTCGCCGCGAGCCGGGCGCACCCCGGCGTGTACTGGACGCACAACGACCAGGACGCGCCCCTGATCTACGGCGTCGACTCCCGTACGGGAAAGACGGTCGCGACCCTGACCATGAAGGGCGTCGGCACCCCGCGCGACATGGAGGCCATCTCCGTCGGCCCGGACGGCGACATCTACGTCGGCGACATCGGCGACAACCTCGACGGGTCCTGGGACCACGTGTGGATCTACCGCTTCCCCGAGCCGAAGCAGCTGCGCGACCAGACCGTCCAGGCCACCCAGTACGACGTGAAGTACGCCGACGGGCCGCGCAACGCGGAGGCCCTGATGGTCCATCCGAAGTCCGGCCGGGTCTACATCGCCAGCAAGAACGAGAACAGCGGCGGCCTGTACGAGGGTCCCGCGCGGCTCTCCACCTCCGGGACGAACGTCTTCCGCCGGGTCGGGGACGTTCCCTGGGTGACCGACGGCGCCTTCTCGCCGGACGGCGGCCGGCTCGTGCTGCGCGGTTACTTCTGGGCGAAGGAGTACGCGTGGCAGGGCGGGTCGGGCGGCGGACGCATCGCCGACGGCGGTACGGCGGTGGGGGCGCCGTTCCAGGGGCAGGCGGAGTCCGTGACGTACACGCCGGACGGTTCGGCCTTCCTGTTCGGCTCGGAGGGGAAGCGAAGTCGGGTGGTACGGGTCGACCGCGCGGACGCCGGCCCGTCGGCCGCGGACCCGAAGAAGCCGGGTTCGGGGTCGGGGTCGGGTTCGGGAGCGGGTGCCGCCGCGCAGGGATCCGGCGGTGAGCAGGGCAGCTTCACCGTCGGCGTGATCGTCCTCGGTCTGGCCGTCGCCGCCTGGATGGGCCTCAGGAAGCTGTTCCGCCGGAGCTGACCCCCGGGCCCCCGGCCCGGCGGGCGACCAGCGCCTCGAACCCCTCCATGAGCCGTTCGAGGCCGAAGGCGAAGTGGTCGCTCTCGACCGCGAAGGTGTCCTCGGCGAGCCCGGCCACGGTCGGGAACTCACCTGATTTCATGGCCCGTTCGAGGAACGGCGCCTGCGTCGCCCAGAACTCCTCGTCGCTGAACCCGGTCTCCTTCGCCGCCTCCGCCGTCTGGATCTCCAGGCGTGCGACGCCGGTCACGAAGCTCTGCACGGTGACGATGACGGAGAGCGTCTCGGGGTCGCTCAGCCCCATCCCGTAGGGGTGGGGGCCGGTCAGTCCGGCCAGGCACAGCTCGAAGCCGCGCAGCGTGTTCGGGCCGAGGAGCGAGCGGGCCTCGTTGACCTTCAGCAGCCAGGGGTGCGCGCGGTAGAGCGCGAGATGGCCGCGGGCGAGCAGTCCGATCGCGGTGCGCCAGCCGCCCGGCTGCCGCGCGGGCGGCTCGGCGGGCTCGTCCGCCAGGGACTCGCCCTGCACCCGGTCGAGCATGAGGTCGAGCAGCTCGGTCTTCCCGGGGACGTACCTGTACAGCGACATCGTCCCGACGCCCAGCTCGGCCGACACCCGCCGCATCGACACGGCGTCCAGCCCCTCCGCGTCCGCGAGCGCGACCGCCGCCCCGACGATCCGGTCCAGCGTGAGGCCCGGCTTGGGGCCGCGGCTGGGGCGTTCGCCCGTACCCCACAGCAGGTCGAGGCTGGTGATCGCCGATTCCCGTGCGCCGCCGGCCGCCCCGTTGCCCGCCCCGCTGCTCGTCTCGCCACTCATGCGCCCACTTTAAAACTGGGTACGGTGTACTCGTATTCGGGTACGGTGTACTCAGTTTCTCTGAGTGGAGGCTCCATGCGCGACAGGTGTGCCCCGACGCACGACGAACACGCTGTTCTCGCCGAGGGTTTGCGGAAGCGGTACGGAAGCGGCGGCAAGAGCAAGGAGAAGGGAAAGACGCAGGGGGAGGGGCCAGGGAAGGCGAAGGCGCGGGGGAAGGCGCGAGGGAATGTGCGGGGGAAGACCGGTGGCGCGTACGCCCTCGACGGCCTCGACCTCGCCGTCCGCCGCGGCACCGTCCACGGCCTGCTCGGCCCGAACGGTGCCGGCAAAACCACCGCCGTCCGCATCCTGGCCACGCTCCTCAAGGCGGACGGCGGGCACGCCCGGGTCGCCGGACTCGACGTGACCCGTGACCCGTGCGCCGTCCGCGCCCGCATCGGCCTCGCCGGCCAGTACGCCGCCGTCGACGAGAACCTGACCGGCCGCCAGAACCTGGAGATGTTCGGCAGGCTCTTCCACCTCGAAGCGCGCCGCGCCCGCGCCCGGGCCGCCGAACTCCTCGACGGCTTCGGTCTCGCCGAGGCCGCCGACCAGGGGGCGGGGGAGTACAGCGGCGGGATGCGCCGCCGGCTCGACCTCGCCGCGTCGATGATCCTGGCTCCCGACCTCCTCTTCCTCGACGAGCCCACCACCGGCCTCGACCCGCGCAGCCGCGGCGAGGTCTGGGACGCCGTCCGCGCGCTCGTCGCGTCGGGGACGACCGTGCTGCTCACGACCCAGTACCTCGACGAGGCCGACCGGCTCGCCTCCCGCATCACCGTCATGGACCAGGGCCGGGCCATCGCGGACGACACCCCGGGCGGGCTCAAGAGCCGGGTCGGCGGCGACCGGATCGAGGTCGTCGTGGCCGACGCCGCCGACCTGCCCGCCGTACGGCGCGTCCTCGCGCGCGTGGCCGCCGCGGAACCGGCCGAGGACCCGGCGGAACGGCGCATCCACGCACCCGTCAGCGACCGGGTCGCCGCGCTGACCGAGACGGCCCGCGCGCTCCAGGACGAGAGGATCGCCGTCGAGGACCTCGGCCTGCGCCGGCCCAGCCTGGACGACGTGTTCCTGAGTCTGACCGGTCGCGACAGCACGGAGGGCGCGGCGGACGGGGGCGGTGCGGCGGACGGGGGCCGCGCGACCGGCAGGGACGGCGCGAACGGCTCGACGGGTGCGGCCGACACAGCCGACGTGGCCGACGCGGACGCGCGTACCCGTACCGGAGCCCGTACCGAGCTCGCGTCCCGCACCGATCCCCGCACCGAAACCGAAGGAGCCGCGGCATGACCACCGCCGGCCTCGCCCCGGGCCCCGCCCGCGGCCGCGTCTACTGGGCGGTGGCCGACTGCGCGACCCTGGTCCGCCGCACCCTGCTCAACTACCGCCGCAAGCCCGTCGCCATCCTCTGGCAGCTCGGCTTCCCGATCGTCTCCGTCCTCCTCTACGGCTTCGTCTTCGGCAGCGCGATGCGGGTGCCCGGCGGCGGGGACTACAAGGACTTCCTGATGCCGGGCATGTTCACGATGACCATGACCTTCGGCCTCATGAACACGGCGACGTCCGTCGTCTCCGACTCCGGCAAGGGGGTCATGGACCGGTTCCGTTCCATGCCGATGGCCCCCTCCGCCGTCACCACCGGCCGCGGGGTCTCCGATCTGATGGTCGCCTCCGCCGAACTGGCCATCCTCGCCGTCACCGCGCTCGCGGTCGGCTGGACCTCCGACGGCGGCTTCGGCGGCACGCTCTTCGCCTTCGGCCTGCTGCTCCTGCTGCGGTTCAGCCTGATCTGGGTGGGCGTGTGGTGCGGTCTGGCGCTGCCCGACACCGAGTCGGCGGGCGCCCTCTACGCGGTGATCTTCCCCGTCACGATGATCTCCAGCGTGTACGTGGCGCCCGCGCTGATGCCGGGCTGGCTCGGGCCCGTCGCCGCCTGGAACCCGATCTCCTCGACCGTCGCGGCCACCCGTGAACTCTTCGGCAACCCCGGAGCGGCCGGAGAGACCTGGGTCGAACAGCACGCGCTGCTGATGGCGGTGGTGTGGCCGCTGGCGCTGACGGCGGTCTTCCTGCCGCTGGCCGTACGCCGGTTCCAGCGACTCAGCAGGTAGGCGGAAGAGACGCGGCGGGGCCCGGCGGTGGGCGACTCCACCGCCGGGCCCCGCCCGTCGTGAAAAGGGGTTACAGCTTCTCGATGACGTAGTCGACGCAGGCCGTCAGCGCCCGTACGTCCGCCGGGTCGATCGCCGGGAACATCGCGATCCGCAGCTGGTTGCGGCCCAGCTTGCGGTACGGCTCGGTGTCGACGATCCCGTTGGCGCGCAGCACCTTGGCGACCGCGGCCGCGTCGATGTCGTCCGAGAAGTCGATCGTGCCGATGACCTGCGAGCGCAGCGCCGGGTCGGTGACGAACGGCGTCGCGTACTTCGACTCTTCCGCCCAGCCGTACAGCGCCTGCGAGGATTCCTTCGTCCGGGCGACCGCCCAGTCCAGACCGCCCTGGCCGTTCAGCCACTTGACCTGCTCGTTCAGCAGGAAGAGGGTGGCGAGCGCCGGGGTGTTGTACGTCTGGTTCTTCAGCGAGTTGTCGATCGCGGTCGGCAGGGAGAAGAACTCCGGGATGTGCCGGCCGGACGCGTGGATCGCCCGGGCCCGCTCCAGGGCGGCCGGCGAGAACGCCGCCAGCCACAGCCCGCCGTCGGCCGCGAAGGACTTCTGCGGAGCGAAGTAGTAGACGTCGGTCTCGGTGATGTCGACCGGCAGGCCGCCCGCGCCCGAGGTGGCGTCCACGAGGACCAGCGCGCCCTCGTCGGCACCCGCGACGCGACGGATCGGGGCGGCGACACCGGTGGAGGTCTCGTTGTGGGTGAAGGCGTAGACGTCGGTGCCCGCCTCGGCCACCGGCTGCGGGCAGCTGCCCGGGTCGGCGGAGACCACGGTCGGCTCGGCCAGCCACGGGGCCAGCTTCGACGCCTTCGCGAACTTGGACGAGAACTCGCCGAAGGTGAGGTGCTGCGACTTGTTCTCGATCAGGCCGTGGGTCGCGATGTCCCAGAAGGCGGTGGAGCCGCCGTTGCCCAGGATCACCTCGTAGCCCTCGGGCAGCGAGAAGAGGTCGCGGAGTCCGGTACGCACCTCGCCGACCAGGTCCTTGACCGTGGCCTGGCGGTGGGACGTGCCGAGATAGGAGGTGCCGGTGGCGGCCAGGGCCTCCAGCGCCTCCGTGCGCACCTTGGAGGGGCCCGCGCCGAAACGGCCATCGGCGGGCTTCATGTCAGCGGGAATCTGGATATCGGCCACGAGGCGGAGCGTATCGGGTCGGGAGGGGCGCGGCTGAGGCATGTCCGCCCGATGAGACGAGGACTGAGACATCCTGGAGTCGTGGGATCACACCAAGAGGGCGAGGAAGCAGGCCGGAATTCGCGCAGGAATTCGGGCAGGGGGGTGGGGCCGGCCGGTGCGACGCCGGTGCCGGGCGGGGTACGAGGCGGGGTACGGGGCCTGATGCGGGACGGGGCGCCGGGCGGGACCGGGAACGGGACCGCGGCCCTCGGCCGCGAACTGGCCGAGGCCCTGCGCGCCGCCGTCACCGACGCCCGGGACATCGACTTCTCCGTCACCGCCCGCGCCCTGACCACGATGGACGCCTCCAACTACCGGCGCGTCCCGCTCGGCGTCGTCACCCCGCGCGACGCCGACGACGTCGCCGCGGCCCTCGCCGTCTGCCGTACGTACGAGGTGCCGGTCGTCGCCCGCGGCGGCGGTACGTCGATCGCCGGGCAGGCCACCGGCACCGGCGTCGTCCTCGACCTCACCCGCCACCTGCGCGGGGTGGTGTCGCTCGATCCCGAGGCCCGCACGGCGGTCGTCCGGCCCGGGCTCGTCCTCGACCGGCTGCGGGACGCGGCCCGCCCGTACGGTCTGACCTTCGGCCCCGACCCGTCCACGCACAGCCGCTGCACCCTCGGCGGCATGATCGGCAACAACGCGTGCGGCGCGCACTCGGTGGCCTGGGGCACGACCGCCGACAACGTCCGCGGCCTCGACGTGGCGACCTACGACGGGCGGCGACTGCGCCTCGGCCGTGACTGGCGCGGCGCGCCGGCCGGTCTGCGCGACCTGGTCACGGACCGGCTCGCGCTGCTGCGCACCGGCTACCCGGAGGGGCTGCCGCGCCGGATCTCCGGGTACGCGCTCGACGCGCTGCTGCCCGAGCGCGGCGCGGACGTGGCCCGCTCCTTCTGCGGCAGCGAGGGCACGCTGGGGGTGGTGACCGAGGCCGAGGTACGGCTCGTCCCGCTGCCGGCCGAGCCCGTCCTGGTGGTGCTCGGGTACGCGGACGAGAGCGCGGCGGCCGACGCGGCGGCCGGCCTGCTGTCGCACCGGCCGCTGACGGTCGAGGGGATGGCCGCCGATCTCGTACGGGGCGGAGGCGCCGGCGGAGGCGGCGCGGCCGGGCTGCCGCGCGGCGGGGCCTGGCTGTTCGTCGAGATGGACGGCGCCACTGCGGCGGCCCAACTGGCGCGGGCCTCCGATGCGTTGGAAGCCGCGCTCGTGCGCGACCCGGCCGGTCAGCGGGCGCTGTGGCGGATCCGCGAGGACGCGGCGGGCACGGCGACCCGGATGCCGGACGGGGCGGAGGCGTGGCCCGGCTGGGAGGACTGCGCGGTGCCGCCGGCCCGCCTCGGCGCGTATCTCCGGGAGTTCCGGGGCCTGTTGAAGGAGTACGGGCTGCGCGGCACGCCGTACGGGCACTTCGGCGACGGCTGTGTCCACGTCCGTGTCGACTTCGACCTGTGGACGGGGGTGGGGGTGGCCCGCTTCCGGGAGTTCTCGGAGGCGGTCGCGGACCTGGTCGTGGCGCACGGCGGCTCGCTGTCCGGCGAGCACGGGGACGGGAAGGCGCGGGCGGAGCTGCTGCCGAGGATGTACGGGCGCGAACTCGTCGACCTGTTCGGCGCGGTGAAGGATCTGTGGGACCCGGACGGCGGTCTGAACCCGGGCATGCTGGTGCGGCCGGAGCCACTGGACTCGGGCCTGCGGTTCACCGGCCTGACACTGCTGGAGGACGGCGGACTGGGGCGCGAGGCCGCCCGCTGTGTCGGAGTGGCCAAGTGCCGTGTCGAAGGCCCGAGTTCGGGACCCGGCGTGATGTGCCCCTCCTATCGCGCGACGGGGGAGGAACGGCACTCCACGCGCGGCCGGGCCCGGCTGCTGCACGAGATGGCGCTCGGCGAGGTCGTCACGGACGGGGTGCGGTCCAAGGAGGTCCGGGAGGCCCTGGACCTGTGCCTGTCGTGCAAGGGCTGCCGCGGCGACTGCCCGGTGGGCGTCGACATGGCCGCGTACAAGTCCCGCTTCCTGGCCGCGCATTACGCGGGCCGACGCGCTCTGCGACGCCCCCGCTCGCACTGGACGATGGGCGGGCTGCCACATCTGCTCGACCTGTTCGGGAAGGGGCTGAACACCGCGATGCGGCTGCCGTTCGCGGCCCGGCTCGCCGGGATCACGCCGGAGCGGGCGATGCCGAGGGTGGCGGACCGTACTTTCACGTCCTGCTTCACCGAACGCGCCTCGGGCCGGACGCCCGCGCTCACCCTGTGGCCCGACACCTTCACCGACCACCTCGCGCCCGAGGTGGGCGTGGCCGCCCTGAAGGTCCTGGAGGCGGCGGGCCTCGGGGTCGCGCTGCCGCCGGGGCGGGTGTGCTGCGGACTCACATACGTGTCGACGGGCCGCCTCGACGCGGCGCGCCGGGTGATGACCCGCACCCTCGACGTCATGGCCGGCACGCCCGGCGCGCTCGCCGACCGCCCGGTCCTCGTCCTCGAACCCTCCTGCGCGGCGACCCTGCGCACCGACCTGCCCGAACTGCTGCCGGACGATCCGCGCGCGGCCCGTCTCGCCGCCTCCGTCCGCACCTTCGCCGAGACCCTGGAACAGCTCGCCCCCGACTGGACCCCGCCTCGCCTCCGGCACTCCGCCGTCACCGGCCAGACCCACTGCCACCAGCACGCGGTCCTCGGCGACGCGGCGGACCACCGGCTCCGCCAACGCATGGGCCTGGTAGGCGATTTGGCGGGTGGCTGCTGCGGCCTGGCGGGCAACTTCGGCTTCGAACCGGGCCACCAGCAGGTCTCCCGCGCCTGCGCCGAAGACCAGCTCCTGCCCGCCCTGCGCACCGCGCCCCCGGACGCCGTCGTCCTCGCGGACGGCTTCTCCTGCCGTACCCAGATCACCCACCTGTCCCCGGACCACCGGCCCCGGCATCTGGCGGAGGTACTGGCGGAGGCGCTGGACCAGTAGCGGCCGGCCGCGATGGCGTCCGGCGGTTCTTGACCGCCGACTGGCCACTGTCCCCCGGCTTCGGGTCCCCGGCCCTGGTCGCCGGGCTGGGGCTGCTCGCCTTCGTGCTGGTTCGGGCGCCCTGGGGACGCCGCCGGACGTCATCCGCGGCGGAGGCGTGTTCTCACGCCTCGCGCATGACCGCTGGGCCGCCCAAGGAGCGGGGCAGTCGGCGGAGGGCGAGAGCGCCGAGCGCGAGGTGGAGCAGGGCGGCCACGAGAGCGGCCGCGTGCAGGCCGGTGACGAAGGCCGACTTGGCGGCGGCGGCCGAGGTGTCGGCCAGGCCGGGCAGTTGAAGAGTCTCGTCGAGGGTCGGGGCGAGGCCGGGGCCCTGGAGGCGGAAGAACAGGGCGGCGAGGGAACCGAGGAGCGCGATGCCGAGGGCGTTGCCGATCTCGTTGCTCGTCTCGGCGATCGCACCGGCCGCGCCCGCCCGTTCGGGCGGCACCGCCCCGACGGCGGTGTCGGCGACGACCGCGAACGAGATGCCGTACCCGACACCGGCGACCACCGTGGACAGCACGTACCAGCCGACCCCGCCCGCGACGGCAACGGGCAGGAGCAGTCCGGCGGCGATGGAGAAGTGGCAGACGAGCAGCGCGGCGCGCTTGCCGATGCGGTCGACGACGGCCGGGGCCGCGACGCACGTCGCCGTGAGCGCGACGGCCCCCGGAAGCGCGAGGAGGGCGGCCTGGCGGACGGGGATGCCGAGGACGGACTGGAGGTAGATCCCGGCCAGGTAGGCGGTCGCCGACCACGCGGCGAGCGGCAGCAGGCCGGTGATCACGGCGAAGGTGAAGACCCGGTCGCGGAAGAGCGTGAAGTCGATGAGCGGGTGGGGGAGTTGGCGCTGACGTAGGCCGAACCAGACGAGGGCGGCGATTCCCGCGAGGCCGGCCGTCACCGCCGAGGCGGAGAGGCCGTCGGCGGCGGCGCGCTTCAGGCCGTAGACCGTCAGAAGCAGACCGGCCGCCGACGTCACGACGCTGACGAGGTCGACCCGTCCGGGGCGGGTCGCGCGGACGTCCTTGAGCAGGGCGGGCGCGACGCACAGGAACAGGGCGACGACGGGGAGATTGACCAGGAAGACCGATCCCCACCAGAAGCGTTCGAGCAGGAGGCCGCCGAGCACGGGGCCGATCGCGAAGCCCGCGGCGAAGGTGGCGGCGAAGATTCCGATGGCCCGCGCCCGCTGCCGCGGGTCGGGGAACAGTTCGCCGAGCACCGCCAGGGCGGACGGCAGGAGGGTCGCACCCGCAACGCCCATCAACACGCGGGCGGCGATGAGTAGTTCGGGCGTCGGGGCGAACGCGGCGGCAGCCGAGCCGAGGCCGAAGACGGCGGCGCCCGCGAGGAGGAGCCGGAGCCGTCCGTACCGGTCGCCGATGTTCCCGAACGCGATGAGCAGCGAGCCCACCGCGAAGCCGTAACCGTCCAGGATCCACAGCGTCTGGCCGGCGCCGGGATCGAGCGCCCGGCCGATGCTCGGCAGGGCGAGGAACAGGATGGAGCCGTCCATCGAGACCAGGAGCACGGGACCGAGGACGGCCGGCAGACCGAGCCAGGCCCGGACGCCGGTACGGCTGGGGGTGGGGTGCGTCATACGGGCAACGGTCGGGCCGGGTGCGTCCGGCAGCCAGACACCTGTCGTGGGTACACCTGACAGGTACACCCGGCCTGGGAGCGGGCCGCCTAGGCTCGGCGGGGTGGAGAGTCTCGGAGCGTTCCTGAAGAGTCGCCGCGACCGGGTGACCCCGGACCGGATCGGGTTGCGTACGTACGGGACCGCGCGGCGCGTACCAGGGCTACGGCGGGAAGAGTTGGCACATCTGGCCGGAGTCAGTCCCGGCTACTACGCCCGGCTGGAGCAGGGGCAGGCGGTGGCGGCCTCGGGGCAGGTGCTCGGGGCGCTGGCGCGGGTGCTGGAACTGGACGCCGTGGAGACCGCGCACCTGCACAACCTCGTCCGGCAGCCCGCGCGGCCCGGCCTCGCCGAGCCTCCCGAGGAGGAGCCGCATCCGCGCGTACTCGCGCTGCTCGCGTCCCTGGCCGGGACGACGCCGGCGATCGTGCTGGGCCGGAGAGGGGACGTCCTGGCCTGGAACCGCGCGGGTCACGCGCTCTTCGCCGGACACCTCGACTACGAGGCGCCGCGCCACGCACCGGACCGGCCCTCGATTCCCCGGATGTTCTTCCTGGACCCGCCGGTCCGGGACCTCCACCGCAACTGGGAGGAATTGGCCCGCGTGCACGTCGCCTATCTGCGGCTGACGGCGGGACGCTTCCCGACCGACGCGCGGCTGGCGAACCTCATCGGCGAACTCGCCATGCGGAGCGACGTGTTCGCCACGATGTGGGCGACCGGCGAGGTCGCCGACTGCACCACCGGCGACATGCGCCTGCATCACCCGACCATCGGCGCGACGAACGTCGCGTACCAGGTCTGGCTCCAGCCCGACAGTCCGGACCACCGCCTGGAGATCTACACCCCGAACGACCCCGCCTCGGCCGACGCCCTCCGCATCCTCGCCCGGCATGTGAACGCCTAGCCGGGCCCGGGCGGGCCCTAGCCCTCCGGCGCGTCCGCGAACAGCTCCTCGACCGGTGCGGCGGTGACGGCGGGTGGAGGTGGCCGTGAGGGGAACGTGGGAGCCGGGCCGTGACGCAGGGTTGCTTCTGGCATATGACCACTCGCGGGGGTGATCTACGCCCTTTGCCCTGACCTTTCTCGTCAGTAAGGATGGAGGAGTGGCCTAGTGGTGCATTACTCTGCACCGAGAGGTTCACCTCACTGGACTCATGATCGTCAGCGACAGGCAAGGAGTGTGCCGGTGGACAGCCCGGTCAAGGACATACCCGTGGCGTCCGCCACGCCCACGGAGACCCCCGCCGCCCCCGGTGCGGGCCGGTTCGGTCGGTTCGCGCGGTTCGGCAGCCTCGGGCCCGTCGCGCTCGTCGTCGCCGGCGGGCTCTCCGTACAGTTCGGGTCCGCGGTCGCCGTACTTCTCATGCCCCGCGCCGGCGCGCTCGGCGTCGTCACGCTGCGGCTCGTCCTCGCCGCCGCCGTGCTCCTCATCGTCTGCCGCCCCAAGATCCGCGGCCACAGCCGCGCCGACTGGGGCACGGTGATCACGTTCGGTACGGCGATGGCCGTCATGAACATCCTCTTCTACCTCGCCGTCGACCGGATCCCCCTCGGCGTCGCCGTCACCCTCGAAGTGCTCGGCCCGCTCGCCCTCTCCGTCTTCGCCTCGCGCCGCCTGGTCAACTTCCTCTGGGCCGGCCTCGCGCTCGCGGGCGTCGCCCTGCTCAGCGGCGGCGGCTTCGACCGGCTCGACCCCGTCGGGGCCCTCCTCGCGCTCGGCGCGGGGTCCATGTGGGCCGCGTACATCGTCTTCAGCGCCCGCACCGGCCGCCGCTTCCCGCAGATGGACGGCCTCGCCCTCGCGATGGCCGTCGGCGCGCTGATCAGCCTGCCGTTCGGCATCGTGGCGGCCGGCGACCGGATCATCGTCCCGTCGACCATCGGGCTCGGCCTCGCCGTCGCGCTGATGTCCTCGGTCCTCCCGTACGCCCTGGAACTCGTCGCCCTGCGCCGTCTGCCCGCCCCCACCTTCGCCATCCTCATGAGCCTGGAGCCGGCCATCGCCGCCGCGGCGGGGTTCCTCATCCTGCACCAGGCCCTCGGCCTGCTGGACGCCCTCGCGATCGCGCTCGTCATCGCGGCGAGCATGGGCGCGGTGCGGACCCAGATGTCCCGGGCCTCCAAATGACGCCCCGCTGACGCCGGAGACCTGACGCCGGCCGCGTCCTCGGCAAGTGGCGGCGGAGGGGGAAATCACCCCCTCCGCCGCCACTTTTCTGTTCCCGCCTTCCCGCGCGCGCTCACCTGGCGGTACGGGCCCTCACCTCCCGCGCCGCCTCGCGCGCGGCCGTGACGAAGGCCCCCACCGCCTCGGTGGTGTGACCGGCCCGCCACACCAGGCCGTAGTCGGTCGGCTCCGCGTCGGCGAAGGGGACGTAGGCGACGCCGGGGCGCGCGTGGTACGTCGCCGTGTGCGCCGGCGCGAGCAGCGCGCCCCGGCCGCCGGCGATCAGCATCAGCGCCTCCTGCAGCTGGGTCACGCCGGGCCCGCGGGCGATCGGCCGGCCGCTCGGCGTGTGCGTGGGGACGTGGTGGGCGAGCCAGGAGGCGGGTACGTCGCCGTCGACCGTGAGCAGGGTGACCTCGGCCAGGTCCTCCAGGGACACCGCGGCCCGCGCGGCGAGCGGGTGGGCCGCGTGGATCGCGAGGACGCGTTCCTCCGCGAGCAGTGCCGGGCCCGCGCTCAATTCTTCGTCTTGTACGGGCAGCTCGGAGATCTGGACATGGAGTTCGCCCTTGCGGAGCTGACCGTACGGATCGGCGAGCGGGGCCTCGCAGAACTCCACGGCAAGCCGCGGGCGCCCGGCGCGCAGTGTCTCCGCCGCCCGCATGGCGATCTCGCCGGTCAGGGGGTTGGCGAACCCGACGTACAGCACGGTGTCGATACCGCGCGCGCTGGCGGCCGCCCGTTCCAGGGCGGCCTCGATCGCGCGGTGGTGCGGTTCGAGATCGGCGCGCAGCTGCCGCCCGAGCGAGGTGAGGGCGACCTTGCGGCTGGTACGGGCGAACAGCGGTGCGCCGACGCGGCGTTCGAGCCGCTGGACGAGCTGGCTCACCCGGGCCCGGGACAGCCGCATCCGTTCGGCCGTGCGGCCGAAGTGCAACTCTTCGGCGAGCAGCAGGAAACACTCCAGCTCGTCGTGCTCCACCGGCGTTCCCCCTGCTTGCTCGGTATCGGTAAGCCTGGCTGAACGAACGTTGCGTTCTTCGCCGTTGTTCCCCCCTCCCGCCCTGACCGAGGGTGGTCGAGCCGACGGATCCCGGCACCGCCCTTCATTCTCTTCAGCCCCTTCATCTGCCCCTCCGCCCTCACCATCGAGGAATCGACATGACTTCACGGCAAACAGCGAGCGGTGCTCTGCGCGGACGCGAAGGGGGCGTCCTGCTCGTCCTGTGCGGCGCGATCTTCCTGGAGGGCATCGACGTGGCCATGCTCAACGTGGCCCTGCCGTCCATCCGCGCCGACCTCGGCCTGTCCACCGGCTCGCTTCAGTGGGTCATGAGCGCGTACGTCCTCGGATACGGCGGCTTCATGCTGCTCGGCGGCCGGGCGGCCGACCTGTTCGGGCGCCGCCGGATGTTCGTCGGCTGGCTCGCGGTCTTCCTGCTCTTCTCCGGCCTGGGAGGATTCGCCACCGAGGGCTGGACACTGATCGTCGCCCGGTTCGTCACCGGCGTCGCCGCCGCCTTCATGACCCCGGCCGGTCTGTCCATCATCACCACCGGTTTCGAGGAGGGCCCGAGGCGCGACAAGGCCCTGCTCTTCTACGCCGGCACCTCGGCCGCCGGCTTCTCGATCGGCCTCGTCGTCGGCGGGCTGCTCACGGCGGTCGACTGGCGCTGGGTGTTCTTCGCCCCGGTCGTGCTCTCCGCGCTGATCCTCGTTGCCGCGCTCGCCCTCGTACCCAAGCCGCCGCGCCCCGGCCGCGCCGGGACCGGCACCGGGGGAGCGGGCGTCCGGCAGAGCGTCGACCTGGCCGGGGGCGTCACCGTCACCGCCGCCGTCGTCCTGCTCGTCCTCGGCGTGGAGCGCGCCACCCATTCGAGCCTCGCCTGGACGGCCGGAACGATCGGCGCGGGCCTCGCCTTCCTCGCCGCGTTCGCCGCCGTGGAACGCCGTTCGGCGTCCCCGCTGGTCCGTCTCGGCATCTTCCGCAGCGGCGCCCTGGTCCGCGCCAACCTCTCCGGGCTGCTGTTCTCGGCGGGCTTCTTCGGGTTCCAGTTCCTGGTCGTCCTCTACCTCCAGGAACTGCGCGACTGGTCGACTCTTCAGACCAGCTTCGCGATGATCGTCATCGGCATCGACGCGGTCCTCTCCCCGCTGCTCACCCCCGGCTGGTGGCCCGCTTCGGCAACGCCCGGGTGATCTTCGGCGGGCTCCTCCTGGCCTCGCTCGCGTACGCCCTGTTCCTGCCGGTCGGCGCCGACTGGACGTACCCGGCGATGTTCCCCAGCCTGATCGTCCTCGGCCTCGCCTTCTCCCTCGCCTACGGCCCGCTGACCATCGTCGCCACCGAAGGCGTCAAGGAGGAGGAACAGGGGCTGGCCGGGGGACTGCTGTACACCTCCTTCCAGTTCGGCGCCGCGCTCGGCCTCTCCACCGTCACCGCCGTCAACGTCGCCGCCACCACGTCGACTTCACCGGCCGCGCTGCTCGACGGCTACCGGGCCGCCCTGTGGGTCCCGCTCGCCGCGGCCCTGCTCGCCACCCTGGTCAGCGCCTTCGGGCTCCGCGCGCGGCGGGCTGCCGGAACGGTGGTCTCGCCGGGAGAACCCGTCGACCGGGGAGCCGACCGCAGCAGCGATCAACTCCCCGTATCCCACTGATCCTTCGCGCCCGGCTCCGCCCCCCGCAGGCCCCCGCTCACGCCTCCCGCAGCGCGTCCACGATCACCATCCGCCGCACCCGCCGGGCCGGCAGGACCGAGGCCGCGATGCCCGTCACGACGGTGGCGGCGAGCAGGGCCAGGATCGTCAGGGCCGTACCGCCCGACGAGGCCAGGACGTCCAGCGGGGCGATCCGGCCGCCGAGGACGGAGCGGGCGGCGAGGGTGCCGTAGACGACACCGAGCAGGGTGCCCGCGAGCGCGCCCGAGAGGGCGAGGAGTACGGACTCCAGAGTCAGCATGCGGCGCAGCTGCCCGCCCACCAGCCCGATCGCCCGCAGCATCCCGAACTCGCGGGTCCGCTCCTCCACCGTCAGCGTCAGCGTCGCCGCCACGCCCAGCGCGGCGATGGCCGTCGAGAAGCCGAGCAGCACGGTGACCACCATCATCAGCCGGTCCAGCATCGTGCGGACGAGCTTCGCGTCGGAGCCGGTGTCGGCGACGCGGATGCCGGGGTACGCGGCGAGCGCGCGGTCCACCGCCGCCCGGGCCTCGTCGCGGCCGGTCCCGTCCGCCGGGTTGACCAGCACCGTCGCGAGCCGGGCCGCGGTCGGCTCCGTACCTTCGTCGGAACCCGACGCCAGCCGGTCGAACGTCGCCCCCGTCACGTACAGCCCCGCGTCCGGGTACAGCTGCATGGGCAGCATCTCCGCGCCCCGTACGGCCGTGAGGTCCGGCCCCGGGTTCCGCAGCGGCCCGAGCGCCTCCCCGTCCCGCAGCGCCCGCGCCTGCGGTACGCCGTCGGCGCGCGGGTTGAGGCCCGCAGGGTCGGCCGTGGCGACGAGGGTGCGGTGTCCGTCGAGGGTGACGGTGGCGGTACGGACGGGGGTGACGGTCAGGTTCCGCTCGGCGCGCAGCGCCGCGAGGGCCCCGGCCGGCACCGTCTCGTCGTCCGGGTCGAGGGCGAACACCGACGGCATCCGGTCCGCCAGCAGCTCCTCCAGGCCGCCCTTGGTGATCCCGATGGCCGTCACCGCCGACACGGCGACCGTCACGCCCACCAGCATCGCGGAGGCGGCGGCCGCGGTCCGGGCGCCGTTGGCGCGCAGCTGCTGCACCGACAGCCGGCCGACCGTGCCGAACGGGCGGCGCAGCGCGAGGCCGATCAGCCCGACGATCGGCGGCAGCAGGTGGCGCGCGTACCGCAGGACGGCGAAGAAGGTGAGGATCGCGCCAAGCGTCACCGCGAGCAGCGAGATCGCCGAGCCGCCGAACGCGCCGATCGCCAGCAGCCCCGCGCCCGCCACCAGCATCACGACGGAGACGGCCTCGCGCACCGCGCGCCGGCCCGGCTCGGGCAGGGTCGCGGCGCTGCCGGCGGCGAGGGCGGCGACCGGCGGTACGGCGGAGGCGGCGCGCGCCGGGCGGCGGACCGCCCACAGGGTGAGGAGGACGCCGAACAGTCCGCCGAGGAGGAACGTCCAGCGGCCCGGCATCAGCGAGATCTCGACCGGGCCGAGGTCGGCGAGCCCGGCCAGGAGCGCCGTGCCGAGCGCGCAGGCGCCCGCGCCGGCCGCCAGTCCGGTGCCGGAGGCGAGTACGCCGAGGAGCAGGCCCTGGCGGCGGATGATCCGGCGGATCTGTTCGCGGTCGGCGCCGACGCAGCGCAACAGGGCGAGCTGGCGGGCGCGTTGGGCGAGGACGACGGAGAAGGTGTTGGTGACGACCATCCGCGCCACGGCCATCGCGATGAGGACGAACGACAGCGCCGCCGTGAGCACCACCGCGTACATCGTCTTCCCGCTGCGCATGGCCTCCTCGACGGCCCGGGTGTGGGTACGGGCGGCGACGTCGTCGCCGAGCGCGCGCCGTACATCGGCCGCGACGTCGGACGCGTCGGCGCCGGGGCGCAGCGCGAGGTCGAGGTGGGTGGCGCGCAGGCCGGTGGCGTACGTGGCGGTGGCGGCCTCGGGGATGCCGAGGGCGGGCTGCGAGCCGAGGGTCTGGGAGGAGGCGGTGTCGAGCAGGCCGGTGAGGCGGACGCGGGCGGTGCCGCCGGTGGCGGTGGTGACCGTCACCGTGCCGCCGACGCGGGCGCCGACGCGGGCCGCGCTGTCCTCGTCGAGGGCGATCTCGCCCGCGCGTTCGGGCCAGGCGCCGGTGGCCAGGCGCTGCCAGCGCAGGGCGGGTTCGGCGGCGACGGAGGTGACGAGCGCGCGGTCGTCGAGGGGGCGGCCGGCGGGGGTGAGGACGTTGGCGTGGCCGACGAGGCGGGCGGCGACGGCCGCGACCCGCGGGACCTTCGCGGCCTTGGCGGCGGCGCCGGCCGGGAGGGCGGCACCGGGGGCGCCGCCCCGCGGGGCGACCTGGACGGGCGCGTCGCCGACGTCGATCGCCGCCGACTGCTCGTACGACTGGACGAGCGCGCCCGCGCCGCCGACGGACAGGACGAGGAACGCGACGCCCACGGCGACGGCGGCGCCGGTGAGGACGAGTCGGCGCAGCTGGGAGCGGAAGTCCTTGAGCGTGAAGGAGAGCAGTGAAGCGGAGCGGGTGGGCGGCATGGTCTCCACGCTAGGAGTGAGAGGCCCTCATACGCGGCCCTACCAGGCACGATTCCGGGTCATCCCGGAGTCGGCGGGTCAGGGACGGGGACGTACCTCTCGGGGATGACCCGGTGTACGACCCGGGGCGCGGGGCCGGGCGCGGGACCTGGAGTGGAGCCGGGTCCCGACCTGGTGGGTAGCCGGACGAGAGACCGGCGGGGAAGCCGGGTGCCGGGCCTGGAGCGGGGCCGGGTACGGGCTCGGACGCGGGGCCGCGCGGTGTGCGGGCGGGGTCCGGCCGGCGTAGTCCCACGTCCTCCCGCGGGCCCGAAAACTCAAAGCAAGCACGCTTGATTGTTTCTGTGGTGGCTGCCATGCTCCTCACGCACGTCCGTGACCCGCCCGTCCCCGCCCCGACCCCGAGGGGAGCGCTCCGTGTCCGACCCTGCCGCCGTACTCGACGACCTGCGTGCCGAGAGTGAGGAAGTCGACGCACTCGTACGGGAGTCGAGCGAGGAACAGTGGGCGCTGCCCACGCCCGCGCCGCGCTGGACGGTCGCGCATCAGATCGCCCACCTCGCCTGGACGGACAACGCCGCGCTGCTCGCGGCGACCGACCCGGAGGCGTTCGCGGGGGAGGTGGCGAAGGCCGCCGCGGCGCCCGACCGGTTCGTCGACGACGGCGCCGAGGAGGGCGCGGCGCTGCCGCCCGCCGAACTGCTCGCCCGCTGGCGGGCCGGCCGCGAGGAGCTCCACCGGGTGCTGCGCGAGGCGCCGCCCGGCACTCGATTCCCCTGGTACGGGCCCGCCATGAGCGCCGTCTCGCTCGCGACGGCGCGGCTCATGGAGACCTGGGCGCACGGGCAGGACCTGGCCGACGCCCTCGGGGTCGTCCGCGTGCCGACGGCCCGGCTGCGGCACGTGGCGTGGATCGGACTGCGCTCCCGCGACTACGCGTACCACGTGCGCGGCCTCACCCCGCCCGCCGAGCCCTTCCGGCTCGAACTCGCCTCTCCCAGCGGGGAGATGTGGATGTACGGCCCCGAGGACGCGCCGCAGGCCGTCACCGGACCGGCCCTCGACTTCTGCCTTCTCGTCACCCAGCGCGTCCACCGCGCCGACACCGCGCTCGTCGCGCGCGGTGCCGACGCCGAGCGGTGGCTGGGCATCGCGCAGGCGTTCGCGGGCCCGGCCGGACCGGGGCGGGCACCTCGCGAGACCGGCGCGGAGGGGGAGGCGTGATCCTGCGGGTCGGCAACGCCTCCGGCTTCTACGGCGACCGCTTCGACGCCGTCCGCGAGATGCTGACCGGCGGCGAACTCGACGTCCTCACCGGCGATTACCTCGCCGAACTGACCATGCTCATCCTCGGCCGCGACCTCCTCAAGGACCCCGCGGCCGGATACGCCAAGACCTTCCTGCGCCAGATGGAGGAGGGGCTCGGGCTCGCCCACGAGCGCGGTGTGAAGATCGTCGCCAACGCCGGCGGACTCAACCCGGCCGGTCTCGCCGACGCCCTGCGCGCGCTGGCCGAACGGCTCGGTGTCCCGGTCCGCGTCGCCCACGTCGAGGGCGACCGACTCCCGCCCCGGCTTGGGGTGTTGGCGGCGAACGCCTACCTCGGCGGCGGCGGGATCGCGGCCTGTCTCGCCGCCGGTGCCGATGTCGTCGTGACCGGCCGGGTCACGGACGCCGCGCTCGTCACCGGGCCCGCGCAGTGGTTCTTCGGCTGGCGGCCGGACGACCCGGACTGGCACGACAAGATGGCGGGCGCGGTCGTCGCCGGCCACGTCCTGGAATGCGGCACCCAGGCCACCGGCGGCAACTACGCCTTCTTCACCGAGCACGGCGCGGACGGTCCGGAGGGCCTGGGCGGCCCGGACGGCCCGGACGGCCCGTACCGCCTCCGCCGCCCCGGCTTCCCGCTCGCCGAACTCCACGCCGACGGCACGGCCGTCATCACCAAGCACCCCGGTACCGGCGGCTTCGTCGACACCGGCACCGTCACCGCCCAGCTGCTGTACGAGACGGCCGGCGCCCGCTACGCCGGCCCCGACGTGACCGCCCGGCTCGACACCGTACGGCTCACCCAGGACGGGCCGGACCGGGTACGGATCGACGGGGTACGGGGCGAGGCGCCGCCGCCCACGCTCAAGGCGGGCCTGTGCCGGCTCGGCGGCTTCCGCAACGAGGTCGTCTTCGTGCTCACCGGCCTCGATATCGAGGCGAAGGCCGCGCTCGTCCGCGCCCAGGTCGAGGACGCCCTCGGGAAATCCCGTCCCCAGCAGGTGAGTTGGGAGCTGGTGCGCACCGACCGTCCCGACGCGCCGACCGAGGAGACCGCCAGCGCGCTGCTCCGCCTCGTCGTGCGCGACCAGGACCGGGAGGCCGTCGGCCGGGCCGTCACCGGCGCCGCGATCGAGCCGGCCCTCGCGAGCTACCCGGGCTTCCACGTCACCGCCCCGCCCGGCCGGGGTGCCCCCTACGGGGTCTTCGAGTCGGCGTACGTCCCGGCCGGCGAGGTCGCGCACACGGCCGTGCTGCCCGACGGGACCCGCGTCCCCGTCCCCGTACCGGAGCGCACCCGGCCCCTGGAACCCGTACCGGAACCGCCGCTGCCCGAGCCCCCGCCCGTCCCCGCCGGTCCGGTGCGCCGGGCGCCGCTCGGCCGGGTCGCCGGGGCGCGCAGCGGCGACAAGGGCGGTGACGCGAACGTCGGGGTCTGGGTCCGCGGCGAACCGGCCTGGCGCTGGCTCGTCCACACCCTCACCGTCGACCGCTTCCGCGCCCTGCTGCCCGAGACGTCCGAACTCCCGGTGGAACGCCATGTGCTGCCGCGTCTGCGGGCGCTGAACTTCACCGTGACCGGCCTCCTCGGCGAAGGCGTCGCCTCCCAGGCCCGCTTCGACCCGCAGGCCAAGGCCCTCGGCGAATGGCTGCGCTCCCGCCGTCTCGACATCCCGGAGGAACTGCTGTGACCGTCCTCGCCTCCGCCCTCGACACCGGCGGACCGGACTATACGAGCAACCGTTCGGCCATGCTCGACAAGATCGACGCGCTCGACGCCGAGCACGCGAAGGCGCTCGCGGGCGGCGGCGAGAAGTACGTCGCCCGGCATCGCAAGCGCGGCAAGCTGCTCGCCCGCGAGCGCATCGGACTCCTCGTCGACCCCGACACCCCCTTCCTGGAACTGTCCCCGCTCGCCGCCTGGGGCAGCGACCATGCCGTAGGGGCGTCCCTGGTCACCGGCATCGGGGTGATCGAGGGCGTCGAGTGCCTGATCACCGCCAACGACCCGACCGTGCGCGGCGGCGCCTCCAACCCCTGGACGCTGAAGAAGGCCCTGCGTGCCAACGAGATCGCGTACGCCAACCGCCTCCCCGTCGTCTCGCTCGTCGAGTCCGGCGGCGCCGATCTGCCCTCGCAGAAGGAGATCTTCATCCCCGGCGGGGCGCTCTTCCGCGACCTCACCCGGCTGTCCGCCGCGGGAATCCCGACGGTCGCGGTCGTCTTCGGCAACTCGACGGCCGGCGGCGCGTACGTCCCCGGCATGTCCGACCACACCGTGATGATCAAGGAGCGGTCGAAGGTCTTCCTCGGCGGGCCGCCGCTCGTCAAGATGGCGACGGGGGAGGAGAGCGACGACGAGTCGCTCGGCGGCGCCGAGATGCACGCCCGCGTCTCCGGGCTCGCCGACCACTACGCCGTCGACGAGCACGACGCGCTGCGCCAGGCCCGCCGGATCGTCGCCCGCCTCAACCACCGCAAGGCGCACCCGGATCCGGACCCGCTCGCCGTGCTGCCGCCGAAGTACGACGCGGACGAACTCCTCGGCATCGTGCCCGGCGACCTCAAGACCCCCTTCGACCCGCGCGAGGTGATCGCGCGGATCGTCGACGGCTCGGACTTCGACGAGTTCAAGCCGCTGTACGGGACGAGCCTGGTCACCGGCTGGGCGCGGCTGCACGGCTACCCGGTGGGCGTCCTCGCCAACGCGCAGGGCGTGCTCTTCTCCGCCGAGTCGCAGAAGGCCGCCCAGTTCATCCAGCTCGCCAACCAGCGCGACATCCCGCTGGTCTTCCTGCACAACACCACCGGCTACATGGTCGGCAAGGAGTACGAGCAGGGCGGCATCATCAAGCACGGCGCGATGATGATCAACGCGGTGTCGAACTCGCGCGTCCCGCATCTGTCCGTCCTGATGGGCGCCTCGTACGGGGCCGGGCACTACGGGATGTGCGGCCGGGCGTACGACCCGCGCTTCCTCTTCGCCTGGCCGAGCGCCAAGTCCGCCGTCATGGGGCCGCAACAGCTGGCCGGCGTGCTGTCGATCGTCGCGCGGGCGAGCGCGGCGGCGAAGGGGCAGCCGTACGACGACGAGGCGGACGCCGGACTGCGCGCGATGGTCGAGGCGCAGATCGAGAGCGAATCGCTGCCGATGTTCCTGTCCGGGCGGCTGTACGACGACGGGGTCGTCGACCCGCGCGACACCCGTACCGTCCTCGGGCTCTGCCTGTCCGCGATCCACACGGCACCGGTCGAGGGCGCGCGCGGCGGCTTCGGCGTCTTCCGAATGTGAGGCATCCCGACATGTTGTCGACTCTTCTCGTGGCCAACCGGGGCGAGATCGCCTGCCGGATCTTCCGTACCTGCCGTGACCTGGGCATCGCGACCGTCGCCGTGTACTCCGACGCGGACGCCGACGCCCTGCACGTACGGGAGGCGGACACGGCGGTACGGCTGCCGGGCGCGGCCCCCGCGGACACCTATCTGCGCGGCGACCTGATCGTGAAGGCCGCGCTGGCGGCCGGGGCCGACGCCGTCCACCCCGGCTACGGCTTCCTCTCCGAGAACCCCGGCTTCGCGCGCGCCGTCACCGACGCCGGACTGGTGTGGATCGGCCCGCCGCCGGCCGCGATCGAGGCCATGGCGTCCAAGACCCGTGCCAAGGAACTCCTCGGCGTGCCGCCGCTCGCCGCCGCCGACGTCACCGCCGACGACCTGCCCGTCCTGGTGAAGGCGGCGGCGGGCGGCGGCGGCCGGGGCATGCGTGTCGTACGGCACAGGGCCGACCTGGACGGCGAGTTGAAGGCCGCGTCGGCGGAGGCACTGAGCGCGTTCGGGGACGGCGAGGTCTTCGTCGAGCCGTACGTCGAGAACGGCCGCCACGTCGAGGTGCAGATCCTGGCCGACACCCATGGCACCGTCTGGACCCTCGGCACCCGCGACTGCTCACTCCAGCGCCGCCACCAGAAGGTGATCGAGGAATCCCCGGCGCCCGGTCTGCCGCCCGGACTCGTCGCCTCGCTGTACGAGCGGTCGGCGGCGGCCGCGAAGGCCGTCGGGTACACCGGCGCGGGCACGGTCGAGTTCCTGGTCGCCGGCGGCCGCGCGCACTTCCTGGAGATGAACACCCGCCTCCAGGTCGAACACCCGGTCACCGAGGCCGTGTTCGGTATCGACCTCGTCGCCCTCCAGATCGCCGTCGCCGAGGGCGACGCGCTGCCGCCCGATCCGCCGGAGCCGTCCGGGCACGCCATCGAGGCCCGCCTGTACGCGGAGGACCCGGCCGCCCGCTGGGCCCCGCAGGCCGGCCGGCTGCACACCTTCGAGCTGCCCGGCCTGGGCCTGTCCGGCTCCGGGCTGCCCGGCTCCGGCTCGGCCGGCTCCGGTCTGCCCGGCGGACCGGGCCTCAGGGTCGATACCGGTTACGTCTCCGGCGACACCGTCGGCGTGCACTACGACGCCATGCTCGCCAAGGTCGTCGCCCACGCCCCGACCCGCGCCGCGGCCGCCCGCCTGCTCGCCCGCGGCCTTGAACGCGCCCGTATCCACGGCCCGTCGACCAACCGCGACCTGCTGGTCGCCTCCCTCCGCCACCCCGGCTTCACCGAACCGGCCCGCCTCGGCACCGACTTCTACGCCGAACACCTGGACGTCCTGACGGTCCCGCCGCCGGGCGAGGAGTACGCGGCGGTCGCGGCCGCCCTCGCCGACGCCGCCGTCAACCCATCTCGTTTCGGGGGAGGTTGGCGCAACGTACGGTCGCAGGACGAGCGCCGGGCGTACACCGGACTCGCCCGCACGGGCGACGGCGGTCACGAGGTCGCGTACCGCCCGACCCGCGCCGGCGGCTATCAGGTGACCAGCCCTCCCGGAGTGCGTGCCGTCGCCGTCGCGGCCGACCGCGTCAGCCTCGAAGCCGGCGGAATCGTCCGGCACTTCTCGATCGCCCGCCACGACGGGACCGTGTACGCCGGACCGCACCGCCTTACCCCCGTACCCCGCTTCCCCGACCCCGACGACCAGCGGGAGCCCGGCTCCCTGCTGGCCCCCATGCCCGGCACCGTCGTCCGCGTCGCCGACGGCCTGGCCGTCGGCGGCCGGGTCGAGGCCGGGCAGCCCCTGCTGTGGCTGGAGGCCATGAAGATGGAACACCGGGTCACCGCGCCCGCCTCCGGCACGCTCACCGCGCTCCACGCCGCCCCCGGCCGCCAGGTCGAGGTCGGTGCCCTGCTCGCCGTCGTATCGACCGATGCACAGGAGGAACCGTCCGCATGAGCACCCTCATCGAACCGGCCGAACACACCGCCCTGCGCGCCGCCGTCGCCGCCCTCGGCCGCCGTCACGGCCCCGGCTTCGACCGCGCCGAACTGTGGGCCGAGGCCGGCAAGCTCGGCTACCTGGGCGTCAACCTGCCCGAGGAGTACGGCGGCGGGGGCGGCGGCATGGCCGAACTCTCCATCGTGCTCGAAGAGGCCGGCGCGGCCGGCGCGCCGCTCCTGATGATGGTCGTCTCGCCCGCGATCTGCGGCACGGTCCTCGCCCGCTTCGGCACCGACGCGCAGAAGGCCGCCTGGCTGCCCGGCCTCGCCGACGGCAGCCGCACCATGGCCTTCGGCATCACCGAACCCGACGCCGGCTCCAACTCCCACCGCATCACCACCACCGCCACGCGCACGGGCGACGGCTGGGTGCTCGACGGCCGCAAGGTCTTCGTCTCCGGCGTCGACATCGCCGACGCGACCCTCATCGTCGGCCGCACCTCCGATGCCCGCACCGGCACGCTCAAGGCCTGCCTCTTCATCGTCCCGCGCGACACCCCCGGCTTCGGCCGTCGCGCCATCGACATGGAACTCGACGCCCACGAGAAGCAGTTCGAGCTGACTCTCGACGGCGTCCGGCTCCCCGCCGACGCCCTCGTGGGCGACGAGGACGCCGGACTCCTCCAACTCTTCGCGGGCCTCAACCCCGAGCGCATCATGACGGCCGCGTTCGCCATCGGCATGGGCCGCTACGCCCTCGCCCAGGCGGTGACGTACGCCAAGGAACGCCAGGTCTGGAAGACCCCCATCGGCGCCCACCAGGCCATCGCCCACCCCCTCGCCCAGTCCCACATCGAACTCGAACTCGCCCGCCTGATGATGCGCAAGGCCGCCGCCCTCTACGACGCGGGCGACGACCTGGCGGCCGGCGAGGCCGCCAACATGGCGAAGTACGCCGCGGCCGAGGCCTGCGTGAAGGCCGTCGACCAGTCCGTCCACACCCTCGGCGGCAACGGCCTCACCCGCGAGTTCGGCCTCGCCCGCCTCATCACCGCCGCCCGGGTGGCCCGGATCGCCCCGGTCAGCCGCGAGATGATCCTCAACTTCGTCTCCCACCAGACCCTGGGCCTGCCGAAGTCGTACTGAGAGACCGGAGTACGCCTCGGGACCCGGCTCCCCGGTACGACGACGGGGAGCCGGCCCGGAAGGAGGCCGACCGCCGGGCCGTCGCACCGTCGGCCGGGCTTTCCTCACCCGATGCGGACCACCCGGGCCCAGTCCGGGGGCCGGTCCGGCACGTAGTCGGGGTCGTCCTCGTCCACGTGCCGGACGGGGCGGGCGAAGAGGCCCACGACCGTGCGGCAGTCCGGGCGCCGCGCGGGCCAGGGGGTCTGGCCGTCGGTGAGGACGACCACGACGTCGGGGCGCGGGCGGGCCCGCAGGGCGACGGTGAAGCCCGTCCGCAGGTCCGTACCGCCGCCGCCGATGAGGGTGATGCCCTCCGCCTGGCACACCGGGTGCGCGATCCGGGCGGCGGCGTCGCAGGAGACGACGCTCACCAGGTCCCGGCGGCCGCCCACCGCGCGGGTGATGGCGGCGACTTCCAGGAGCGCGCTGCCCAGTTCGCCGTCGCTGACCGAGGCGGACGTGTCGATGACGACCGTTACCCGGGGCGGTCTGCGGCGCAGGCTCGGCAGCACGATTCCGGGCAGGGCGCTGGAGCGGCGCGACGGGCGGCCGTGACTGTGGTCCTCGCCGGCGCCGGCCCCGGAGGTCGCGGTGCGGACCGCCGCGCCCAGCAGCTCCCGCCAGGGCTGCGGCGGATGGAGTGCCCGGTCGGCCCAGCGCTGCCAGCCCTTGGGCGCGGTGCCGGGGCGGCCGGTGATGCCCTGGGCGACCCGGAAGCGGATGCCGTCCCGTTCCTGTTCGCTCAGGCCGTGGGCGCCGTCCGGGCCGAGGTCCCATTCCCGCTCCAGGCCGTCGGCGCCGCTGCCGCAGTCGAGCCAGGCGGCCATGAGGTTCGGCCACTGTTCGAGCCGGAACCGCCCCAGGTAGTCCTCCATCAGCTTGCCCTCGGGCAGGCCGAGGGACTGCGGGGTGAGGACGCCTTCGGGCGGCACGAGGCCGTCGCCGTACGCGTCGTCGTTGATCTCGCAGTCCGCCGCGATGTTGATGCGCAGCCGGTCGGCGGCGCCGGTGAGGCCGCGGGCGCGGGCGACCCGGTCGCCCCGGCCGTGATGGTCGCGCAGCAGGTGGGACACCTCGTGCACCCACACGCCGGCCAGTTCCTCGACCGGGGTGCGGGCCACGAAGGCGGGGGAGACGTAGCACCGCCAGTGGCGGTCGACCGCCATCGTCGGCACGCGCCGCGACTCCACCGGGTGCAGGGCGAACAGGGCGGTCGCCAGGTACGGGCGGACCCGGGCGGCGTGCAGGCGCGCGGCGAACAGCTTCTCCCGGTCGAGCTCCAGGCCCCCCGTGCTCGCCTCGCCGCTCATCGGCCCGCCCCCGTCCGCTCCTTGGCCGCCCGCGCCATCGAGCGGTCCGCGCGCCGGGACATGGACACCACGCCCGCGAGCCGCTCGATCGCCTCCGGTACGTCCCAGTCCTCGCGCCGCAGCGCCGCGAGGGTGGTGGCGGGCACGACGACCAGGTCCGGTGCACCGGTTTCCATCGCCCGTACGAGCAGCGCCCAGGCCGCGTTCCAACGGTCCTCTGTGAGAAGGGATTTGACCACCTCGACGACTCCTTCGAGGGTGGCCTGGCGCCGGTCGCCGCGTTCCGGCAGTTCGGCGTGCACGGGGTCGGCGAGGAGGAGTTCGGGGTCGGGCAGGTCCATCCGGTCGAGCCAGGCCAGGAGTTCGAGGCCGGAACCGTCGCCGACGGTGCCGCGCACGAGCAGCGACAGGACGTCCCGGTCCGAGCCGGCGGCGGTCGCGAAGGCGATCAGGGACAGGGCCATGTCCCAGCTGCGGGGCGACGGCCAGGCGCCGCCCCGGCGGGTCTCGGTGCCCGGCAGCCGGTGGACGAGGGCGGGGCGCGCGGTCAGCAGCCCGCACACCGCGCGGCGGGCCCGGTCCACGGCGCCGGGGAGCAGCGCGGGGTCCAGGCGGGGGAGGACGGCGCGCGGCCAGGTGCCGCCGAGGCCGCGGATCACCACCTCGTGGTCGTGGGCCCACTGGAGATGGACGAAACGGTTCGCCAGCGGGGCGCTCAGCTCCCAGCCGTCCGCCGCCGAGGCCCGCGGATTGGCGGCGGCCACGATCCGTACGTCGGCCGGGAGCCGGAGCGAGCCGATACGCCGTTCCAGGACGAGGCGCAGGAGCGCGGCCTGGACGGCGGGCGTGGCGGTGGACAGTTCGTCGAGGAACAGCAGCCCGCGGCCCTGCCGTACGAGCCGGACGGCCCAGTCCGGCGGTGCGAGCGGCACGCCCTGTTCCGCCGGGTCGTCGCCGATGACGGGCAGGCCGGAGAAGTCGGAAGGTTCGTGCACGCTGGCGATGACGGTGGTGAGCGGCAGATCGAGGGTGTCGGCGAGCTGGGTCAGCGCGGCGGTCTTGCCGATGCCGGGCTCGCCCCACAGCAGGACCGGGAGGTCGGCGGAGACGGCCAGGGTCAGCGCCTCCAGCTGGGGGTCGGGCCGGGGCTCGGTGCGGGTGTCGCGCAGGAGGGCGAGCAGGTCGGCCGCGACGTCGAGCCGGGCGGGGGCAGGAGCGGGGGAGGCGGAAAGGGAGGGGGAGGGGGAAGGGGTATATGAGGGCATAAGGGTCACCTGAGGGTCGAGGAGGGGAAGGGTGGGGGCTCGCGCGGATCAGCGCGGGGAGCGGCGGCGGGGCCGGGTGC